>JABDBB010000017.1:27481-29602 GCA_013288845.1 Chlamydiota bacterium | reverse complement strand
GCCAATCAGCCTTTTCAATGGTTTCAGCACCGATAATTGGATCATCCATAGAATAAAGAACATGCAGCGGAATTACAATTTTCGAAACGAAATATTTAGAACTACACTCTTTATAGTAACCGTTAGCATTTACAAAAGAAGGCCAGATTTTAGCGGTACATTCATTGTCAAAGTCAGTAAAAGAGATTATGGATGTATATTCGATATCCGGTAATGAGTCAGGATGTAGTTTTCTTATTTCTTCCATTTGCTCAAACAGAGTTTTTAAATAATATTTCCTATATATCGTATTGCCAAAGCTTTGTAATCGCAAAGCACTGTCATGAAGATCAAGCGCCGGGCATACTGCGATAGCATGTGTTACATACTGTTTCGCCTCTTCTCCCAACTCACCGAGCAACTTCAGATTAATATTCCCTCCAAGAGAGTATCCTATTAACAAAACCGGACTGTCGGGTGTATCTCTCTTGATAATTTTAAGTACTTCAAGAATGTCTTCTCCGACTCCTCCGTGATAGGTTTTCTTTGCCATGCCAACACCGGTCCCGCATCCGCGAAGGTTAACTCGGACGACAGAATACCCTAACTCATTAAACTTAGGGACAAGCCGTTGCTGATACAGAGAATTATGCGATCCTCCCAATCCATGAACCGTGACGATTGTCGGTGTTTTATTTGTGGTTGTTGCAGGTCGGGAAACCTGACAACATAATTTATCTCCGTCAGGAAGATCGACGATAAGACTCTCTTCTCTTTGAATAGGGACCGCTCTTCCGAAACTTCCCACAACTGTTTGCAGATGTCCTGAAAATATAGGAAAAATTCTGGTAAAAGGAATATCCTTAATGTGTTGCATAACTACCTTATACTTGGGCTTGCCGGTATTCATACGTATTTTCCGGAGTCTAAATGATCGCTTCGGAAATTACAACGATTCCAAAATATTTTTATATATAGAGTAAAATACCTATTCGAAAAAAACAAAATCTGCCGGCATGTAATAGATAGTATATTTTTTTTAAATTAATTAAGTTTTTTGTATTTTTCTACTATAAGTAATGGAGTTTAATGTTTTTTTTGGTTAAATTTATTATTTTTATCCTAAAAAAGGAAATGCAATGGTTAAAATTACGGAAAAATTATCCAATCTTCTTTTGTATAACTCTTCTACTCCCGAAAAAAAGAGAGCTTGTAATGAAGCACTTGAGAGTTTTTCGAAAAGCTACTTTATAGCATCAGAATCAAATTGTGAATTTAAAAAATCGCACGCAAAACTTAAAAAAAGTTTTGAGAGTCTTACGAAATCGCATTATTTAGGTAGATCTCGGATAGGAAAGATTTATGATCCTTTTTTACATTTGTTCGGAAAGTCAGAAAAACAAACTTTCGAGAAGCGCATCAAGAGTCATATGGGTAGAATAGTGGTAGATGAAATTAATGAAAAAAATAAATATAAAAGCACTTGGTTAAATCGATCACCGGTTAAATTTTCTAATTTGGCATATAAGTTATCATTCTATGACTCTTTTAATTTAATCGGAAAAAGTTTACCTAAAAAATTAAAAAAAGAATTTATAAAATTGCGTGAAGAATTCCTGCAAGCTAAAACAAAAAATGCTTCGGAATGTGTTTACAAATATTTAAGAGACAATCCTGCCGATAAACTAAATAAAAAAATTAACTTTTCAGATATTTTGGAGAATGTAAATTTTGAGACAACCTTTTCAAAGAAAAATCAAGCAAGGATTGATCATTTATTTAAAGAAGCAGATGATTTTATTCAAAAATCAAAAGAGATTACAAAAAATACCGACTCAGTCAGAAAAAAAAGTGCGGAGTTTGTTAAAAAGATGGGGATTGAGAGCGAGGATATACGTGAGCCATCTGTTTTTGCTCATCAAAAAGTATTGAAAGAAGGAGTAAGTAAAAAATTTATTGATTATCTGGTCCTGCAACATTCGAATTCCGTTATGACTCGCATCCATAGAATCGTAGATCGTATTCTTTCTTTATTTGGAATGTCGATTTTACAAAGAGTCAAAAGAAATTTAAATCAAAGAACTATGTATTCCCCCATTTATACTTAGATAAGCGTACCCAAGTATAAATGGGGGAATACAT
>JABDBB010000017.1:17040-27471 GCA_013288845.1 Chlamydiota bacterium | reverse complement strand
CATTTATACTTGGGTACGCTTATCTAAGTATCTGCATGAAGATGAAGTTTTTTGCGAACAATTGCCTGCATTCAAAAATTTGTCGAAGTGGTGTATAAAAGAAAAAAATAAGTTATCGGATCCTATAATAGAAAAAATTATGAATTGTTTGAAAGATTTTCGCAAAAATATCATGAAAGAAATATTTTTTATTACGCTGGCAAACGTTAAAAAAGATACTTCGGGTGGTTTTCAACATATGAAGAAAAATTATGATGACAATTTTGTAGCTGCATACAATTTAATCCCCAAATCTTTCTTTAAAAAACAGAATGTAGTGTTCAAAAATTTTTTTACAAAGATAAAAAAAGAAGCTGCTAAAAATTAATACGAATTCGTAACCGTTTTGTTAAGAAATTTTAACGCGCGCAGCGTTTGCGCTCGTTCAATATTTTTTCATGTTAATATTCTCTATTCGAAAAAACAAAATCTACCGGCAGGGAAGTGTTCTACTGCGTAGATAGTATAATTTTTTTAAATTAATTAAGCTTGTTGTGTTGTTCTACTGTAATTAATTGAGTTTAATGTTTTTTTTGTTATACTTATTATTATTTAATCCAAAAAAAGGAAATCCAATGGTTAAAATTACGGAAAAATTAGCCAATTTCTTGTATAAGTCTTCTACTCCCGAAAAAAAGAAAATTTGTAATAAAGTTCTTAAAAATTTTTCGAAAATATACTTTGTAACATCAGACTCAAATTTTGAGTTTAAAGGATCGCACGCAAACCTTAAAAAAAGTTTTGTGTGTCTTACGAAATTACATTATTTTGGTAGATCTCGGATAGGGAAGATTTGCGATCGTTTTTTAGGTTTGTTCGGAAAGTCAGAAAAACAAACTTTCGAGAAGCGAATCAAGCTTCATATGGATAAAATAGTCTTTGATGAATTTGATGACTCTAAAAGCACTAGGCCAAATCGGTCATCGCCTAAAAATTTTTCCGATTTGGTATATAAATTGTCACATTATGACTCTTTTAATTTAAGCGGAAAAACTTTACCTACAAAATTAAAAAAAGAATTCACAAAATTACGTGAACAATTCCTGCAAGCTAAAACAAAAAATGCCTCGGAACGTGTTTATGCATATTTAAAAGACAATTCTGCCAACACACTCAATGAACTCAGCTTTTCAGAGATTTTGGATAATGAAAATTTTGATGAAATGTTTTCAAAGCAAAATAAAACAACGATTGATCGTTTATATGATGAAGTATACGATTTTATTGAAAAGTCGAAAGAAGATATAACAAACACCGAATCAATCAGAAAAAAAAGTGCAGAGTATATTGAAAAGATAGGGATTACGAGCAAGAGTATAGATGGACTATCTGTTTTTGCTAATGAAAAAGCATTGAAAGAAGGAGTGTATGAAAAAATTATTGATTATCTGATCCTGCAACATTCGAATTCCGTTATGATTCGCATCCATAGAGTTGTAGATCGTATTCTTTCTTTATTTGGAGTGTCGATTTTACAAAGAGCCAAAAGAAATTTAAATCAAAGAACTATGTATTCCCCCATTTATACTTCGTTACGCTTATGTAAAGAGCTGAATGAAAGCGAATTGTGCGAAAAAATGCCTGCATTCAAAAATTTGTCGAAATGGTGTATGAAAGAAGAATGCAATTTATCAAAATCTGCAATAGAAAAAATTAGGAATTGTTTGAAAGATTTTAACAAAAGTTTAGCAAAAGAAGGGTGTTTGCTTCAACTATCAAACGTTAAAAAAGATACTGAAGGGAATTTTAACGTGATGAAGAAAGATGATAAAGGCAATTTTAGAGATTTCGAGCAAGGTGAGGGGGAGCAGATTTTTGAATCTTTCTTTAGAAAACAGAATGTGGTGTTCGATAAATTTTTTACAAAAATAAAAAAAGAAGCTGCAAAAAATTAGGTACCGAATCCGTAACCGTTTACGTTAAGAAATATTAATGCGCTTCGTGAGTTCAATATTTTTTTCGTGTTCATACTACCTATTCGAAAAAACAAAATCTGCTGGCAGGTAAGGGTGAAATAAGATAAAATAGCGGTTAATTAATAATGAGAAAAAAAATGTTCACCTTTCCTAATTTATTGTCTCTACTCCGATTTCCCCTCGCCCTTCTTTTTATCAAAGAAAATCTTGTAGTTAGAGCTCTAACCATAGCACTTGCCGCGGCGACCGATTTTTTTGACGGCTATATGGCAAGAAAATATAAGAGCACCAGCCGATTCGGTACGGTTTTGGATCCGGTGGCCGATAAATTTTTTGTCGTGATCGCACTGGGAATATTCTTAATAGATGAGAAAATCTCTCTTCCCGAAGTCTGTGCCATGCTATGCAGGGATTTTTCTGTCATTATTTTTGGCCTTTATTTACTAGGTACCAATAATTTCGGTAAATACCACTTTCGCTCCATTTGGTGCGGGAAAATTTCCACAACGTTGCAATTCATGGTGCTGTTTGCTTTGACTTTCAATGTGAGTCTTCCTCCTTATATCTACGGAATTTTTATTATTTTAGGATTGGCAGCTTTAGTCGAGCTTTATCTGTCCGATCGGTCTTTTATCCCCCTTGAATTAAAAAATCGCTCCAAAAAAAAATTATAATAATTTTTAATTTAAAAATTATTAATTAGATATAATTAAATGTTTTAATAGTGTATAATAATTTTAAACTAATATATAAAAAGGAAGAAAATGGTTAAAATTACGGAAAAACTCTCTAATCTTTTATATAAGACTCCGACTCCGAAAAAAAAAGAGGTTTGTAATAAAAGTATTGCCTCTATCCTTTCAAATCTTAACAATTTCTTTAATGAAGGTGATGAAGATAACGCAGGTGATAATGCATTTGATTTTAATGGATCTTATAAAAAACTTGAAAAAAGTATCACATCTTATGCTAAATCGGAATATCTTGGTAAATCTCTATTAGGAAAAGTTTGTGATAGTTTTTTTAGTTTATTTGGAAAATCAGAAAAACAAACTTTAAAGAAACGTATCGAGATCCATGTGAATAAGGTGATGTTAGATTATATTGACGCAAGAAATATAAACAGGGTAGATAAAAACGGGCGTTGTGAGAAAAAAATTAATTTTTTTCATATAAATCATAAAATATTATTCTATGAGTCTTTTAATCTTAGCGGAACACCTATACCTGTAAAGCTGAAAAAAGATTTCGGTCAATTACGAGCCTCGTTTCTGAAAGAGAAAACAGAGAGGGTTTTGCAAAAATTTAATGAGTTATTAAACAACTCTTCCTCGGATACAGATATTTTGGCTACTCCGGAGTTTGATAAACTCTTTTCGGAGAAAAATCAAGAGAAGCTCGATCGTTTATTTCTGCAAGATATAAGGAATTTAATTGTTCAGAAAAATTCGAAAAATTCCGAATCCGTAAAAAAGATCATAGAACGATATCGAAAATTTTGTAACTATCCCTACGTCGGTATTTCCTCTCGTACTGTTCAGGAAACGTTAAAGAAAGGTGTAGAAAAAAAATGTATTGCTTATATAGATCTGCAAAATTCGGCCGGCAGTAAGAGGCAAAGATTGTACAAAATTGTAGATTATGTCCTTTCTTTTTTTGGAATGTCGCTTTTACAAAGAGCAAAAAGAAACTATAGTCAAAAAATTAAATATAGAGAAATAGAGAGTGTAGAAAATTTTTCCTTTTTCGATTGCACGGAATTTTTTGAAAAAATTCCTGTCTTACAAACGTTGCAAAATTGGTATGAAAAAGAAGAAGATAATTTATCCCATTCTATTAAAGAACAGGTTATGAGAATATGTATTAAATTTGATCACGCTGTGAACAAAGAAATATATTTTAATACGCTCTCCAAAGTATTTCAAAAGGATGAAGCAGGAAATTTTACAATCAATGATCCGAAAAATTTACCTCCGGATTCGACATTGGTCTCTGATTCGTTCTGTAAAAAAGAGAATGCGGGATTAGATAAATTTTTTACAAAAATACAAAAAGAAGCGGCGAAAAATCCTAAAAAGTCGTAGTGTCCTTGCAAGGTTAAAATAAATCCGGTATACCCAATCCGTATTATTGGAAAGGAGAAGTGTTTAGAAGATTCTTTTGAAGCGTTTTTATGAACTCTTCTTTCCGGTATTTGAACCCCGGAGTATACATGACGCTATATCGCCATATTCTTTTTGCCGCCGATCTTGTTTTTGCCGATGATGATCTGATTATGAAAAAAATCAAGAGTCTGCAGGAAATCAATCAATGTACCCTCAGTATTGTCCATGCAATAGAATATCCCCGAGCTTTACGGGAAGGGTATGACATTCCCACTGCGGCGGATTGGCAGGCCGAGTTAGAGTCTTCGATACACGAACGGATGGAAAAAATTTCGGTAGAAATGCATATACCGAAAGAGCATCAATATATACGTGTGGGAAAGCCCCGACTGAAAATTTTAGAAGTAGCTTCAGAAATAGGAGCGGATCTGATCGTTGTAGGGACTCATGCAAGACACGGTTTCCGTCTTTTATTTTCCGGCTCTACAGCAAACGACCTCATTCGTAAATCGGGTTGCGATATTTTGGTGATCAGGGTTTAGGTTAAGAGATCTTAAAACACTTCGGGCTCAGGAAATTTATCCGGTTACCTATGAAGAAATTGAGTGCGCGCAGCGTTTGGAGTGCGGTGACTTGTCACCGCTTTGCCCTCGCATTGACTTGTCAATGCGGTTTTAAAAACTTAGAGAACTAATCTTTGAACGAATTTCTGAATATCTATAAACACAAAATATCGCTTAAAACGCCTCGACAAGTCGAGTCGAGGGCAAAGCGGTGACAAGTCACCGCACTCCAAACGCTGCGCGCTGCAAATTCTATTAAAAGAAGACGGCTTGCCCGATTCTTTCCTGCGGAGCTATGCATAAATCTACGTCGAGACCCTTTTCAGCTAATACGCCTTTGATCACTTGTATCGCTGTCTCCGGAGTATTGCATTCGCCGGAAAGATGAGCAAGATGCACCTGTTTTAATCCGGGATGCGCAATTTCCGCCAAAAGAGCCCCTGTCGCTTCGTTAGATAAATGACCGGTTCTTCCCAATACACGTTGTTTGTAAACTTGAGGCCGCGGACAGGCATGCACCATCGACGGTTGGTGGTTGGCCTCTAAATACAAATAATCACAATCTTTAAGCTGCATTTTCACAAGAGAAGTCACAAATCCGAGATCGGTGCAAAATCCGAGCTTGAGCCCTTCTGTCTTAATAACAAACGCAACGGGATCCAAAGTATCGTGGGGAATGGTAAAGGGGTGAATTTCCAAATCGGCAAATTCAAAAGTTTCTCCGGTCGTAAAAATTTTGAATTGGGGACAATCTCTCTGAGAGGCCACAATGCCTTTTGCCGTTTCGGTATTGGCAAAAATCGGAATTTTTAATTTATTTGCCATCACTTTCAATCCGGCAATATGGTCCGAATGTTCATGGGTGATCAGGATAGCGTCGATTTCTCCTATATCGACATCGATCTCACCCAGTTTTTGTATGGTGGCCTTCGTGCTTAAACCGGCGTCGATCAATATTTTTGTGTTTTCGGTCCCTAAAAAAATGCTGTTCCCTTTCGATCCGGAGGCAAGGGGGCAAAATCCTTTTTTCATTATTTCTCGCAATGTTAGAAAGAGTGTGTCGATGCTGACCTTTTTAGCATATGGGAGAATAAAACGCATGGTATGTTTGTAGAATTTGCCGGTTATCGGGGAAATTCCTTTCCTTGCAGATAAAGAGTTTATTCCTTAAAATAAGTGTTAATTCATTTCTTATCAGGATAACAAAGATGACTTTAGATACCGGATCGCAAACCGATCGTTTAAAATTATTTAATACAGCAACACGAAAAAAAGAAGCTCTGATTCCTCTGAAAGATAATCGGATTCTGATGTACACATGTGGACCGACGGTTTACGATTACGCTCATATCGGCAATTTCAGAACGTATATTTTTGAAGATCTTCTCCGTCGTACAATAAAATTTATGGGAATGAAAATCACCCATGTCATGAACATTACCGACGTCGATGATAAAACCATTCGGGGTGCTTTAGCGAAAAATATCAGCTTAAGCGAATATACAGAGCCGTTTGTCGTCGCTTTTTTTGAAGATTTGGATACCCTTCATATTCAACGGGCCGAAAAATATCCAGCTGCGACAGATTACATCCAGGATATGATCGAAATCATCGAAGTACTTCTGGATAAAGGCTTTGCATATAAAGGGGCAGACCAAAGTGTCTATTACGCAATTGATAAATTTCCCCGATACGGCTGCCTCTCACATTTCAAAAGAGATGAATTATTGGCGGGTGCTTCCGACCGGATCATGAATGATGAATATGATAAAGAAAATGTCGCCGACTTTGTTCTGTGGAAAGCTCTTGATACGGAACGTGACGGAAATATTTATTGGGACAGTCCCTTCGGAAAAGGGCGCCCCGGATGGCACCTGGAATGCTCTGCCATGGCCATGAAAGTGTTAGGCGAAACAATCGATATTCATTGCGGCGGAATCGACAATATGTTTCCTCATCACGAAAATGAGATCGCGCAGTCCGAAGCGTGTTCGGGAAAACCGTTTGCCAAAATTTGGATGCACTCGGAACATCTTGTTGTAGACGGCAAAAAAATGTCCAAAAGCGCAGGCAATTTTTACACTCTCAGAAATTTATTAGATAAAGGCTACACAGGAAGACAGGTGCGGTATCTTCTTCTGCAAACTCATTACAAAACGCAGTTGAATTTTACATTCAAAGGATTAAAAGCGGCAGCGCATTCTCTAAAACGTCTGGATGATTTTATAACCAGAATGCTCTACCTGAACAGAGAAGAAAATAATCCGGAAGAAACCTCCGCAATTCTGAAAAAAGCAATGCATGATTTCACCGAATCTCTCAATGACGATCTGAATATTTCCGTCTCCCTCGCCGCTGTTTATGATATGATTCGTGAAATCAACAGTCTATATGACAGGCTTGCTTTAGGCAAAGAGGATGCTGCTGCTGTGATAGAGGTAATGAAGAAGTTCGACTCGATTTTAGGTGTCATGACATTCGAAAAAGCCGAAGACGGAATCCCGCAAGAACTAAAGGATGCTCTTACGGAAAGAAACAGAGCACGGGAAAATAAAGACTGGAAAAATGCAGATCTACTCCGCGATCATATTCGCGATAAAGGATATGTAATTGAAGATACTCCGACAGGAGCAACATTAAAAAAGATCGAGGTATAATGAGTCAAAAACCGCAAACAAAAGACGAACGTTTTATGGTCGCTCTTTACGAAATTGCAGAAAAAAAAGGCGATGTGTTTTCTCCTGTTAATCGTTTCTTAATCGGAAAAGTGATTGGATTGAATGAGGGTGCTCTACAAACAATCTGCCGTACTTTATTACAGACAAATTTTCTGAGAAAATCAGGGGATGAAGATGTATATCTTACAGAATTAGGGGAGCAATTGGTTTTGGGATTTATAGAAAGTAAATAACAAACCGGTCTCAATAAAAAACAATAGCCCGCCAATAAAAATGTTCAATTCTTCTCAGGTAGCCTCATAAATTTCGTGAATAAATATTTTTAACCCGGATATTTATAAGTAAAAACGAATTTTTGGTTTTTGTGTTAAATTAATATTATGTTAACAATCTTTATGTATAATTATAATATAATTAAATTAATAAAAAAGAGGTTGATATGAATATTAGTAATATAATGAGTAACACAGTTGATTTAGTCAATTCAAAACTCAATGCAACAGAAACTATGAAGCATGTGGGGGATAATAAACTTACCAAGTGTACCAAAGTTGCAGTATTCGTAGCTTCCGCACTTGCTGTTAACGCAGTAGCACTTGTTGCGTTAGGACTGGCTGTTGTAGTGTTGGCTCCTGCAATCATTTCAACTTTGGGAGTTATGGCACTAATAAGCGCATCCGCAGCCTTAGGGGCATCGTTCATTGCTTATCTCCAAAATCCGAAATATTTCGATAAACTTCTCAAAACTGTAGACAATGATATCAGGAATTTTCTCAGGAATGTAAGTCTTGAAGAGATGAAGAATTTAGGTAAGACATTAAAAGAAGATATAATGGCTTTATTATCACATAACACCTCGACTGTTCAAAAACCAATTAGTGAACCGACTAATCCCGGTGGTAAAAGTACTGACTACGGTGATTCTCAGTCCTAAAAAATATATTTAATATGACCGAGAGAGTCCTTCTCTCGGTTTTTTTACCCTTAAATCAATCAATTCGCTCTTAGCATTCTATTTTTAAAATTATTTATTTCTTTTTGTTTTGTTAATACAAAGTTAATATTTTAATTTTATAATAATATTGTTATAAATTTTAAATTATTAAAAGAGGTTTATTATGACAATGAGTTCTTTAATTCAAAAATCAGCAACTATAACTTATCTGAAAAAGACTCATTCAGACGAGATATCGCCGTTGAAAAATAAAAGTGCGGTTTTATTAGCCGCTGCCGCAGTAATTATTCCTTTAGTATTAGGGATTCTCGCAATTCCTTTAGTAATTTTACACCCTCCTGTATTTATAGTTCCTTTAGCTTTTTTTGTAACTGCAGGCGCTGTAGCTTGCGCAATTTTGTCTGATACAGTCGCGCAACATCCTGATTTTGTACAAGAAGTCCTGAAAAATCTTAAAAAAGATATGCAATCGTTAAAGGAATCGATCACAAATCATAGTCATGATGAAAATATTGACTTATCGGAGGGAACTCCTTTAGCGACAGGTTATAAAGAAATATCTACGGAACAGTCTTTTTTTGAAAAAATAATAAGATTAATAAATGCGTAAAATTAAATTTTAATAATTAATTAAATAAGGAAGTGAAAAATGGAAGCTACTTTAAAAGTGTTTGAGAATTCCAATACAGTAGATTTTCTTAAAGCGACCAAGATCAAACCTGACACAAAACGTAGGCTGGGTGAAACGGTTATGATGGCAGCTGCGACCATTGCAGTGTTAGCTGCTGCTATATTGGGAGTCTCAATATGCTCTGTAGTTGTAGGTTTGCCTCTTTTAACTTTTGTTATAGCTCCTATTTTCGTATCGATGCCGTTTTTACTTATTTCATTAGGAGTTGCGACAGTTGCTGTAGTAAAAGATCCCGAATTTTTTAAAGACTGCCTTGCAAATGTCGTGAAAGATATCAAAGAAGAAATTAATAAACCCGGAAGTCAAATCGGCAAAGATTTGAAAGACTTGGGCCGAGCAATAAAGGAAGATGTGATAAGGATAGCAAAAGCAGAATTGACATCGATGAAACATGACGCACTCAGTGTTTTTTTTCCGGATCATTTGTCAAATTCTGAAGGTGTAGTTCCCGATACAACGGACTAACGAAGTATTGAATTCGCGCAGCGTTTGGAGTGCGGTGACTCGTCACCGCTTTGCCCTCGCATCGACTTGTCGATGCGTTTTAAAAACTTAGAGAACTAATCTTTGAACGAATTTCTGAATATCTATAAACACAAAATAACGCTTAAACCGCCTCGACAAGTCGAGTCGAGGGCAAAGCGGTGACGAGTCACCGCACTCCAAACGCTGCGCGAATTCAATTATATATTACATAACTAACTAATTATCAATTACTTATTCCTTACTTTAGCACCATTGTTCATTGCGATCCGGATGAGATAAATAAAGAAGGTGAGGCCCGAAGGGCCGACATAAATGCTAAATAATTTATTAAAAATTAATATTTTATTTTTTATTTATTAATAAAAATTTTCTATAATTTATATATATAAATAAATTATTAAAATATAAGGAGTAAAAATAATGAAAGCAACATTACAAGTTTTACAAAGCTCAAATACAGTAAATTTTCTTAAAAAAGAAATCCCATCTGACGTTAAATTAGGGTTAAACGGAACTGCTATGCTGACTGCCATAGCTATTACATCACTAGCCCTTACAATCTTGGGAATAGTTGTTTCTGCGGTTATCAGTTTGCCCCTTTTAGGCATGGCTTTTGCCCCTCTTGCCATATTAGCGGCATCATCATTTAGTGCAGGATTTGCGCTGACTACTACCATAGCAGGTACTCCTCAATTTTTCAAAGGCTGTCTTGAAAACGTAATGAAAGACCTCAAAGAAGAAGCTAATAAATCCCTTAGTCAAATCGGCAAAGATGTGAAAAACTTGGGCAAAGCAATAAAAGAAGATGTGGTAAATGCATCAAAAAAAGAAGTGGAGACAGTAAAAAATAATCTGAAAGTAATAAAAAACATTATAGACGACCAAATTCATGCAGGTAAAAATTATTTATCAACCTTCACAGGGACCTAATCCGCATTGCCACAGTGTTGTAATACAATTTAAGCCCGCAATGAATAAAATTAAGAGGCACGAAAATT
>JABDBB010000017.1:0-16940 GCA_013288845.1 Chlamydiota bacterium | reverse complement strand
TATTTATCAACCTTCACAGGGACCTAATCCGCATTGCCACAGTGTTGTAATACAATTTAAGCCCGCAATGAATAAAATTAAGAGGCACGAAAATTTATTCCAACCGTCCAAGGAGTCGTGAGGTTCCTTGGATTCTTTCTTATATAGACAGAGAATCCGGGTCTAACCCGATCCTTCGCAGCGTGGCAGACCAAAATTTGAGAATTTAATATATAAATTATAAAAAAAATTATTAATTAGTAATTTATTTATTATTTATTATTTATTAACAAAAATTTGTTATTATTAATTTATAAATAAATCATTAAAATAAAAGGTTGAAAATAATGAAAGCAACATTACAAGTTTTACAAAGCTCAAACACAGTAAATTTTCTTAAAAAAGATTCTATGAAACCGGAAACAAAAGAGATGCTAAAGACACCGGCTGTTTTGATAACAGCTACAACTCTTGCATTCATAGCATTCTCTATATTCATGGGAATAACCGCTCCCCCATCTTTAGTTGTGTTTATTCCTGTATCAGCGGTGTTCCTACTGATTCCGGGATTAGTTGCGACCCTTGTAATAGCAAATGACCCTAAATTTTTCAAAGGCTGTCTTGAAAACGTAATGAAAGACATTAAAAAAGTAGCCAATACACCCCCAAATGAAATCAATGCCGGTCTGAAAGAGTTGGGCAAAGCAATAAAAAAAGATGTAATAGAAGCAATAAACCCTAAATTGGAAGCGGTAAAAAATGAATTGGGATTGATAAAACAAGATCTCGTTCATTATTATGGTTATCACAATTTTCAGGATGACTTGAAAATACAAAGACTCCTGAGGGTTTTGTCCATGTTGACAATAGTACTCTGAAACCTAATGCAGATGTCTAGAATATTTATCAACCTTCACAGGGACCTAATCCGCATTGCCACAGTGTTGTAATACAATTTAAGCCCGCAATGAATAAAATTAAGAGGCACGAAAATTTATTCCAACCGTCCAAGGAGCCGTGAGGTTCCTTGGATTCTTCCTTAAAATCATAAATGAACAGCAGTAGTGCCGTATAGGCAATTACACAGACAAACACGATAAAAGACCACGTATACAAACTCAATCCGAGTACAGGCAAACCGAAACTTGAGAATCCTGGACACACATGCAAAGAGATTTGCCGTAAAGCTACAAATCCGCCGAATAAAGCACTCAATAACATAAAACCGTAATGGGACATGCGCAGTCCGAATACAAGGTTAAAAGCTGCCGCACAGCTTACCGCAATCATTCCCAATCGTTGCAATAAACATAAAGGACACGGCTGTTCATGATAGATGAACTGCACGCCGAAAGCGCTGAGAAGCACACCTGATAAAATCAAAATGAGCAGGATATTGAGATTTTTTTGTAAATTTTTCATCGTTATCCTCACCAATTAATTTGTAACATGTCGGTAGCATGATGATATGTCATCAATAAAGAGAGCAGCAAACCGGCGATAAGGAAGGCGATTGCAAGTTTTCGATTTTGTAGGATAATCGAAAGAACGATAAATACAAAAATGAGAAAAAGAGCTGCCATCATAATGACCAACCGCCTCCTAAAGCTTTAATCAATTGTATCGTTGCTATATAACGGAAACCTTGTATGTTATTTAAAGTAATCTGATAATTCAGTAAATCTCTTTCCGTATTCACCACGTTGATGTAATTAGTGATTCCGGAGTCATAACGATCTACATACAATGCATAGCTTTTTGCCGCCCATCGGGTGGTGGCCAGCATCGCTGCATATTCTTTGGAGTATCGATTTATATCGGACAGCGCATCTTCCACTTCTCTGAAAGCGATAAGCACCTGTTGTTGGTAGGCAGCTTCGGATTCTTTAAATCGGGCGATTTGCAGCTTCAGGTTGGAACAGGTTTTGCCCCCGTCAAAAATAAACTGGTCGATTTGTACTCCATCCATCCAAAATCTACTTATGCCAAGAAGAAAGTATTTCAAAAGGGGGCTTTCATATCCTGCCGTAGCGGTTAAATTAATAGAGGGAAAAAATCCTGTATATGCTTCTTTAATTAAGGCGTGATTTGATCTGGTCGTAAATTCGGCTTCGGCAATATCCGGGCGTCGCAAAAGTATTTCCGAGGGAATTCCTTCGGGTATAACGGGTGGAGCACCTTCGAAAGGAGAAAAATTCATTACGAAATCGGAGGCGGGAACGCCGATTAACAATGCTAATTCGTTTTCCAGGATCTCACGTTGCCGTTTTACCTCCTGAAATTGGGTAATGGCGGAATCTATCTCCTCTCCCGCCAGTGTGACATCCACGTAATCGGTAATTTGGTCATCGAATCGGGCCTTATTGATATCAAAGGCTTTTTGGCGTGATTCAATGACTTTTTGCAAAAGCGCGAGTTGATTATCAGCTGCTCTCAATTGATAATAGGTACCTGCCAATTGCGTTGTGAGGCTCAGCATCACGGTTTCATAATCTTTTTTTTGAGCTAAGAAGTCGTAAACCGTTGATTTATAACGGTCTCTGATCTTTCCCCATAAATCGACCTCATAATTCATATTCACAGGTAAAAAATAGAGCAGCTCATGCACACGAAAAGCATCTTTGGTTTGGATGATGCTGTTCAGACGACTGTAATTTTTTGTTAATTCATCAGTATTTGTAAATAAAGGATTCAGCGTAATCTGAGGATAAAAATCTGCCGCGGCGATTCCTATCCGAGCGCGGGCCTCTTTAATTTTTTCCAAAGTTAAAAGAAGATCCTGATTATTTGCTAAAGCTAAATTTTCCAGTTCATTGAGTTTTTCATCGTGAAAAATATCCCACCATCGGTCGGAACAGGTGAGTGTTTCTTCCGGCGCTGTTTCGGCGCATTGATGATTTTTCCAAGTTGTAGGTACAACAACGGCAGGGGCTTTGTATGAAGGCCCAACGGAGCATCCGGGCATCAATAACGCAAAAATGATTGTAAAAATAAAACCGTATAACAGATGCAATCTCCTTTTTCAGGGAAGGAAAACCGATAAATTCGGTTTTATTCGAGATTATATTTGTAAAATGATTTTTTTAAAACCGGATTTCAATTTTTAAAGGAAAAAGGGGATTTTTTTCCGTAGCATATTTTTTATTACAGTTATTAAAAAATGCATTATTTATAATAAATTAATTATTTATTAATAATATTCGTTTATAGTTAGCTTTATTTAATTTAATAAACAAAGGATTTGTAATGAATAGTACATTTAATGTGATCCGGTCCGGTTTCAATGATATGGAAACCGTGAGGCATTTGAAGGAAAGTCACCTGAATACTAAGCTCCCAATGGTGAAAACTCTTGCTATTGCTCTTGCTTTTGCTGTTACCGCAATTGCATTAGCTGCATTAGCAACGGCTTCTATTGTGCCGGTAATTCTTGTTCCCGGATCCCTTGTCATTGTCCTGCTTACTCCGGTATTAGGAGGGGTAGGAATATATTTTGGACTAGTGGCAATGCTAGTAGGAGAGCGTGTTATTCAGGAAAATTCGAAATTTTTCAATGGTCTTATCGATGCTGTAAAAAAAGATATTACGGACTTTGCTAAAAAACCGGTTAGTGTACGCATGGAAGAGCTTAAGCATTTAAATAATGTAGTAAAAAAAGATATTCGGAAAATAAGTGTGGCAATAAAAAAAGAGGTAAAGGAATTAAATAAACGCAGTGAGTATGAAACTATTCCGGACTATGATCCTATTCCGAGCTCTAAGCCTAAGTCTATTCCTAGCTCTAAGCCTAAGCCTATACCCCAAACTAAGCCTACGCCGAACTATGGTACAATGAACTTAATTAAGCACCGGACTAAACCTAAACCTATACCACAGACTAAGCCTAAGCCTAAGTCTATTCCTAGCTCTAAGCCTAAGCCTATACCCCAAACTAAGCCTACGCCGAACTATGGTACAATAAACTTAATTATGCACCGGACTAAACCTATACCACAGACTAAGCCTAAGCCTATTTCGAGCAATGGACAATGGATTCAGTATACAGAAATAAAGGAATGGATCTATTCCAACTCATATGAACAAAAGTGAGCGGTGTGTTCCCGATTTTTTATGTATGAGAGTTCCGACAGCGATTTAATTATAAAATTCGCTTAATAAGTATGTTTATATAGATGCAACCTCCTTTCCGCATCTCCTTTTTCCGGGAAGCAAAATCGATAAATTCGGTTTTATTCGAGATTCTGTTTGCAAAATGATTTTTTTAAACCTATATTTCATTTTTTAACGGAAAATCGAATTATGTGGTTTGTAGAACTAGCTCTTAGACGTCCGTATACTTTTGTTGTACTCGCAATGCTCATCGCTGTCATGAGCTGCGGTTTTATGATTGTGACTCCGAAAGATATTTTTCCGAATATCAATATTCCGATTGTCAGCGTCATTTGGTCTTACGCAGGACTTCCTGCAGAGGAATTTTCACAAAGAATTACCACATTCAGCGAATATACTCTCTCCAATAATGTGAACGACATCGAAAGAATTGAATCGCAAACGGTAGATGGAATCGGATTGGTCCGTCTCTATTTTCAGCCGAATGCCGATATACCGACTGCTATAGCCGAATCATCCGCCGCATCACAATCCATTTTAAGGCGTATGCCGGTCGGAATGCTTCCCCCCACTATTTTACGGTACTACGTCAATACGGTTCCGATCATCCAAATGATCTTATCCGGAAAAACAATGACGGAATCAGAATTGTATGACTACGGAAACTGGCGAATAAGGCAATCGATCGCGACAATTCCCGGAGCAACCTTGCCTACTCCATACGGAGGAAAAGTGCGGCAGGTGATGGTCGATGTAGATTCCGACGCTCTCCAGGCAAGAGGATTGTCTGCGCGCGATGTAAATACGTCGCTTCTTAATCAAATAGTCACCACTCCTTTGGGAGATGCCAGAATCGGGGATTATGATTATCTGATCAATCTGAATAATACACCGGTTGAGCCGGAATCTTTCAATGACATCCCGATTGCCATGAAAGATAACAATATGATTTTTTTGCGGGATGTGGCCCATGCCCATGACGGATTCGCTCCTCAAACGAATATAGTGAGACAAAACGGAGTAAAATCCGTGATGATGCAGGTCCTTAAAAACGGTGCGGCTTCCACCCTCAATATTGTAAGTCGGGTTTGGGATCTGTTGCCGATTATTCAGGCGGCCGCTCCGAAAGGAATGGATGTCAATTTGATTTTTGATCAGTCGGTGTTTGTAAGAAAAGCGATCCAAGGTGTTGTCGTTGAAGGGGTTTTGGCTGCCTGTTTAACCGGTTTAATGGTCTTGGTATTTTTAGGCAGTTGGCGCAGCACATTCATCGTTTTGATTTCGATACCGCTATCGATCATGACCTCTATTATATGTCTCAGCCTTATAGGGGAGACTTTAAATATCATGACGCTGGGGGGACTCGCTTTAGCCATCGGTATATTAGTGGACGATGCGACGGTTGCCATTGAAAACATCCACCGGAATATCAGCAAAGGAAAACCGCTGGAACAAGCCATTTTGGACGGTTCCTACGAAGTGGCTATTCCTGCTTTTGTCTCCACTTTAGCGATTTGTATCGTGTTCCTTCCCGTTGTTCTCCTCACCGGACCGGCTAAATTTTTATTCACACCGTTCGCTCTGGCCGTGGTATTTGCCGTGATAGCCTCTTACGGACTATCCCGTACTTTAGTCCCGGTCATGATAAAATTTATCCTCCCTCCGGAAATGTACCTCTACACAGGAGAGGGACCAAAAAACCGGTTGGATCGTTATCATGTTAAATTTGAAGAAAAGTTTCATCGTTTTAGAGATCATTATGGATCAAGATTGGATTGGTCATTAAAAAATCGGGGAATCATCCTGATTATTGCCGGGATAATTTTTATAAGTTCTATCTGTATCGCTTTTTTTGTGGGAGAGGATTTCTTTCCTACCATCGATGCCGGACAACTGCGTCTCCATGTAAGAGCTCCTTCCGGAACCAGAATTGAAGTCACCGAAGAGGTTTTCCAAGCGGTAGAAGATGAGATAAAACAAATTATCGGACCTGAATCCATCTCGATGATGATCGACAATATAGGATTGAATCCGGTCCCTTACACTCTGGCTTTCGGTGATAACGCTACCATAGGAAGTTTTGACGGAGAAATTTTGATCTCTCTAAAAAAAGAAAGGAAATATTCCACAAGTGAATACCAAGCCATCCTTCGTAAAAAGCTCAAGGAAAAATTTCCTAATATCAGCATCTTTTTCCAACCGGCCGATATCGTCAACCAAATTCTCAATGTGGGACTACCCACTCCTATTGATGTCCGGATCGTAGGTTATGATCAGGAAAATAACCTAAATGTTACACGGGAAATGCTGGAAAAAATTATTCTCGTCAGAGGGGTTGCGGATGCTCATATTCATCAGGTTGTCGATTATCCCCAACTTTTTATCGAGACGGATCGAACGGAAATGGCGATGGCAGGTCTTACGCAAATCAATGTCACAAACGATGTCCTTCTCAACTTCAGCGACAGCACCACAGTAACTCCGAATTTTTGGCTCGATAGAAAATCGGGAGTTCCCTACCTGATTTCTGTACAAAATCCGAAATACAGAATCAATACGGTCGAAGAATTGATGCATGTTCCTATATCGAGTCCTTTAACCGCCCAATCACAACTGTTGTGCGATCTCTGTACTATACGTCACGATATCACCCCTGCCGTAGTGAACCATGTGAACATTCAACCTATATATAACATTTATGCCAACGTACAAGGGCGCGATTTAGGCGGTGTAGCCTCCGATATCCAAAAAATCATTGACGAATACCAAAGCAAAATGAAACCGGGAAACAGGATCGGAATGGCCGGCCTTGTGTACAATATGAAAACGGCCTTCATGAAATTGGGAATAGGATTCATTTTTGCCATCATGTTGGTCTATTTCATTATGGTGATCAATTTTCAGTCATGGCTCGATCCTTTTGTGATCATTTGCGCCATCCCGGGAGCGATCACAGGAATTATTTTAATCCTATTCTTAACCGGCACAACGTTCAATATTCCTTCCCTCATGGGAGCCATCATGAGTATCGGAGTGGTCACCGCAAATAGTATTTTGTTGGTCACCTTTGCAAATTTCCAACTGAGGGAAGGAAAAAACAGTATCGAATCCATACGGATTGCTGCAATCACAAGATTCAGACCGATCTTAATGACTGCCTTAGCCATGATTATCGGGATGATTCCTATGGCTTTAGGAATGGGAGAAGGGGGCGAACAAAATGCTCCGTTAGGAAGAGCTGTGGTAGGAGGATTACTCATGGCTACTGTCACTACTTTATTTTTTGTGCCGGTTGTATTTTCATTTTTACGTACAAAAGAAAATCCATACTTACATGCAAAAGCAAAAGCGTATATTCCTCCGGAACACGAAACTTTCTAAAAATATTAAGAGGGAAAGATGGAACAGACTTCACCGATTCAGACAAAATCACATCGTAAATCTATTTTTTTTGCGGGAACTTTTCTCCTGATTCTTCTCCTCCTTTTCTTAGCGCGGATGTTTTTAGCCGAAATAAAAAGAGACTCTCCAAAAGAATCTCCGGTATTACAAGTCGTTACAAAAGTCATTCAACCGAATACCGATCCCATTACCTTGATATTGCCTGCCTCTGCACAAGCTTGGCATGATACTCCTCTTTGGGGGCGTGTAAACGGTTATGTGGTCAGATACCTGGTCGATATCGGCGACAGAGTAAATAAAGGGGATCTTCTGGCGGAAATCGACACTCCGGAAACAGACAGGCAGGTGGATCAGGCACGGGCCGATCTGGCAAATGCACAAGCGGAAAAAAATATTGCGGCAATCACACAAAATCGTTGGCAAACATTGTGGGATAAAAATAAAGAGGCTGTATCAAAACAAGAGGTAGATCAATACAATTCTAATTATCAATCTGCAGAAGCTGTCGTGATCGCCAATGAAGAAAATTTAGCTAAATTGCTG
Organism: Chlamydiota bacterium; assembly: GCA_013288845.1. Taxonomy (GTDB): domain Bacteria; phylum Chlamydiota; class Chlamydiia; order Chlamydiales; family Criblamydiaceae; genus JABDBB01. The sequence goes on along the minus strand of JABDBB010000017.1, from coordinate 8,906 downwards.
GCACAACAGGAATTTAAATTCATCTACGCCCCTTTTTCCGGAATCATCACCGAAAGAAAAATCGATATCGGGTCTCTCATCACCGGAGACGTCAACGGAGCAGAACAAGAGATTTTCAGAATTGCTGAATCGAATCTCATGAGATTTTTCGTAGATGTTCCTCAAACATATTTTAGGCAAATCACAGAGGGACTCGATGCGGAAGTGACAGTTACACAATTGCCGGGTATCGTATTTCCGGGCAAAATTTCCCGTTATGCAAAGGCATTAAATCCTATTGCCCGCACTTTAATGACTCAAGTGGATGTGGAAAATAAGGACGGAATTTTATATCCGGGCTTATTTGCTCGTGTAAAATTTACCCTGCAACACGATACCGTGAGTTTCATTATCCCTACCACCTCCATTATTGTCCGCTCGGGATATACTCACGTAGCTGTTGTCAATCCCGACAACACCATACACCTCCAACGGGTCGAAATCGGACTGGATTACGGAAAACAGGTCGAAATCATTTCGGGTCTTAAAAATAATGACCGGATTGTCATTATCCCGTCAGACGGTATTCATGAAGGAACTAAAGTAGATCCGACAGATGCAAAACCGCTTCCTAAGTAGAATAACTACATATTGACAGTAATTAAAATTATTTTTATATATAAAAATAAAAAAAACAGGAGATATTTATGAAATATATTTATGAATTTATCGGTACGTTTTTTTTGGTGTTTACAGTTGGTATGGCTGTCATCAATCCAAACGGTATCGGTTTATGGGCCCCTTTAGCGATCGGATCAGCACTGGCTGTCATGGTTTTTGCAGGAGGACATATTTCAGGCGGACATTACAATCCGGCTGTTTCTTTTGCCGCCTTTTGGCGCAAAAAACTTTCGATGAACGATTTGTTTATCTATTGGGCTGTGCAACTTGCAGCAGGAGCGCTCGCAGCTTTCGTCACCATATATTTCAAAGGACAAAAAGCTCCGATTCCTCTCGAACTCAATTATCATAAAGCTTTTTTAGCCGAGTTTCTGTTTACATTTGCTCTATGCTATGTCGTACTGAACGTGGCTACCACAAAAGCCACTGCGGGAAATTCTTTTTTCGGATGGGCAATCGGATTCACCGTTCTGGTAGGTGCTTATGCAGTGGGGGCAATCTCTAACGGAGCTTTCAATCCGGCAGTAGCTTTAGGATTGGCCATTTTAAATTTAAATCATTGGGCCGATATCTGGTTATATTTCATAGCCAATTTATTCGGCGGCGCAGTGGCAGCGTATGTTGTCAACAGCGCTCATCCGCACGATATATAGTCTTCTAAAGGTTTACCGATTCAACTCGGTAAACCTTTTCTCATAAATATATAACCTTTAAATGAATATGTCTGCTTCGTTTTTAACCTCTTCCGAATATCTTAGAACCGGAACTCTGTTTATACCGAGAGTTCCTGTAAAATCTTCTATTATAGAGATTTTAAATGAAAATCCGAAAATAATTTTCCTTCTTTTAAAAGGAAGTCTGCACTCTTTAAAGATAACCTATTCTCCGGAGATACAAGAGGAACTACATGATGTATGGCTCCCGAAAGACCGGCAAAAAAGAAACGAGATGAAGGAGCTTGCCGAACGCTTAGATCTATTTTTGCAGAACAATTATGTCATCCTTTTTAAAATTCGGGAATATGAGCATTTTAATACAAGGGAAACCGATCAAAGAAAATGTAGACTAATCACCTATAAAGTAAGTGTATTGCGCAGCAAAACCGAAATCAATAACGGAAATTTACAATCATTCTTTAATGCATACAAGAAAAGTCCCGGAAATGTAAAAAATCTATGTGTTCCTATTAGAAATTTTACTTTTTTTCTTATCCCTACAGAAAACGCTTGGACTCCGGAACAACTCAATTTGATTCGTCAACAGGCCTCAATAGAAAAAGTCACCGGAGAACCTCCCGGCCTACCTGAAAATAGAGTGGAATCGGAAGAAACAACGAACGAACAGATTTCCGAACCGGTCTCCGATTGTTGTTGCACCCTTCAATAAGGTTAAGAGGAGTTTAATTCGCGCAGCGTTTCCCTCGACTCGACTTGTCGAGGGGGTTTAAGCGTTATTTTGTATTTATAGATTCAGAAATTCGTTCAAAAATTAGTTCTCTAAGTTTTTAAAAACGCATCGACAAGTCGATGCGAGGGCAAAGCGGTGACGAGTCACCGCACTCCAAACGCTACGCGAGTTTAAATCCAGATTAACCTAAATAACTAAATATTAGTTACTTAATAACGAGCTATTCCTTAAGAAAAAAAACTGAGCTGATATTCATTGGAATGTTGTTTTTTCTTAGGAGCAATTTTAGGTTTCGGCGGATCAAAAACAATTTTTTTACTTTCTCGGGACTCCAAATACTCCAAAATTTCTTGAGCCCTCGCCAATACCTCCTGAGGTAATCCGGCCAAACGACCGACATGAATGCCGTAACTCTTATCGGCTTCCCCTCGAATAATTTTACGGAGGAAAATCACACTGTCTTTAGTCTCCTGAACAGCAATCGTATAATTTACCGCTCCGTGAATTTTCTCCAGTGTTGTAAGCTCTTTATAATGAGTCGCAAATAATGTTTTAGCTTGCTTTCCCGGAGTATTCAATAAATATTCCGCCACCGATCTTGCTATTGAAATTCCGTCGTACGTCCCGGTTCCGCGCCCGATTTCATCCAATATAACAAGAGAACGATCACTTGCATTGTGCAAAATATTTGCCGTTTCTGTCATCTCCACCATAAATGTCGATTGGCCTTTCGATAAATCATCGCCGGCACCGATACGGGTAAATATTTTATCTACAATTCCGATCTCCGCGGCAGAAGCGGGGACAAAAGATCCCATCTGCGCCATAATAGTAATGAGCGCCACCTGCCGTAAATAGGTGGATTTTCCTGCCATATTGGGTCCGGTAATCAAATACAAACGATTCTTTTCATTGTCCATCTCACTGTCATTTGCAACAAATTTTTCACTAAGAGAAGAGGCTTCAATAACGGGATGTCTTCCGGAATCAATTTTTAACGCATACGAATCATTCACAACGGGACGAACATATTCTCTTGCCCTTGCCACTTCTCCGAAAGAGCGAAGGACGTCTATGACGGCTATAGCGCGAGCTATCTCGATAATGCGGGAAGAATGTTTGCCGATCTCTTCACGAACTTTATGGAAAATTTCGGTTTCTAAAGCAGAAATACGCTCTTCGGCGGTCAAAACTTTTACTTCGTACTCTTTAAGCTCGGGCGTTATATACCGGGCACCGTTTACAAGTGTTTGCCGTTTTTCTAAAAACGAAGGCATCTTATCAACCTGTCCTTTACTCACCTCTATGAAGTATCCGAACATGCGATTGAAACCGACCTTTAACGTCTTTATTCCGGTGCTTTCCCGGAGCTCATTTTGATAGTTGGCAAGCCATTGTTTACTGTTATTATTTATCAGACGAAGTTCATCGAGTTCCGGACTCACCCCATCCCGTATCAATCCGCCGTCTGCAATTTTAAGAGGAGGCTCATCGACAATCGTTCGGGAAATCAACTGCATCACCGATTCAAGAGGATCCAAAATTTTTGCATTTTCAAAAATAATTCCGGAGTCAGACGATAATCCAAATAAACAGGTTCGTATCTCCGGAATATTTTCAAACGAACTTTTCAACGCTACAAGATCCCGCGGACCTGCATATCCGGAGATGACTTTCATAATCAGACGTTCTAAATCGCGGACACTCTCTAAAAGTCCGACCAATTTTTCTGTAATCCCTGAATTTTTATGAAATCGCTCTACGGCATCCTGTCGAATTTGTATGTCTCCGGGACTCATCAGGGGTTGTTTTATCCAATGTTTTATCAGACGAGATCCCATGGGAGTGCATGTTTTATCCAATACCTGCAGTAATGTATTTTTTTTGCTGCCGTCATTCAATGATTCGGTAAGCTCTAAATTTCTTTGTGAAATAGTGTCCAGCATCATGAAATTGGAGGTGGAATAGGTCTTTATTTCTTTAATAGACTCAAGACTGATACACAATTCATCGCGAATGTATTGCAATAAGGCACCGCCTGCACAAATTCCGGTTGTCATATTTTTTAGTCCGAAACCTTCCAGATTGTGTACTCTAAATTGTTCCAGAAGAAATTGGTAGGTATTCTGCTTTTCAAAATGCCAATCGTCATGCTCGGACAAAAGAAAAGTAAAGGCATGTTTCAGCTCATCGAGAGATCCTGAATTTTTCCCTGCAAATTTTTTGCTTACCAAAACTTCGGAAGGGCGTAAGCGGTAGATTTCAGAGCATAGATCCCGGACTGAATCAAATTCTATTAAAGCAAATTCTGTCGTCGATAAATCCAGTAGGGCAATACCGTAAGTCGACCCTGATTCGTGAATGGCGACAAAAAAATTGTTGCTTTTTTCATTCAGCAGAGAGGAATTGATGACAGTAGCCGGAGTGACAACGCGAACAACCTCTCTGTTGACCAATCCCTTCACGGTTTTGGGATCTTCAGTCTGTTCGGCAACGGCAACGCGGTAGCCTTTTGCAATGAGTTTATCGATATACCCTTCGGCACTGTGATGGGGAATTCCGGCCATGGGAATTTCCTGCCGTTTTGTCAGGGTGAGATCCAATTCTTTTGACAAAAGAATCGCATCTTCATAAAAAGCTTCATAAAAATCTCCCATTCGAAAAAACAATACTGCTGTTTTGGCAGCTTCTTTACAGGCATGCCATTGCATCATCATGGGGGAAGTTTTTTTTTGTGAATCGATCATGATAAATTTAATCCTTTTATTCTGAAAATTGGCCTTATTTTAGGCGGGCTTTAGTTTTTTTTCCAGAGAATAGCAAGGTCCGATTCGAAAAGTTTTCCTTTAAAAAATTTAAAATAAAGATTTCATGTTTCCGGTTGAATATTAAAAAAATATACGTTCTACTGTCTAAAAAGTTCTTTTTAAGAGGTAATCGCTTATGTATCATATCACACGAAAACTTTTTCAAATATTTGATGACTTAGAAGCCGCTGAAAATAACACAGAATCGTTGAAAGAAATTTGCGTTTTACAACCCACTGAATTCGGGGGAATAACTCCTAAAGATTGTGAGCTGGTCGACAATAATGAGGACCCTTATTTAAAAGTAAGAAATGAATATTATGATCCCGAAACAGATACTCTACCCTCTATTGACAATTGGCCGGCAGCAGCAAAAACTTCCGAAGAATATTATGATCGGGTCCGGCAATATAAAGGCGGATCATTAAAGCATGACGCTTCTTTTATCTCTAATCTGCTAAGTTCCGTTGAATTAAATATTCCACATAAAAACTATACAGATTCAAAAGGGCGTCCGATCATGGAACAGGTTGCCCTGGATATATGTAGAATCGGACAACTGTATATAAACGGAAAATTGATTTTCGATATAAAAGTACAAACTACAAATGATGAGACAAAGAAGGTTATAAATCTGTTTAATACCTGTTTGTCTGCTTTAAATGACAATTATGCATTGACAACGAATGTCTTAAAATTAGTTACTCAAGCTACCGTTGCTCATTTATCTACGTCCATTGTACACCGGTTCAATAATGGAAACTTAGGATTAAGAATTAAAAGTTTTCAACAGAAAATATTCATCAATATTTCTACTTTTGGAATTACCAATATTCGCTTCAATACCACATGGGGAATATTGCCTTACGAGGCTAAAGATTCTGAAGCAAATCTGTTTATGAAAGGAATCGTCGAGATTTTTTTACGTACACACTTATTAACAAGAGGCAGCGCCGGAAACGGTCGGGGATATGAAAAATGCTCTGCATTTTATCCATCATTGGAAGAGGTCGAAGCTGTGAATTTATTGACAGTTCCCGATGATTGGGGACACTCTCTCTCCGACTGTCTCGATGAAATTTCCTATGATTCTGCATTAGAAAAATATAACGGCGTACAGGAAGCCATTCATCCTTTATGTGTAAAAGAGATCGTTAAAGACCATGATTTGTATAATTCCGTGGAAGTACAGAAGAGACCTCGCTATTTCCTTTCTTCACCTTATCTTAAAGACATATATATAAATAATCAAAAATGTTATTCCCAAACTGAAAATGAAAACGAAACGGATGTTTATTTTCAAAAGGCTTACTTACGCATAGCCGAAATTTTTGAAGACAGTTTTTCCTTCACCAATGATTTACTGTGTACTTCAAATATAAGTATGATAAAATATTTAAGAGCACATATACACAAAAAATTTGTAAATCAAGATTCGAACCGGATGCCGTATCTCAAAAATTATACAGTCTATTTGGAATACGAAAAAACCGGCCTAATTAAAATCCAAATAGACTCCGATTGGGAAATTCAGAGGGGATTGAGACAGGATGATGCCCTGAAAAAAAATATAACAGCAGTAATAGTAGGTCCTTCTAAAGAATTTCCGAATTCCGGACTCAATTTCAAAGGAGCGCAGCTGTTTTCAACAAACGGATAAAAATACGTGACCCACGCACCCACTTCGATTTGCTCTCTATGCGCCTTAACGGTAAAAAAAAGCCCTATTTGTGAAGATTCTTTTTCCTTTTGCTGCCACGGCTGCGCTGCTGTTTACCGAATTTTGAAATCGATGGGAGAGCTCTCCTCTCCGTCAGAACATCCGATATTTAAAAATGCTGTCAAAGCAGGGATCATCTCTAATCCTTTTCTATTGGAAGAAATAAAAAATAAAGAAAATATAGCGGAAGAGGAATCGATTCATTACCGACCGGTCATCGAAGACATGTGGTGCCCTTCATGTGCAGAGGTAATTAAATGGATTTTACTCAAAGAAAAAGGGATCACCTTTTGCCTGATAGACTATTTTACCGATTTAGCCTCTATCAAATATTGTCCGCGCTATATCTCAAAAGATAAAATTAACGCACTCATTACAGGACTGGGATACACACCCCTCTCCGGTGAAAACGAAGGGATAAAAAAGGTAAGCTTTACATTGCTTGCCCGATTTACCATAGCGGCTTTTTGTACCCTCAATATCATGATGTTTTCCTATCCCATCTATGCCTCTTATTTTTCTGCCGATCCGGAAGGCTATTCCTATATGCTCGCGCTCCTCTCCTTCGGAGCTTCTCTACCTCTCGTCACATATTGTCTTTGGCCTATCCTTCGTCGATTCCGATCCTCTTTAAAAATAAAAATTTTAGGAATGGAAAGTCTTGTCGTAACAGGAGTCCTGGCAGCTTTCTCCCTCTCCGTCATGAATTTACTGAACGGATCATCCGAGGTATATTTTGACTCGATGGGCGCCATCATCACTTTTGTCCTGCTCGGAAAAATTATAGAAAGCAAAGCAAAATTCTCTTCAAAAGATTCTCTCATGAGAATTGCCCGATCCGGAGCAAAAAGAGGAAGAAAAAAATCCGCCGACGGCTCCCATGAATTTGTTCCGATCAAAGAAATTTGCATCGGAGATACTCTTATTGTAGTGTCGGGAGAAAAAATTGTTTTGGACGGAATTATTCTGGAGGGTGACGGAATTTGCGACGAATCTTTAATGACGGGCGAATCTTTTCCTGTCATAAAAAAGAAGGGCGATCCGGTATTGGCCGGTACCTACCTTCAGGAAGGCAATATTTCTTACGAAGTGACGGCTGATGCAGACAAAACAACTCTGCATAAAATTATCGATGTCATCGAAAATGACCTGTCTCATAAAACTTCTTACGTAAGAGCTGCAGATTCCATAGTAAAATTATTCGTTCCGGTCGTTTTCCTAATAGCAACGATATCTGCCGTATCGGTATATTTTTTAGGAGAGCATCTCAATCCGGGATCCGAAGCTTGGGAACGTGCTCTATCGATCCTTTTAATTTCCTGTCCCTGTGCCATTGGGATTGCCGCTCCTCTTTCCGAAGCCCATATGATTCGAACGATTGCAGAAAAAGGTGCCCTCATTCGCAACAGGGGATGCTTAGCTCTGCTGGGAAAAGAAACACACTTTATCTCTGATAAAACAGGAACTTTGACGGAAGGTTCATTCGAAATAATCGACGGTCTTGCCTCCCTCTCTCCTCACGAACGGAGCATCCTGAAAAAAATGGCGATGTTTTCTAATCACCCGATCGCAGTTTCTCTCGTGAATGCAATCAAGGAATCACCTGCATCCTCTGTCACTTCTATCGAAGAAATAAAAGGCAAAGGAATGAAAGGAAAAGAAGAAAATACAATATATCTATTCGGCTCCCGATCTTTTATCTCTTCGGAAAATAACTCTCTTTGTCCGTTTCCGGAAACGGCTGGACCGGAAATAAAATCGATTGTGTTTTTCTCAAAAAAAGGGGGAGAAATTATGCCGATTATCCTTGGAGATACAATAAAAAAAGGGGCAATCGAAATGATTCGCGATTTACACCCTGCCAAAACAATTCTTATTTCAGGAGATACTCCCGACTCTGTTGCAGCGGTAGCAAAAACATGCAATTTTGATCGTTTTTATGCTGAATTTCTACCCCTTCAAAAAAGAGAATTTATTGAATCTCTCAAAAGCAAAGGTCATATCGTAGCTATGCTGGGAGACGGTATCAACGATGCACCGGCTCTCACAGCCGCTGCAATAGGAATGTCTGTAGTCTCCGCATCGGATATTTCCATTCAGGTATCGGACATTCTCCTTTTAACCGACAAATTAAAAATAATCCCCGAAATAAGAGCGATTGCCGGTAAAGGGCGCAAAATCCTTAAACAAAATTTATTTTGGGCGTTTTTTTATAATATCATCGGAATTTCCTTAGCCTGCACAGGACTTCTCATGCCCTTTTTCGCCGCCGGTGCCATGGTTTTAAGCAGCCTCATGGTCATCCTCAACGC
>JABDBB010000016.1 GCA_013288845.1 Chlamydiota bacterium | reverse complement strand
AAGCCAGAGCTCGGTTTGATGTAAATCGGAGGCGACCTCGCTCAGTCGATCCATTGGAAGCAATTCTTCATTAAAACTTTTGGTCTTCATATACGTCGAAAGATCGGTAATCACATCCACCACATCTTTATATCGATTTTGCAAATCGGGCTGAAGCATCTTTCCTATAATGGGCTGCAATCCTTTCGGCATAAGCGAGAGATGGATCCTACCATGACTCAGTTTCCCCATAATCAATTCGTACGTAATAATGCCGAGAGAATAAATGTCGGAAGGATAACTGACTGTATCGAGATCGGCACGGTGCTCAGGACTCATATAAATGGGCGTTCCCATCATGGGCATGGCCCGATCGGATTCATTGCCTGAATTTTTAAGGAGACGGGAAATACCGAAGTCTATGAGTTTGATCACTCCGGCTTTCGTAAAGAGAATATTTTCCGGTTTGAGGTCCCGATGGATGACTCCGTGTGTATGCAGGTGGCATAAAGCGTAAGCTATATCAATGACAATGCCGAGAGCCTGTTTGAGGGATGAGGGATAGCGGAGCAAATGTTGCCGGAGGGAAATTCCCTCAATGAATTCCATCGCAATAAAAAGTCCCCCCTCCCAATTCCCGTGTCCGAAAAGTTTCACGATATTGGGATGATCGGCCAGCGCAATGATTTGCGCTTCATCCAGGAAGCTTTTAACCACTTCAGGACGGGTCAAATATTTAGGAGAGAGCACTTTGATGACGGTCGGTTCTTTCGTATCGGGATGTGTTCCCAAATACAGGATGCTCATCCCCCCTTTTTCCAAAAGGGTCTCCACTTTATAAGGGCCAATAATTTGAGGACACTCTAATGCTTCCGTTTCCTCCGCGGCTTCCTTCAAAGACTCGGGATTTGTAGGCCGGGTATAAAAACCGGGATTTTCCATTTACATGCCCCGACTTGGCTTAATCAATGTTTTTCCAGAATGCGGACTCCAAGAGCATCGCCTATACGAAGAAGCTCGCCTTTAGCAATGCAACGCCCGTTTATGACCAGATCTACTCCGTTCTGCGCACGCGCTCCCAATTCCAAAAGATTGCCCGGCTGTAATTCCATCACTTTTTTTATGGGCATCCGGAATCTACCTATCTCAACAGAAATAGAAAGGGGAACATCTTCGGCAGAAAAGGGGGCATCACTCTCTTTGGAGGCGGGAAAATTTCCGGGAACCGTCGGAGTTTTTTCTTTTACATGTCTCTCTTCCGGTACGTCATGTTGCGAATGATCCGCAATGGAGTGCTCTTCTATAGACTCTTCTTTTTCATCAAATTGACTTTCCTCTACATCGGTCTCTTCTTGGAACGATTCGTCTAATCCGGTAGTTTCAAATTCTGTATCTTCGAAATCCGTATCTTCAAATTCGGTATCGTCGAAATCGAAATCATCATCATCGTCGAAATCGTCATCGTTATTTTTTTTGATCATGGCAGTTTTCACCTCTTCATATCGATTAATTTTTTGGAAACGGGAGTATTCTGCGACTTTTGCTCGGGATTTTTCCAGCTCGGCTGCAAAAATAGGGATATCATGAACGAGTAAGCGACCTGTTCCGGACTCGGTATCGGGATCGACCCAACAATTTTCCAGAAGGAGGAAATCTCCGGGTAGGACAGTGTTCCAAAGGGTACGTGACAGCCGGGTTTTTCCGACTTCCAGACGGATAAAAAGGTCGACATTCGATGCGAGAGAGGATTCTAAATAATGTTCGGTCGATTTAGGGGCATATCGTTCACTCCACGATTTTCGAAAACCGGGAGAGAGTAACAATCTGCCGGAGAGGATGTTGCCGGAGTATTTAAACGCAATATCGCAACAGAGTGCAGCTTCCGGGGGGAATTCCCCTGCATCCAACAATCGGACGGAGAGTGTTTTATCAAAAGCGCATTGCGAAAGAATATGAATAGCTTCTACAGCAATAAACTTGTAAAAAGCGACAAACAGCTCTTCATCGGGTCGGATTAAAGAGGTATCTTCGGGAGCCAGGAGGCGTGATAGAAAAGTAGCTACCTCCTCTTTTTGCATGATGAGAGAAAAGGTGTCTTCTAATCCTGCACCGGAGAAGTGCAGTCCTACATGATTAGGAATACCTGAAAAAAAGTCTTTTTGTGAACGCCATCTGACATCCGTGCATTCTATTGCAGGATTTTGTAATGAGAGGGCTTTTCCTATCCGAAGAGCAAACTCTTCGAAAGGAAATTCGGGCATAGCCCCTAAAAGAGGAATTTCATCCCATTCAAGTAAAGAAGAGGGTATTTGTCTTAGCCAATCATACGATTTAGCGCCGTTTTTTTGAGTCACGAATATTCTTTAGCCTTAAGTTAATTGACGATTGCACTATCGGTTCCGAAAGAGATAGAGGTCACCCGCCTGCGATTATAGTTCTTCTTTCTGATACTGTTCTTCAATATCATCCCGTTGTTTCTGTTGCTGCTGTTGCTGCGAGGAGTCACCGCGTCCCTCTCTTTGGGCTATATTCGTATCCGGATAGGTACGTTCAACAGTTGTCGTAGTTATCATATGCACTGTATACCCTTTTTGGTCAAGTGCTTGTTTCAGTATATCCATATTTTCGTTTAGATCGAGAGTATTTTTCATCCGTTGCGTCAAATTTTCAAAAGCGACATTGATCTCTTTGCCGGCTGTCGGATAAGAGGTGACCGTCACTGTTGCCCCTTCAAAAGAACCCAAATTTTTAATTTTCATCGTCGTATCAATCTGACTCTGCATCTGCACAATGCGTAAATGCTCGACAATTTGGTCGATAATACTTTGCATCTGTCTTACCGCTACATTCGACGAAGCGGTATTAAAAATATTTAACGGATTGTCCTGCGGAATATTCTGTGTCGCCTGAAATTTTGTACTCGGATCGTAAAAATCGGATAGATCGGTTTTCGGAGAGCGGACAATGACTTCGCCTTTATCGGGTGACAGCATCGACATTTTTTTATGAGACATCTCATCGGCCAATGCCGGACCTTTGCCGGTCGCTCCCGGATCTTTTGCTGCCGTTTCGATAAACGGCATGGTCCAAGGCTCATCTGAAGGACCGGTAGGCAACTCTTTTCCTAATGCAGGCGCCACTTTCTCATCTTTTGCCATGGTGGGCATCTGATTAAACCTAGGATCGACCTCCTGCATCGGCATCGGGATGAATCCTTTTTGTTTTCCTTCTTTAGAAAGAGTCGGATCATCCATATCGTCGTCGACGTAACCCTCTTTGCCGGATTTTCCGTTCTTAAGAATTTTCTCAAATTCTTTTTCGTTATTCGGCGGCATTACGGGCTTACGACCGTCCTGTTCTTGCTGCGATTTGCTATAAACCGCCTGATCTCTGCGGATTTTTTCAGCTTCACTCATAATACACTCCTCATTTTTTAAGGATATCTTAGAGCTATTTTTTACGATGATTTTTAGAGAAGATGATTTGACCCATTTCATCCTCTTCTCTTTCATCATAAACCCGGATTTCGTTGTTCACTTCTTTCTGCCAGCCTTTTTTGTGAATTTCAATTTTATCTACATCCACCCGGCGACGTTTCAATTCAATTTTTGCGGTATCCACTTCCTTTTGAGCGCTCTCTACTTTCTCCTTCTGTTCCTTAACTTTTTTCTCTTCCACTTCCAGTTTAATTTTTACCTCTTTAAGGTACAATTTCATCTGCTTGACTTTTTCTGATGTCGTCTGTTGGTCCAATTCATTGCGAAGCTGAAGAAGTTTAGCAGTGTGATGATCCAATACCTTATTTCGGGCCTCTTCTTTTTCTTTTAATCTCTTCTCCTCTTCTTCCAAAGCCTGCTGCTTTTCGAGGACGATTTTCTCCTGCTGCTCTACCCTTCGTATTTTAACCTGAAGAACTTGTAGCAGCGGATAGATAGGTATTTTCATCATAGAAAAATCCCTTTATCTACTTAAATAACGTTCGTAAAAGCTGCATCGTCTCTTGAAAAGAACATTTCTCTTCAACCATCTGTTTTAAAAAACTGTTTACCTTATCGATATGGTCGATAGCAAAATCTCCTGCCTTGTCCGCTCCGCGCTTATACTCTCCGATTTTTATCAAAAGCTCATTTTTCTTAAAGTTAACCAGCACCTCTAAGAGTTTTCCTGCAAGAGATACATGTTGTTGCGGCACGATCGAATTCATCACACGACTCTTAGATGAAGGAATATCAATAGCAGGATAGTGGTTCTTTTGCGCTAACTCACTCGACAAAATAATATGCCCGTCTAATATCGAACGAACCTCATCAGCAACGGGCTCATTCATGTCATCGCCGGCTACAAGGATCGTATAAAAAGCGGTAATGGATCCGACGTCAGAATTTCCGGTTCTCTCCAACAGACGGGGCAAAGTCGCAAACACCGACGGAGTATAACCGGCCCTCGCAGGGGGCTCTCCCGCAGCAAGTCCGACCTCACGCAAAGCCCTTGCAAATCGGGTGACGGAATCCATCATCAATATGACGGATTTTCCCTGATCCCTAAAATACTCCGCAATCGCTGTCCCCACATAAGCGGCATTCAAACGCAATTGAGACGGCTGATCCGAAGTAGAGACAATCACCACAGACCGGGCAAGACCCTCTTCTCCTAAATCCTTTTCAATAAAATCCCGCAACTCCCGACCCCTCTCTCCGATCAGGCAAATCACGTTCACATCGACATCGGCATTGCGGGCAATCATCCCGAGTAATGTCGATTTACCTCCTCCTGCCGCAGCAAAGATCCCGACGCGCTGTCCGATTCCCGTTGTAAGAATACCGTCTATAGCGCGCACGCCGGTAGAAATAGGTTCGGTAATCCTTTTTCTTTTTAAAGGATCGGGAGGACTCTGAATAACAGGATATATTTCATCTGTAACTAACGGACCTTTCGTCTCTTCATCCAAAGGTTCGCCCAATCCGTTCAATACGCGGCCGAGAAGGGCGCGGCCGACTTTTATATGGAGGGGAAGTCTTGTGGGGATTACTTCAGACGAAGGACCTATTCCTGCCATGGACCCTAACGGGGAAAGGATAACCTCTTCGCTGGTAAATCCGACGACTTCACAAAGAAGCGGCTCTCCTTCACGTTTTACCAGGCAGATTTCTCCGATTTTCACGTGAGGTACGATAGCTTTGATCAGCATTCCGACAATTTCGGTAATTCTACCGTTGACGGTCGTCATCTCAAGCTCTTCAATGCCTCCGAGAAGTCTGTCAAAATGATCTTCAAAATCCATATTCTTTTCCTAAATGAGTTATCTTCGGAGGAGAGAAAACAAAGTATAGGAGATAACGGAAAATCTTTCCGTTATACCTGCACGTTCATAATCGTTTTTGTAGATTCCAGAGCTTTATTCAATACGCCGGTAAAGAATTCAACCTCTTGCTGGATATAGTTCACTTTGAGTTGTACCAACAGTAAATTCGCAGGTGAAATGTGAGTGTCTGCAGCAGCATAAGACTGAAGCTCTCCCCCTAAAGTTTTTAACTGTTCCTGACCTCCCGTCAAAAGACTTAAAAATCTTTGAACCGGAGTATTTTCCCCTTCGACAGGCTGTAGCGGGACGTAAGGCAAACCTGCCTTATCCAAAGCCACTTTTAAATTTTCATCAATATGCTCGAGTTTATTCCTGAGAATTCTTTTGTAGTCATCGCGAATTTCTGACTGCGGGTCGGAGAGGCGGGATTTAATTTGCTCAATTTGGTTGATGACATCTTTGGACTGCATGGCGAGTTGCTGCGGATCCACAGAAGCTGCACTTTCAACTTTTCTATTGAGCTGTTTGACTTCATCGAGTAACGAAACATTTCCGTTATCGATTTTTCCTACTTGCGCATTTCCGTTTGCCATAGCTGCATCAAATTTCTCTTTATCCGGAGTGACACGAACTTCATCCGGAGTATATTTGTTGGCGGCTACGCTTCTTTCGCTTCCGGAAATTTTTGCTATAGGTGCTATTTCTTCAGAGTCTGACATGGGCATTTACCTTTTTTTATGGTTACTATGTACCCTGTGCATAAAGTATATTTTTTTAGCTCTTATGCGTCAATAATAGACATTACTTTACTTCTGAAGGATTCGCTTTCGATTCTTTAACCTTTTGCTGCACCTCTTCTGAGAAAAAAGGAGCTTTGATCTTTTTCAAATCTCTTTCGGCCCACTCGAGAGAAATGGTCCCTAAATTTTTAATTGTAGGATCATCAGACTCTTCTATCACCTCTTTTATAATTCTTTCTCCCTCTTCTCTTTTCGGTTTTGTCAAAAGAAAACAAACCCCTAAAAAAGTTTTGGCCAGATGATTTTTCGGATCTCTTTCCAAAACCCCTTCAAAAATTTTTGTCGCTTCTCTAACCTGAAGTTTATTCAGGCAGATATATCCTAATCCGATTTGCGGAGCAGTACTCATAGGATTCATCACTTGAGCTGCATTAAAAATGCGGGTAGCGCTCACTTCATCAAGTTGCTTAACCGCGACAAATCCCGCTTCAATCAAAAGCGCAAAATCCTCAAGGTAATCATCCAAGCTTTCATTGGCCATTTTATAGTCCTTTCTAATTGCATACCGTTGCACGATGTTCGGATACCCTCAATGCATCCTTGATCATACAATAGCATATCGGACAATAAACCGCATAAGGCATTGAGAAGTTCTCTGTGCATTCCGGACGTCGGATTTATTATCCTTTTACGTTTCTTGCCATCGACATAATAGCCGAGTTAGCTGCAGATACTACGTTTGTCGCCATCTCCGATAATTGAGAAAGGTGGTTCATCAACATCTGCATCTCAAACATATCCCCGACGCTGATCGCGCTTCGTCTTGCAGAGATCAGTCCTATTTTAATTTTGGCACTGATTGTCGCATTGTTCACCACTTTGAACAGCTGATTGACTTCAAAACCTGATTGTGCGTGGTTACCTGAAAATCGTCTCATATTAAAGACATAAGTTTCATTGCCGCTTTCCGGCTGGTTAGGGCCATAATTTACCGCCATAGAGTCCCTCCTATAGCAATGGAATTTATTGATACACCTATAATAGAATCGAAACGGCTCTTTTTAGGAAAATCCTTCTTCCTCGGGAACCCTTCGTCTTATTCATATATATTTAAGCACTCGGCAGGGCCTTTGTTCCTAGAGATTTAGGTCTCACTGAGATTTCACCTCAATTTATTGCATCTTTGGTTAATTTTACTTAATTTATAGATGCAATAGTCCGGGAACATTAGCCCTACCGAGCGTTCAATGCACAATATGGGCCGGTTTCTTAAACTTATGCTTTAAAGCGGGCAATGACTTTGAGAAGAGAGGCATAACCGTGGAGAAGTACCCCGAATTGGTCAAACCTGTCCTTTTCGCACCCGCTTCGTAAAACGGTCTTTACTTTTTGGACTCTTTCTTCTGCGTGTTTTTTTAATTCTTTATTCTTTTTCGGATCTTTAAGATCTGTCTCCAGATCAAATATAAACTCCTTAGAATTCTTATCATCTTTCTTCTTTTCCAATCCGAACATAGTAACCTCGTTATCAGCAATTAGAGAGTCCGGGTAATAGCCCTTCTCCCCTCTAATAGTTATTTTATCACAACAATATCATTTTATCAAGACCATTATCAAAACCTAATTTTAATTTATTAATTCTTCAATTTATTAATAAACTATTTTGAAAAGATTCCCGGTCCCTTTTCATTTCCGACCGGCTTTTTCTGTAGTGCCCCTATTTTTGGGCACGGCCTGACGAATTTAAGAGGTTTGGCATGTAAGCGGTTAGCCTCAATGGATTTATATTCAGCGGATTCAACATATCGGGGTGATGTTTTATTCATAAAACTCTCCTTGAATAGATGGGTTCTCATTGGCGGCACTGTGCCGAAAGATAGGACATTTGACAGCCCGCGCCTCGTCGAGACGCGCAACAGACAGAGTATGGGGGGCTCCCCTCAGAATATCCGGATCCGACTTAATTTCGCCAACAATATTTTCCAGAATACCGGCAAATTCATCCAACATCTCCTTTGATTCCGTCTCCGTCGGTTCGATCAGCATACATTCCTTTACGATCAAAGGAAAATAGACGGTGGGAGAATGGCAACCGTAATCGAGGATGCGCTTTGCTATATCGTACGCTTTGATGCCGTCAGCCAAATATTTCTCCGTGCTGATCACAAATTCATGCATACAAAAACGGGGAAAAGGGATGGTGACAATAGCGGAAATTTTTTTCTTGAGATAATTGGCATTCAATACCGCAGCTTCCGATACACTTCGCAGTCCGTAATTTCCGTGGAGAAGATAATACATATACGCACGCACACAAACGGCAAAATTTCCTTGGAAAGTAGAAATGCGTCCGATACTGTCCGGAAAATCACTCGAAGTAGTGTACTTTCCGTCTTTGTAAACAATCCGGGGAACCGGCAAAAAAGGGGCCAATTTTTCATTGCACAACACAGGTGCCGATCCCGGTCCTCCTCCGCCGTGCGGAGTCGAAAATGTTTTATGCAAATTGAGGTGCATCACATCAAATCCCATCTCTCCCGGCTTCACAATGTTCATAATGGCATTCAAATTAGCTCCGTCATAATAAAGAAGTGCTCCGTGTTTATGCAGAAGAGCCGATGCTTTTGCTATGTTGACATCAAAAAGTCCTAAAGTATTCGGATTTGTCATCATCAAACCCGCTGTTCTCTCGGATATTGCCTCTTGTAAATGATCCGGATCTAAATTTCCTTGCGAATCGGTTTTCAAAGAGACAATTTTGAATCCCGCCATTGCCGCCGTTGCCGGATTTGTACCGTGTGCATTATCCGGAATCAGCATTTCCGTCCTATGAAAGTCCCCGCGCTTTCTGTGGTAGGCACGAATCATCAGGACTCCTGTCAGCTCTCCTTGTGCGCCCGCATTCGGCGCCAAAGTCCCGGCTGTCATTCCGGATAACTCACATAATCCGCGAATCAGATTGTCCGCTACTTCCAGATTCCCCTGCACTGTTTCGTCGGGGGCCAACGGATGACATTTGGAAAATCCGGGCATGGAAGCGACCTGTTCGTTTACCCTTGGATTATATTTCATTGTACAACTGCCTAAAGGATAAAAATGTGTGTCGATTCCGATAGTTTTTTTGGCGAGTGAAGAAAAATGTCGCATCAGATCGAGTTCTGATACCTCGGGTAAAGGGATTTCTGTTTTCCGCAATAAATCGGAGGCCGGTTGAAAACGATCGAATTCCGAATCACTTTTAGGAAGACTATAGGCTCTTTGCCCTTTCCGGGATTTTTCAAAAATTGATTTCGCATTGGATTCAGAAGCCATAAAATCTTATTTCCCGATAAAAATTTCTTTCATTATTGCAATATATCGATCAAGTTGTTCTTTATTTTTTGTCTCTGTAGCGGCTATCAGAAGGCAATTTTCATATTCAGGAAAATATTGATGTAAATTGATTCCCGGTTCAATATTGCGTTCACGAAAATAAGCAAATACATCTTTGAGAGGGACGGAACATCGGATTACAAATTCATTAAAAGTCTCTTCTTTATTCACCAAAACTATTCCCGGGATATTTTTTAAAGCATTTTTTAAATAAGAAGACTTTTGAAAATTTGTCAACGCCAGCTGCTTAATCCCTTCAGGGCCATACCAAAACATGGTAACGACTGAAGATAAAGCACACAATGCCTGATTCGTGCAAATATTCGACGTAGATTTTTCCCGCCGAATATGCTGCTCCCTCACCTGCAGCGTCAAGACAAATCCGCGCTTTCCCGATATATCCCGGGTTTCTCCCACAATACGCCCGGGAAGAAGCCGCATCAACTCTTTACGACAGGCCATATACCCTGCATAAGGACCGCCATACTGCAACGGTATTCCCAAAGGCTGGCAATCCCCTACTGCAATGTCAGCTCCTAATTCCGATGCACTTTTATACAATCCGAAACTCAAAGGATCGGCACAGAGGATGTTCAAGGCCCCGACTCCGGAACCTAAAGAGAATATTTTTTCGATCTCTTCTATCGATCCGAAAAAATTCGGACTCTGCACCAAAACGGCTGCTATATCCTCATCGAAATACCGGCTGTCGACCGGCCCTCGGAAAGTCACAATATCGACCCCTTTATTTTCTGTATAAAGGTCTATTACCGCCCGATACATAGGATTGAGCGAATCGGAAATCAGAATTTTATTACGTCCGGGTTTTGCCCTTAAAGCCATTAAAACCGCTTCTGCACAAGCTGAAGCTCCGTCATATACGGAAGCATTTGAAACATCCAATCCTGTCAAAGCGCAAATAGCAGATTGAAATTCAAAGATCGCCTGCAGCGTTCCTTGTGAGATTTCTGCCTGGTATGGAGTGTAGGCTGTCAGAAATTCTGACTTTTGACAAATGGCCGAAGCAATAGAAGGTATATGGTGCTCATAAGCTCCGCCTCCTAAATAACTTTCAAATCGATGAAATCGATTTTTATCGGCAATTTTTTCCAATTCCCGAAGCCCTTCAAACTCAGAAAGACCGTCATCAGAGGTCGGAGGCGGCAATAATAATTCGTGGGGAATATCCGCAAATAATTCTTCGATCCGGTTGAGACCTAAATAAGCAAGCATCTCTTTAATTTGCGGTTTTTTATTTGCTACAAAATCCATGCCTCACCTTTACATAAGAAGAATTTCATTCGCGCAGCGAATCAAACTCCTTTTCATATCTAAGCCGGGTAGAGAACGCCGACAATATTGCTTCTAAAAACGCCCGTAGGGATAAGTCCGAGCTGACAATGAATCAAATGATCTTTTCCCGATTTAGCTTTCATCACAAAACGTGTCTGTCCGAAATTTAAGGTATTCAATCGGGAAACAGAATTTTGCCATTCAAAAATCCCGTCCTGAACGATGCCGTCAAAATCATTTACAAATTTTTCGGGATTCCATCCCAGCAAATCTTTGACTGCATCATTAATAAAAATAGGTTTTTTTTCTTTCGGAGAATAGACAAAAACCGTGCATTGATTTTCACTGCGAAGGCTTTCACAGAGTCTGCGTAAATTTAAAGCGTAATTATCGAGAACGAAATCACCGAATCGGGATTTATTTTCAGAGAAATGCTGCGCTCCTGTAATTTTTTGTGCTATATCAAGGCAACGTTTCAACTGTCTTTTAGCATCATCTTCCATGTGTATGCCGGAGCCGGGAGCTTCCTCTTTATTGCCGGAAAGAGCATCGACGGCAACCTGATATTCCCGGACCGTTTCGTTGACCGATATACCCGGAAGTTCCGGTTCATCGATGTGCGCCGGTTGGGTGAAATCTGCGATATTGAGAAGAGTTTTGATTTCGTAGGTCAAATCATGGATTTTAGTTTGCAGACTTTCAATCCGATCCTGTTTGGTGCTGACAGTCGCCCGCAACTCCGAAATTGTTTGGAGCGCTTCATTCAGACGATTTTTTTCTTCAAGGAGACCTTTTTCCGCTAATTTCTTATACCCTGTAAATTCCTCTTTTAAAGAGAGGTGTGCAGATTCTCCTTCTGAGGATTGTGCTTTATATTTTTCGATTTCGGTTTGAAGAACTTCTATTGTATCGATGTGTTTTTCCGATTCGATAGCTGTGAGTTCTTCTTTTTCATAAATTTCTTCATACAGCCGGAGCAGTTCGGATTTCTCTTCCTGAAGAGTGCGGATCTCTTCGTCATTTTTTTTCCCTAAATCTTCCCGAGCTTTTAAGCTTTGATATTCTGCCAAAGTTTCATTTTCAAAAATAAAAAGGTGGCGAAAAAAAATGACAGATCCGGCAGAAGTCACAAGAAGTCCGAGAGAAAATAACTGTATACTTTTTTCTAAGGGAAAAATTCGCAACGAATATCCGCTGAGAAGCAGAATCGGTAGAAAATACAAAAGAAAGACGGTACCGATAAGATTTTGGCGTGAATTCAAATTATTCCACCTATCAGGATGAACGTATTCTATTTATAATATTGCCGTTAAAGCATATGATACAGGAAACCGAATTATCACACACTTCGGGGAAGTTATTCTTATAAAAAAAACACAACCCACACATTCTTAATGACTTATATTTTATAGAATTTGCAGATTTATCCCTATTGTGCTCACCGTCAGATTGGGTCGACGAGGATTTTGAGAAGAAATCGGCTCAATACACACAAATCCGGCCCCCTTCGGATGCCAAAGTTGCCAGGAACATTCTTCATTATCACAAAAGAATTCTGTCTTTAATCGGTAATCCCCCGCATCAAGCAAAATAACGCCGCGGGTAGGATCGGGAAAAGGCCTAAAAGTAAAATCAGCTTCCTGATGTAAATCGAATACCAACTCTCTTGTAGCCGGATCAAACCCGATCTCTTCCGGAATAAGCAGCTTTTTTTCCTCTGCAATATAGGTTTCCTTCACCCTCGAAAATACTTTACTTCGGGACGGATCACATCGGTAATAATGGTGTATGCCTACCAAAGAATCAGTATCACTCACAACCGATAATCTTATTTTTAATCCTTCTTCAGTTAAATCGGCTGCGTATTTCATAGTAAAATCACGCCCCTCTAACTCTTTCAAAGGAAAATTATGTAACGTATCGCTCCCCTTTAAAATTGCCCGAATAAAATCATCCCCTCTCTCATAAGTCCAAGAGGCATAACGGCCGACACCGTGACTGAACGGATCCGTTTTCTTCTCTTTATCAAAAAAAGGTGAGGAGGAATCGCGCAAAACAGCCGGCAAAATTTCGTAACGTCTTCGATGAAAATGAGGACCTATCATCGCTCCCAATCCGGCAGAACGCTCTTCGAAAAGGGGACGTGTCGATTGATCGATCACTTCCGTATCTCCCTTTTTGTAACTTGTCATATTCATCCCCCTTTCGGGAAGATAGGTGACCGATAGAAGTGTGCCGTCCGACATTTTTTTTGTTAAAACAACATCTGTCATGTTTTATTTCCGGGAATTTATTGGCCGTACCGGGCCGCATAAAATCCTAATCGAACAAAATAGGCCCATAAAAACCAGAGTATGGCAGCATAAACAGCTTCTTTCATAGGAAATTTTTTGAAAAGTGTGGACATCTGAGGATTTTGAGGAGAAAATTGAACAGCAAACGGCTCTTTCGCCTGTTTTTTTACAGCGGCCGCTTCGGCACTTTTGCGTGTGCCATACGCTGTGCCGGCTACAACCTCTTCTGCAGAATACATTCTGTTTTCGAAAGAAAATGTATAGGCGACCTTAAGATGATAGAGATCCCGATCGATCTCTACCGGTTCAATAGTAAGATGCAAAGGGGGAACGGAATCGGTGTATTCCAAATACTTTACAATTTTGGTGACAGCTTCATAAGAACCCCACACTACACAAGAGGTAATGAAAAGCAGAAATCCCAACCATATTTTATTTGTATGCATGAAAAGTCCCCGATTTATCGATCGCCCGCCATCATGCCGTTTCTATTTTTTTCCCACAAACAAAGGATCGATCCGGGGCTTCACCAATTTATAAAAACTCTCGGGAATAGGGGCCGAAAAAATCATCCTTTTTTTCGTTTCGGGATGTTCGAAAGTCAACCGATAGGCATGGAGATATAGGCGCTTTGTCTTTGTCTTCGCCCCATATTTTTCATCCCCTACCAACGGATGTCCGGAATCGCGTGCCTGCGCTCGGATCTGATTCTTCCTTCCGGTTTCTAAACGGAAATCCATCCAGGCAAAGTATTTTGTAGATCCCAAAACCTGATAATGGGTGACTGCCTGCTTGCCTAATTCGGTATTATGGGTGGAGTGCACTACGTAATTTCCGTCTTCATAAAGATAGGATTCCCAAGTTCCTTTTTCCGAAACGGGTATTCCTTCTACAATAGCGCAATATTGCCGTTCGACATCGTGTAATTCAAATTTTATTTTAAAAAAATCATAGGCTTTTTTATTGAGGGCAAAAATCATGAGTCCGGAGGTATCTCTATCGAGCCTATGGACGACTTGTACATTTTTATGTGCATAATATTTTTTAAGTGCGGAAAAAGCGGTGAATTCACTTTCAAAATCGGTCGAAACACTCAAAAGTCCCGCGGGTTTTTGGATGACGACAAGGGAATCATCGTCATAAATCACCTTAATTCCGTAAGGTAAAAATTTCTTTCGATGCCCCAAAGAAACTTCAGCTCCCTCAGGTACAACGGCTCGGCTGTTCTTTTCCGTGACGCCATTCACGGAAACGCGCTCTTCTTTAAGGCCGGCGCGCAGAGTAGATTTAGAGCTGTCGGGAAACATTTCCCCTAAAACTTCGAGTAAAGTTGATTCTTTTTTTGAAATATATTTCATAAACCACTATTAGTTATATTAATATTAGGAATAACATTATAGCGTAACCGTTATTTTATTTCTCCAAAGAAAGAACTTTTTGCTTAAATTGACTGCTTGACGAATTATCGTTTGTGAACTATAATTATCAACCATATGTAAAACTCATATTTCCTATAGTCAAACAGTAGAGGTATAATGACTAAAGATACAGCTGAAACTAAAAAAACCAAGCGTCCGACAGCCCTGAAAAGGGATCTTCAAAATGAGAAAAGACGCCTGATCAACAAATCATTTATGTCGAAATTAAGAACTTCGATACGACGTTTCGAAGAGTCGTTGAAAGATAACGACAAAACTACAGTTAAAGAAAAATTGAATGCAGCTTACAGTATGCTCGATAAAGCAGTAAAACGCGGAACGCTAAAGCTCAACGCTGCGGCTCGTAAAAAATCGCGATTGACTGCACGCGCTGCCACCTAATCGGCCTAATTTACACCCTATCGGATCGCTTGCAAAGGCGATCCGTTTACCGGAATTGTACGCATGATATTGCGAGCTGTTGCTACTGCGATATTTGTTTTTGTTTTTGTTTTTGTCTCTGCAGAAAGCGCAACCGCTCTTCTGCGAGAACCCGATAAGACAATCATGATTCCCATGAGAGACGGCTCCAACCTCCCCGCCGATCTCTATTATCCTTCCGGAAAAATAAAAAATCTCCCCTGCATTCTTATGCGCAGCCCCGCCGGAAGAAAAGCTGTTCCCTGGCGCAAATATACCAAATTGACAGAAGACGGATTCCTTGTTGTCATTCAGGATACCCGGAGCGCCGGAGACCCTGACGGAAAAATTTTTCCTTATCTCGATGACGGATGGGGAGAAAAAAAAGACGGATACGATACTGTTGAATGGCTGGGACAATCGGCGATGACAAACGGAAATATAGGAACACTCGGATTTTCTGCACTGGGCATCTCTCAACAAATGCTCGCTCCTACCGATCCGCCCTCACTCAAATGCCAATATATAGGCGTGGCAGCAGGCAGCATTTACCATCATGCAGCATATCCCGGAGGACAACTTCTAAAAAATCAGGTAGAAGGATGGCTTAAACTCTACGCAAAAGATCCAAGCGTTTACAGTTTCCTCTGCACGCAATCTGCGTACAACGATTTTTGGAAAAATTTTGACACAATCGATGCAGCCCATAAAATCAGCGCTCCTGCCATTCATTACGGCGGATGGTACGACACCTTTATACAAGGATCTTTAGACTCTTTTGTATCCCGTCAAACAAAAGGGAAAAAAGGGGCTTTCGGAAAACAAAAACTCATCATCGGCCCCTGGACTCATTACTGGCCGGAAAATATAAAGTTGGGCGATTTTGAAGTTCCCCTCAAAGCCCGGGAAATGCCGAAAGAATTTGCACCGCAACGGTGGTTTGATCACTATCTGAAAGGGACAATCAATAAAGTAGAGGAGCTGCCTCCGGTCACCTACTATTTAATGGGCCCTTTTGACGGAAGTCCCTCATCCGGAAATGTATGGCGTATCGCTTCGGAATGGCCGGTCCCTTCGGTCATTGTTCCTTTTTATCTGGATGACAATAAAGGACTTACGAATGAGCTTCCCGCCTTTCCGGAAAAAACCTATTCATATGAATACAATCCGGAAAATCCGGTCCCCACCTTGGGAGGACGCAATCTTTTTGTGGAATCGGGTCCGAAAGACCAAAGATCCCTCGAATCGCGCGACGATGTCATCACCTTTACAGGTCCCGCTCTTACAGAGGAGATCGAAATTATCGGGCGAATATTTGCACGGCTCTTCTTTTCTTCCGATACGAAACCGGCCGATGCGGTTGTCAGATTTTGCGACGTATATCCGGACGGAAAAAGTATTCTGATCGCCGACGGCATTTTCCATGCTCCGGTTCAGAGTGATGAATCAACCGGCATATCCGAAATTTCTGTAGACCTCTGGTCGACGGCAATCGTCATAGCAAAAGGGCATCGACTCCGCATTTCTGTCAGCGGATCGAACTACCCCCGTTATGAAAAAAGTGTGATCGAAAAAAACTCCTCTCCCGGAAAAAATACGATCTATACAGGAAAAGCCTATCCGTCATCTCTTCTTTTACCTATTGTTCCTCCAAAATCATAAAATTTGTTTCTTTATTTTGACCGGACAAGCACGATAAAAATAAAAGTTGGGCGTAGAGAACACACATGAAAATTATCATCTTAGCTGCAGGAATGGGAAGGCGTCTCGGAAACCGGACAGGTCCTAAACCGTTGACGATTTTATGTAACAATAAAAGTATTCTCGAAATGCAGATAGATTTTCTTTCCGCTCATTACGGACGGCAAAATATTGTGGTAGTGGTCGGATACAAAAAAGAGGAGATCCTCAATAAATTTCCGGATCTTTCCTATGTAGAAAATCCTGCTTATGAAAAGGAAAATACCTCAAAAAGTCTCTTACGCGCTTTGTATTTTATAGAAGATGAAGATGTATTGTGGATAAACGGCGATGTGGTTTTTCATCCCGATATTCTTCTGAAAATCGACGCATGCAAAAAATCTTCTACTGTTGTCAATAAAGGGCCTGTAGGAGAGGAAGAGGTGAAATATACATGCCGACCGGATGGTTCTCTCTTGAAAATATCGAAACAAATTTCTCACGCTGAAGGGGAATCTTTAGGAATCAATTTTTTTTATCTGAAGGATTTACCTATCCTGATAGAAAATCTTCAAAAATGCAAGGATTCCGATTATTTTGAAAAGGCCATACAACTGTCTATAGATGCAGGAACGGAGATACGGCCGATTGTCGTAGACAAAACCGAATGTGTCGAAGTAGATTTTCCGAAAGATCTTAACCGGGCAAACGAACTGCTCCTTCTATGGAATAAAGGGCAGGTAAGATGAATCAACTTAAGTAAGAAGAAATTGAACTCGCGCAGCGTTTGGAGTGCGGTGACTTGTCACCTCTTTGCCCTCGAATCGACTTGTCGAGGCGTTTTAAGCAATGTTTTTTGTTTATAGATATTCAAAAATTCGTTCAAAAAATAGTCCCTAAATTTTTAAAAACGCACCGACAAGTCGATGCGAGGGCAAAGCGGTGACAAGTCACCGCACTCCAAACGCTGCGCGAATTAAATGCATTTTATATAAAAAATACTCACCGATATGTAGGAGCTGCGTTATATGCTTCGGCAATCTCTTTTCTGATCTCTTCGAAAGATTTTTCTTTTCCAAAGGTATATTCATACATCTCTTTTCGCACCTGACCGAATACTTCCTTATCCGAAGAAATATTTTGTCCGATGATCTCATATAAATCCCCGAACCGGGCGCGTTTTATATCGACTCCGCAATTCATTAACAGTGAACGCCTGTCATTTTTTACGTTTCTATTGTCTTTATTCAAAAAAAACATGGGTCGATTGAATGCTAAAAAATCGTATCCTATAGAAGACATATCGCCGAGATAAATATCTATCTTATTGAGCATCGGATAGATAAGTTGAAAATCGGTGACAATATGTACCTGCGGATTATCCCGATATTTCCCCAAAATTTGGTAGAACAATCCGACATCATCCAGCTCTAACTGCGGATGAGGTTTGAGGATCACAGTATACTCCTCAGGAATTTTATCCAGTACATATGAAGTATATTCAAAAAATGAAGAGGACTCTTCTAAATCCATCCAGGTCGGCGCATAAAATATGACCTTCTCTCTTTTTTCTATGCTGCCGAAAATTTTCTCTTCCGCAATCCGGTCAAAAAATTCGCGGTGTTGCATGTAATAGGTATATCGATAATTCCCGGTCAAAACATAGCGATGTAACTCTTTATCCACCTGCTCATCCCGCAACATATCCAACATATTTTGCCCGTAAATCAGAGTGATGTCTTCTTTTGCAGCCTTTTTTAAATAAAATCCTTTATCGGAATATCCATGAGGAACATGAACATTTCGGATAATTTTTTTGTACTTCTCCTCTAACGGACAAAATTTCTCGCTAAAGACATCGCGATCCCATAAATCCGACATAAACAAAACATCAAAATTTTGGATGAGATATTCGGGACTGAACTCTTCATACTCCAATAATACCGGCTCAATATCGGGATAATATTTTTTACAGTCTTCATATTCTTCAGATTCAACAAGAAGAAGAGGCATTTTCATCAGAGAGGATATAGGAGCTAAATGATCGTTATAATGCGGATGTCCCGCATAATTGACGGCCGCACATTTTTTATTTTCCACTTTCCGCCGCCTCTATATTGTAAGCCGCACATCCTTGAAAGATTCTCGAATAAATTCGGATCTTTTATGGGCCAGATTTTCCTGGGCAATTTCTTCTGTGAAATTACAGAGCAGATGCGCCCTTCTGCAGGTAAAAAACAGATTGTTCAACGCTGCCGCATTGATTCCGGTTATCCACCCGAAATCAACACCTAACTTTACAAGGCTCAATGCATTGAGAGCCTCTACTGCTTCAATCTGATAGGAATGGATAAGAATCGCATACGCCCGACTCACCCGATCTTTAATCTCGGAATTTTGCGTACTTTTTATCTCTTTACGGGTAGCATATTCCTTTAAAATCAATTTTCCCGCAAAACTTTGAATATTGCTGATGATATTTTCTTCGGTCACTCCGAGTGTATAATTATTTTTAACGACCAAAATATCACCGACTACTTCGGTCGGATTGCCGTGTAATCCGGTGATCATAATACTTTCATCTGCAGTTTCATTCAGAATATCATCGATCAACTCGGTATGAATCAACGCAGGCAACTGCAAAAATACCCGCATCTGCATAGCGGTCCCGCAAAGATCCCTATCAGCTGTCAGAAATCCATAACGGGAAGAAAACGCATAACTCAGTGAAGAGCCGAGAGCAGTCTCCATTCGCACCAATCGATTCCACTGTTTTTCCGGCTCGCGACGCGTGTCGATCAACTGAAGATGCAGATGATCGCGGACATTAATAGTAGCGAGAAATTCTCCCTTTTCATCCAATATAAATGCCTCTCCCGCATGAGCTTGATTATACCCTTCTGTAGAGAGGAATCGTTCGCCTATATACTCTTTATCATACGGTCCGAGATCTTCAGCCTTACAAACGAAAAATTTTTCCGAAGTGCTTTTTTTTAAAAGACTTTCCGTTATCAATCCGACAACGCCTTTTTGTTTTTCTGTTGTTAATTTACCGGGAAAATTGAACTTATTGATGTTGCGAAACAAACTTAAAGAGGTGGAGAGCCAGACAGTATTGTCATTTTCTTTCCACGAATTCTTTTCGCTTAAAAAAGAGGAGACGGGTCGATTATTTTTTGTCATCAGGCTCCCCGCTCTCTCCGGATTCTGATTCAGATAATGTTTTTTCCGTCAGCTCATTAATTCGATCGCGCAACATAGCTGCCTGTTCGTAATCTTCCGTTTTTATCGTTTCTTTTAAAGCTTCATTCAACGCAATTAACTGTAAAGAAGAGTTCATTTCTACAATTTCTCCCGGGGCTCTGCCTATATGAAGGGTTTCATTCTTACTTTCAATGTTGAGATTCAACGGAATTTTTCCTACTGCATATAATTCATACACAATGCTATCGCTAAAAATTTCATAACAATGACTGCATCCCAAAGGATGGCCGGTCCTCACCATTTCTAAGGTAGTACCGCAATCTCCGCAAGCAAGTCCTGTCAGTAAAGCTTCTTTGTCCGAAGTTCCGGAAAGAGCTTTTCCCAAAAGCTTTTTCTGCAATTCAGGACAATCATTACACATAGAGGTTTTGTGCATGTTCCCTTTCTCTATTTCAATATATCTCACTGCAATATCTTTTTTGCATTCGTTACATTCAAGAGGTCTCTCAGGGATTTTCTCTTCTTCATTTTCTTGGGGATATTCTTCCATAAGTATATCTATCTCTAGGTAATCATAAATTTTACTATAGGGAAACCGTTCAATAATTGTAAAGCAGGGTCAGCCGCCGCTTTTTTTTTGCCTTCTTTAACTCTTGATATTAAAAGTTTCATTCATACAAAATATCAATTTTAAATTATACGGAGGTATACCTTGTTCAAATTAATACAGTCCTTTCTTTTTCTTATTTTTATAGCGACTACACCGGTCCGGGGAGACTGCTTCGATAACCTTATCAAAAAAAGTGAGATAAGCCTGGGATATACCTACAGACAGGATGATATAAAGTTTAAATTCGAAAACTCCGTTCTCGGTTTCAGCGATGAGCAAATACAGACTTTTGAACAGGTAAAAATTCAACAGGCAACATTCCTTGCCAAATTTATCACCTGCAATAAACTCTATTTTCGGGGAAAAGGTGATTACGGATGGATTTTTGACGGTCATACTCACCACACTGACGAAATTGCTATCTTCAGCTCGAAACAAAAAAGCTGTCTCAGCGACGATTGCGTGTTTGACCTTTCAGGTGGAGTCGGATACGCCCTCGATTGCGGATGCGGAACCGGATTTACCTTCGTTCCCATGTTCGGATACTCATGGAATCGCCAGGATCTTTCCGCCTCTTCATGGAAAATCGCCTCGGATACCCTTTTTGAACTAAAGCCCGGAACTTCACTGCACTGCCTCAAACGTTCCTATCTTACAAGCTGGTTCGGACCTTGGCTGGGCTTTGATATCATCCTCGATTACTTTTGCGAATGGAAACTTTTTTTTGAATTTGAATACCACTGGCCGGATTACGAAGCAACTTTTATAGGAAGAGAGGCTAAAATCGGACAGATAACCATTCACTCGCGACACAGAGATGATTGCGGTTTCGGTCAGGGATATTGCGGGAGTATCGGAGTCAAATCCGACTGTTGCGGAAACTGGTTCTGGTATGCCATGGGAGGATTCCAATCCTGGAATATCGACCACGGAAGAGGAAAATCGACAAACGGCGAACTTCACGATTTAAGTTTCGTCGACTGGACCTCTTATCAGGGAACCATCGGTTTCGGAATCGACTTTTAATTCATACTTTAATTACGGCCCCTCACTTCTTTGAGGGAGCCGTACCTTATTTTCCTCCTTTCCACTTTTATCCGCTGTTTACAAAAACTCCTCTTTCTTTTATCATTTCGTGTCTGAACACGCTGAAAATGAAACGGCAACAAAAAAGTTATTAACCCTGACATCAGGAAAAGACGGAGTTTCTCATGAAATTTTTCAAAAATATATCGGCTATTGTAGCCATGATCACACTGATCGGAACAGCACCTTCTTACAGTGACGAAGTTGAAGTATGTAGAGGTGAAGAATCCTACCAAAAAGAGCTGGAAGAAAAAGATTGGGATGCTCTTTACGACTACATCAATACAAAAAGAACAATGAATGTGCAGGAAAAAGCATGCAACCTCACAATAAGCGGTGACGTACGTGCTGACTGGAGAAACAGAACCGAAACACGATTTGAAAATGATCATCATGAATGCCTAAGAGGCGGTCACGCTTGTGACAGAGACGGACATCCGAGAGGTCGCTCCGATTATGATATCCAATTCAATTTACGTTTTGACTACGTATGCAACAGAGCATGGGCAGTAGCACACATGCAATTGGACAACAACGCAGGTATTTGCGCCAACCACAGCTCCTTTAGACGCGAAGAGATCGTCGGAGAGAACGGTGAAATTGAAGAAATCATTGTATACAACGATCCGAACGCCTTACACGGCAGCGGAACAGGATGCGATATCGATTTGAAAAAAGCCTATTTCGGTTACAATATCCTTTGTGACGGAGCTACACGCTTCGATATCGAGATCGGTCGTCGTCGTCTATACCAAATTTTTGCCTCCGAAGTACAGTTTCTGAGCCGTTTTGACGGGATCCTGTTAAAATATGACAGCACCGTTGATAATTTTGCCGATTGGTATGTACACCTGGGCGGATTCGTTGTCGATTACAACGTAAACCATTATGCATGGATCATTGAAGCAGATCTTGATAACATGTTCGATACAGGACTGGAAGCAAAATATAGCTTTATCGATTGGAGAAAAAACGGAAGAAACTTCCAACAACAAAAAAATCCTTTAGGGGCAAAATTCCTGAACTCACAGTTCACCCTTTACTATCATTTAGATCCTGATTTCTTATGTGTTCCTGCGAAATTATTCGGAGCATATCTAGTGAACCATAATGCACCGCATACAAAACTTCCTATAGGCGAAGCCGATGAAGACGGAATCATTCCGACAGAGTCTGTAAGGGCAAATCAGGCATGGTATGCAGGATTCACTATCGGAGAAGTTGTTCTTCAGGGAGACTGGTCATTCAGCGCTCAGTACCAATGGGTACAGGCAAGATCGATTCCTGATGATGATGTGTCAGGGATAGGAAACGGCAACGCTAATCGCTGCAGCTTCACGAAAGACGGAATAGGCAACACCAACTTCAAAGGCTGGAGATTGGAATTGCTATACGCTTTCACAGACAACATTACAATCGACACAAGAGCTGAGTGGTCAGAGCAATTGGATTCCCGCTTTGTCGGAGACCATTCTTTTTCTCAGTTTAAAATAGAGGCAATCTACGCTTTCTAATTTTCAAAGAACATAGAGTATCTTTAAACCCTTTAATCTTTCCGGATTAAAGGGTTTTTTATTTTGAAAAGGCAATTTCTTTTTGACTTTTTTGAAATCTATTACTATTATAGTACTTATTATAAATAACATAAGGCTAAAAATTGCTTCCCCTGCACTCTCCTCCTCTCTGGAGACAAATTCAAAGAAAAAATTTTACTAACATAGAAAAATTACTGGAATTCCTTCAACTCCCCCCCGAACTCAGCGCAAAAGTACTAAAAAAAAATTCTTTCCCCCTCAATCTCCCCTTAAGATTGGCCGAAAAAATTCCTAAAGGGACCATTGATGATCCGATCTTTCGCCAATTTGTCCCGCTTGTCGAAGAGGAAATGACCGGCTCCGAAGGATTTTCCTGCGATCCTCTCCTCGAAAATTCCTTTAAAAAAACACCAAGACTCCTCCATAAATATCACGGCCGTGTTCTTTTAGTCACAACAGGAAGCTGCGCCATGCACTGCCGATACTGCTTTAGAAGGCACTTCGATTATTTTCCGGAACCGACCTTTACCGAAGAATACCAACTGATTGCTGACGACCCTTCCGTCAATGAAGTAATCCTATCCGGGGGCGATCCCCTCTCGTTATCCGATAAAACTCTGCGTACCTTACTCGAAAATTTATCCGCAATCCCACACATAAAAAAAATTCGGTTTCACACTCGCTTCCCTATCGGCATCCCGGAAAGAATTGACGACGAATTCATTGCCCTCCTCAACTCCTGTCGCTTAAGAATTTGGTTCGTCATCCACTGTAACCATCCGAATGAATTGGACGAAGATGTATCGAATGCGTTAGAAAGAATTCAAAAATCCGGTATCGTCATATTGAATCAATCCGTACTCCTGAAAGGCGTTAATGATACACCGGAAACAATGGCAGCGCTCTGTCAACTTTTAGTCGATAAGGGTATTGTCCCCTACTATATCCACCAACTGGATAAAGTAGAAGGTGCTGCACATTTTGAAGTTCCTGAACGGGAAGGTCTTCAACTCATCGAAAAATTGCGCCGGCTTTTGCCGGGATATGCAGTGCCTCGTTATGTAAGGGAAGTAGGCGGAGACCTACACAAGACACCTCTTGAATCCTCCTGAGGAAAATAGGATATATATGGCCATAGGAGCTTCTGCAACTTCTTTAACGCAATCTTCCCCTCACCGACCGGATCCGGCACAACCGAGCAAAGGATTTCGTATTAAAAAAGCAGCAAACATAGCCTTTGTGACCTTAACTGTATTTTTTACAGTTCTGACAGCTATCTCGATCACATTTGTAGTTCTTGGCAGCATTATCTTCGAAGCAGTGGCTATTCTAAGCATATCCTCTACAATAGCAGGAATCGGAACAATAGCACTTTGTATACTCGGATTCCTTAAAGCCTGGGAAAAAATCACTCCTCATCTACCTACATGCCTTAGAGTACGAGCCAATTATATTCAATCATTGGTCTGCGGATTCTTTACAGCTCTCGTACTGACCGTGATATGGCCTTTCGATTGGACAAAAAAAAATATCAAGCCCGAAAAAATTGATCCGAATAAACCGTTGCTCATCGCAATCCACGGATTCATGGGAAGCTCCAACAATTGGATCTACCACATGAAACGCCTTCGAGAAGCGGGACACACGAATTTAGCTACAATAAATTTAGGAAACTGGTTTTTATCCATCAATGACTATGTGGAAAAGCTTCATTTGATGATTGTTGACTACGTTAAAAAAGCGCCTTTAAAAGACGGACAAAAATTGAGAATACAATTTCTGTGCCATTCTATGGGCGGACTGGTGGCGAGAAGGTATAATGAACTCTACCATACAATCGACGGAGTGGAAGTAGAAGACATTATTACCCTCGGAACCCCTCTCGACGGTACATGGCTCGCAGTATTCGGAAGGGGAAGTAAAGCAGCAGAAGAAATGATGCCCGGCTCTCCTTTCGTAAAAGGATTACAAAGTAAAGCGGCTCTGGAAGAAAAAACACGCTCCTATCATCTATGGAGTAAATCCGACTGGATTATTCCTATGAAATCGGCCTCACAAGGTGGCGGCAAAGAAAATATGACAAAAACCGATGAATTACATGCTACCGGACACGTCTCTTTTTTACTCTCAGACACGGCTGCAGACAAAACCATCCGATATTTAAAAGACGTCGAAACATTATCCCGAAGACACATAGAAGTTTAACTTCTATTTACTAATTAGCTGAGTAAAGAAAATTTCAATTCGCGTAGCGTTTGGAGTGCAGTGACTTGTCACCGCTTTGCCCTCGACTCGACTTGTCGAGGCGGTTTAAGCGATTTTTTGTGTTTGCAGATATTCACAAATTCGTTTAAAGACTAGTCTATAAACTTTTAAAACGCATCGACAAGTCGATGCGAGGGCAAAGCGGTGACAAGTCACCGCACTCCAAACGCTGCGCGAATGCAATTTCTTCTTACGTAAGGCTATTGCCTTCCTAAACGAATGTTTTCCGGAGTCTCTTCAAAATTTGAACGGAAAGGATTGATATCCAATCCGCCGCGTCGGGTATAGCGGATGTAGACACTCAGGCGATCGGGCTTACAATGCAACAGAATATCCCTGTAGATCTGCTCGACACAATGCTCTGCAAATCCGGCATGCTTTCTAAAGGAGATGATATATTGTAAAAAGGATTCTCTTTCAATTTTCTTACCGGCATAGCTAATATATAAAGAACCCCAATCGGGTTGTCCCGTGGCCAAGCAATTCGATTTCAGAAGATGACTATAAAGTCCCTCCTCTACATATTCCGAACTTGTTTTTAGGAATCCTGTATCGACTTCATACGTATCGATTTTGACGGGAAGATCGTCAAGTAAGAAACCGGAAAATTCAAAAAATCCTTTCTTTTCAAAATTAGAAATAGGAAATAGCCTCACCTCTACGTGAGCGCCGGATGCTTCGGAAAGATCTTTTTCTAAGATTTTTTGTACTTCGTTTGCATCCGAAAAAGAAGATTGATTGAAAGAATTCAAATAAAGTTTGAATGATTTAGATTCTACAACATTTTCAGAGGCACAGGAAAAAATAAACTCAGCTCCGGAAATTACGGGTTTCCCGTTTTTATCGATCCACGAAAGCTCATATCCGGTCCATATATCGACTCCGGAAAAAGGAAGTATGGAAGAAAGCTGAATTTTATCGCGGGCAAGACTTCTGGGAATGGGGTATAATAAATCGGGAGTATATGTTTCTACGTAAACGGTTGCCTGTCCGAGAGGTGACTCTTTCATCTTATTCTCCTAAAAAATTCAATTAATCTATTAATTTTAATGAGATAAGACCTTTTTGTCAAAGTCAATTTCCCCCGCCGGATTCTCTCGCTTTTTTCGCAAAGAAATATTTTTAACATAGACATATCCGGTGAGAAAAAAAAGAAGGGCCATCGGCTTATACGCTAAATATACGTCAAAAAAACACATGTTGATAAAAAAAGCGAGTATACATTTATTTAAAACGGGAGAAGAAACGGCTATATAATAAAAAAGAAGAAGATATAAACAAAATCCTATAAGACCATACTCCACAAAAATTCGGATAATTCCCCCATCCAGACCCGCCATAGCAAATCCGGGACCTATCCCCTGTAAATATGATTCCGGATGGGTAACATAAATTTTTACGGCATACACCCATTTATGTACCCGCATCCACCAACTGGTATCTTCATTGTTCGCATCGTGCTTCACAGCCTCTTTTCCTATCGGGACATACCGGACATCAATGATGTCCCAAACTTTTTGAATCAGAAGGAAATTTTTTTCCGAAAACAAATTGAGACTGCGTTTAAAAAGTGTGGATTCCTGCATCACAAGTGACTGTAAAGGCAAAAAGAGAACAAACGCACCAAAAAAAAGAAGAGAGGATCTTCGAGTAAATTTTTTCCGGATCATTTCAAACGTATAGATAAAATAAAGCACTAAATGAGCTCCGAATGCTATTCGCGATCCGTTTATCATCAAAAGATAGGCAAACACCACAAAAAGAATAAAAGAACCTATCATTTCGGAAAGTGATTCATTGAAATATTTTTTCAAGGAAATCGGAATAATTTTTTCGGGAATATAAAGCAGATAACAGAAAAAAAAATTAAGAAGCATTCCCATTTCCGAAGGAAAAGAGGCTATCCCACCGCAACGATAGGTACACAACGGCTCATAACCGAACTGACTCCAATATCCTATATAGCCCCATCTCTGAAAAATCATCAGAAAAAAATTCAAGCTAAACATGGCTACAATAATCCGGTCGACATCAAAAAATCTCCTCGCATAATATCCTATGTAGAAAAAAAGGAAATATTCGAAAATTCTTCCGGCATATAAAATATTGGCATCGACATGCAAATGTCCGATATGCACAAGAAATCTATTGATCAAAAAAGAAAACCCGGAAAAAACAGTCACGGAAAATAAAGTTTTTTCTATATTTGTGAGCTTTTTTTGGGTAGCAATATGTCCCCAAAATAAAAATAAAGCAAAAAATAACAAAAAAATATCATCCCAACGAATTCCGGCAGTTTCTCTGCCGGTAAAGGAAATGAGGTTGATTTTCGGAATAAAAAGAAGGGGCAAAGCAAGTGCGACAAAAAAATAGGCGGTTTTTTTATCAAATGCATAAAGTGCCCCATCTTCTAATGCCGAATCGGTTTTTTTATTCCATAAATATTTAAACACAGGCTACAGAAAACTCCCGACTGACTACCTTCACGACAAGATCCTGCTCCTCTTCCGTTAACCACGGATGCATCGGCAAGGAAAGTACCTCTCGCGATGCCTGTTCACAGTGAGGAAAATCGCCGTACGAATATCCGAGAGAAGCAAATACAGGTTGCTCATGCAAGCATTTCGGATAATATACCGCCGAGGGAATTCCCTCCGCTTTTAAATTCTCTGCTACTCGATCCCTCTCTTTTATCCGGATAGTATAAATGGCATACACATGACTATTCCCTTCGGCTGTCTTAGGAGAAATTCCCAAATCGCTAAATAATTCATTGTACCGATTTCCTATCTTCTCCCGCAATCTGACCTCTTTCGAAAAATGTGGAAATTTTGCAAGTAACACCGCTGCCTGAATCGTATCGAATCGTCCGTTCATCCCGAGAAGGGTATGATGATGCCTTTTTTCTCCTCCGTGAGTTCTTATAGCGCGTATCTTTCCGGCAAGTACATCATCATCAGTAAAAACAGCTCCGCCGTCTCCGTAACATCCGAAAGGTTTCGCCGGAAAAAAACTGGTGGAACTTAATAAGCCTTGAGAACAACTTTTCCTCCCGTTTTGCATTGCTCCGAAACTTTGTGCAGCATCCTGAATAATAGGAATGCCATATTTTTCAGAAAGTGCATTTAATGCGGAATAATCAGCACATTGCCCGAAAAGATCGACAGGAATGATCGCCTTCGTTTTTGATGTAATGGCTTTTTCTGCTAAATTTACATCCATGAGATAGGTGTCGGCATCAATATCGACAAATACAGGATCTGCTCCGACCAATTTGATCACCTCTGCTGTCGATATCCACGTAAACGGAACGGTAATCACCTCGTCACCCGGACCGACCTCCAAAGCCATCAGAGACATTTGCAGACTGTCTGTACCACTGGAAACAGTAATGCAGTGTGACACTCCTACATAATCTGCCAATATTTTTTCCAATTCGGCTACTTCAGGTCCCATAATATAAGAACCTCTCTCCAAAACTTTCCTAATAGCAGCATCTATCTCTTCTCTATACAACGTATACTGCTTGCCTAAATCAATAAATTCCATTTCTCATACCTCTACGCTTTAAATACATTGTCGTGTTTCGGAAAAAAATTGCGGGTGTCAATCACAGGCACATTATATGACAAAATTTTCTCCGGAGAAAAAAGGCTGTGATCCGTTGCCAACACAAAACAGGCATACTCACTCGTTAACGGTACGCTCTCTTTTCCTTTCAAAAATTCATACTCTCTCGTCATCCCTATCTTCGGGAAATACGGATCATGATACTCGACGACAGCCCCTTTTTCCTGCAAAAGTCTGATCAACTCCAAACTGGGACTTTCCCGCATGTCGTCAATATCCGGCTTATAAGAAATTCCCAAAATCAAAATTTTTGACCCTCGCACAGGTTTTTCATATAAATTGAGGCAATCCTGAATTTTCAACGTGACATATTCCGGCATCGAACGGTTGATTTCTCCAGCCAATTCGATAAATCGAGTGCGTATACCAAACTCTTTCGCCTTCCAAGTCAAATAAAACGGATCGATAGGAATACAATGTCCCCCTAATCCCGGCCCCGGCTGAAAAGGCATAAATCCGAACGGTTTTGTCGAAGCGGCTTTAATCACTTCCCACACATCAATTCCCATCTTATCACAAATAATTTTCATCTCATTGACAAGGGCTATATTGACGCTCCGGAAAATATTTTCAAATAATTTTGAAGCTTCTGCCACACGAGTCGATTGCACGGCAATCACCTCATCAATAGCCAACTCATAAAGCGCTTTTGCAAAATCTAAACTTTTCTTATTGGCTCCACCGACCAGTTTGGGAATATTTTTAGTGGAATAAGATGCATTTCCGGGATCTTCTCTCTCCGGACTAAACGCGAGATATAAATTCTCTCCGACTTTTAAATCGCCTCGCGATTCTAAAATAGGTTTCACAATCTCTTCGGTAGTCCCGGGCCATGTAGTACTTTCCAACGATACAAGTGTGTGAGGAGCAAGATAAGGGGCAATATTTTTACAGGTGTCTACAATGTAGCTTAAATCGGGCTCTAAATGATGATTCAAAGGGGTCGGCACGCAAATAATGACAGCATCACACGAAGAAATATAAGAAAAATCCGATGTGGCCGACAATTTTTTCTTTTTCCCCGATTCTATCAACCTTTCATTCGAAATGTGTTTGTAATAGCTTTTTCCTCCGGAAATGGCGGTGATTTTCTCCTTATCGATATCAAATCCGACAACAGCTACCGAAGACTCCGCAAATGTCAAAGAAAGGGGTAATCCGACATACCCAAGTCCGACAATGGCTACCGAGATGTTTTTAG
>JABDBB010000015.1 GCA_013288845.1 Chlamydiota bacterium | reverse complement strand
AATGTTCTTCGATTACTGGATCTGCAAAAAAATCCGGAATCATCACTTCTTGATCTCGGATGCGGACAGGGTGTACTCAGCAGAGTGATTCCGAAAAATATCCCTTATACCGGTGTCGATATCTCCCCTACTTTAGTAGACATTGCAAAGAAAGAAAAGTTATCAAAAGTTCATGATTTTTTTGTCGGAGATGTCACAAAAAAAATTCCTGTTGTAAAAACAGATTACTCTCACGCAGCGATTATTTTGGCTATACAAAATATGGAACATCCGGATAGAACTATTGCCAATATAGCGCAACACTTAGCT
The DNA here is from genome assembly GCA_013288845.1 of Chlamydiota bacterium. Taxonomy (GTDB): domain Bacteria; phylum Chlamydiota; class Chlamydiia; order Chlamydiales; family Criblamydiaceae; genus JABDBB01. The sequence continues at coordinate 31,332 of JABDBB010000015.1, read as the reverse complement.
AAAGGTGCCGTGTTAGTCATTGTAATGAATCATCCGTGTTTCAGAATCCCCAGACAGTCTTCATGGGGTATCGACGACAAGCAAAAAGTGCAGTTTCGGAGGATCGACAGTTATATGAGCTCTCGGGAAATTCCCATTTTGGCAGAGCCCGGAAAAGGGGAACTTTCCCCTGTAACTCTATCGTTTCATCATCCTCTTTCTTATTATTTTACCAAGCTGTCCGGTGCAGGATTTGCGGTGGATCTTTTAGAAGAATGGTGCTCTGATAAAACGAGTACCGGCGGAAAAGCTAAACAGGAAAATCGTGCCAGAGATGAATTTCCCCTTTTCTTAGCATTAAGGGCAGTAAAGCTTTAAGTTTTGTTTCTTGATTTTTTTTCTTATCTTTATCTTTTATATGTCAAAAAAACATCTATTGTTCAATTTTTAGATTGACTAATTGGATAGGCTTGTATTAAGGTCTATTCTTAAATGTTGTCATAAAGTCAAACCGATGAATAGGAGGTTATAATGACAAGTACCATACATATAACTGCACAACGTTCAGTCTTGCCGGACGGTAAGTTGGGAGATGCTTCTTTAAGTGGTCAACTCAAGAGAATAACTTCAAGACCTCTTGAGACAGATCATAAAAAGAGTTATGTAAACAAAAGTCTTCGAAGTGCCGGCGAATTTATAGTTACCGTTCCGAGAGAGGGGTATCGCGAATTCAAAAACTTTTTGGTGTTGGGGCAAAAGTTGAATGAATTTGTAAGAACATTCTTTGAAACTCTTTTCCGTGAAGCCCACAGTAGTTGGGGTGAAGTGAAGAAAGTAGGAAAAGATGTGTTAAGTGCCGCAGCGGCCATGCCCGTTAGAGTGATCACTCTCGTTTGCGATTTAACACGATTGGGACTTGGAATATTGATTCCTGCAGCTTCCGTGAAAACGAAAAAAATCGAAGGAGAAGTAGATATAGATACGGATGGTGACGGAATCCCGGAAACAACGATCGAATTTGAAGGTGTGGTAAAAGATCTATAACAGATACTAAGTCTTATTTCAGAGAAAGTTTTCTCTAAAAAACAATTTACGCAATACCTTTTTTAAAAAAGGTATTGCGTTTCTTTTTGGTCGTTCTTTTGTAAATTCTATTTTTTTTCCTATTTTTCCTTGTGATTTCATTTTTTATATCGTAGTATCGATTGTTTTAAAAAGGAGACCGTCATGAGTATAATATATATGAATATTGAAAAGCCTATTTTAGATTTTCAAAATAAAATTTATGGTGAATTGAATAGTATTTCCCGAAAGAAGGGAATGGGACCGGGTCGCTTGGGTGCTATTCCTGCTGCCGGGATAGATGTGTTTTTAAGCACAGTTACACCGCTTTTGAAGCTAATTCAAGCTGTAGCATATACTGTTTTTCAACTCGTCGGATGTGTGTTTTCTAAAAGTTATACTTTTAAAAACGGATTGTTTGGTGTGGAAATGAGTTTTAGATTAGTAGGAGCGAGCTGTGGCGTCATTCTATTGGCACCTATTAAGCTCATTCATCAGATTGTAGCCGGTTTAATGAAACCGGACAAAGTAAATAGTATTGATTATAATAAACCTGTTTTTGGATAGGTATTTAGCCTTTAATTTATTTTCAAAGACCGGTTGCTACACGATTATTTTCCTGCTTGCCGGAAATCAAAATTGTGATACACTGGTCTTTGCATATTTATATGAGTACAAGAAATTTGAATAATTTTTAGAGAGGAATTATGTCAGACTCACATTCCGAATTTGTTCAACCTCTAGGTCTCGAGGAAATAGACGAATCGACCGCGGTCGATTCTATCGATTTACTTGTTTATGATATTCTCATTTCCCGATTGGATTTCTTAAAAAATGAAACGACGGGAGAGTTGGAACACTTAAAGAATCGCCAAAAAGAGGTCTCGGAGCTACATGATCTAATCGCCAAAATCAATAGTCTGACAGATAAAGACGGCAAAGTAAAAGTAGATCCCGAACTGTTTGCCCTTCTCAATAAAGCCATAACCAATAACGAAAATTCCGCCGAACTCAATGAAGGAAAGATCAATCCGGAGAATCTAAAAATTCTCGAAGAGGGAAAAATTTATAAAAGCGAAGATCGACAAAGGCTGATCGAAAACATCCGCATGCATATCGACGATTTGAATACGACAAATGACATGCAACTGCAAACGATCACGCAGTTGACAAATGAACGTTATGAGACCTACCAAATGGCAAGAGCGATCTTCAAACCGATGGATGAAGATAAAAAGAACAAAGCAAGGGCAATAGCCGGTCGTTAATATCGTAAAAAGGTTTTTTATGGCTGAATTTATATCGGCAAGTCAAAATGACCAAGAAATGTACGCTATTCTGAAAGAGCTTTCTGTTACCGATGCCGTCTTAGAAAAAATAGCTGATTTTACCGATGAAATGGTGGAGGAGATCTACTCTTTTGCTTACGCATATTACGGTGAAGGATCCTATAAAGAAGCGGAGACAATTTTTCGTGTTCTGACAGCCTTGCGTATTAAAAGTCCAAAATACTGGAAAGGGCTTGGTGCAACCTTTCAAATGCAAAAGAAATATGAAGAGGCTATTGAATCCTACGGATGGGCAGCTCTCCACGATAATTCCTTTTTGGATCCCTATCCTCATTTTCATGCAGCGGAATGTCTTTATTCCTCAGGAAATATTCCAAAAGCACTCATGGCATTGCGTTCTGCCGAAGCGGTGGCAAAAAAAAACTCTTTCCAATCTCTCCTAGCCCAAATCCGGTATCTGCAAAAAATTTGGAAGGAACAAAAATAAGGAAAAATTATGTCGGGAATAAAAATTGAAACAAATCATCCGGTACTTTCTTATTCGAATCCGGTTCGTGATCATTTTCCACTTACCAAACAATATCCTCCGATTACAAAAAGCTTCGATATTGCAGGGGCAGAGGATCAATATGTCTCATTAGGAGTAAGTCCAACTGTCCCACAAGCTGTCGAAGAGAAGAAAGAATCCTCCCGGATCTCTTATGTAAAAGAGTTATTTAAAAAAGCGTGGAGTTTATTTGCATCGGATTCCACAAAAGAAGGGGAGGCGAAAGTCTTTGATCCTTCTTTAGAACCTTTGGACTCGCGTCCGGTACTGGACAAACCTATACTGCAGGCAGCAGCTTCACACCGGGCCCTCATGAATGTTTTTCAAAAGACCGAAGATGAAAAGAAAGTGAAAGCAATACGGGACGAAACCGATGAGATAGATCTCAATCCGACAAAAAATCACATTTTTCAATCTATTGACGAAAGTGAATTAGATATGAAAATTTTTGAAATGCAAAAAACACAGGTGACTCTTCGTGAAAAAGAGGGGGTCACATTAAAAGACGGATTGCTCCAAGACGCTGAAGAAAAAAAGAGGTTGTGGAATCAATACATTAATTTAAAAGAGACGGCGGCAAATCGTGCAAAATATTCCAAAGTGTTCAGCTGGATTTCAGTGGGGACAGGCGTAGTGGGTGCTTCAGTATTTATCGGCGGAGCCATCATTGCTATTGTAGGAAGCGCCGGAACTGCGATACCTGCTGTATTAGTGGTCGGAGGCGGTTTAGCTGCTATAGCCGGGGGAGGTTCGGGAGTCTCCGGATCTGTCTTGGGTTTTTTAGGGAGTAAGGCAGCGGGCGAATCTTTTACTGCAAAAGAACTGGGTAATCTGAAAAAAGATGAAATCATCGCAAAGTTGCAAAATATGGAACAGAATGACAACAGTATTGCGCAAATGTGGGGCAATATAAGCCAAATGTTGAGAAATATTCCTTCTAATATGTTTCGATAAAAATATAATGATGTTATTATTTGATTCTAATAATGCTTAAATAAGGGTTTTTTATGGGCGTGGATGTAGACACTCAAGGCAATCAAAATAATCAGAGTATTCACACCGGACCGGAACAAAATTTTACATTCGATTCGCGAACTCCTTCCGGAAAACCATCCGATAAAAAGCTTGGTTTCGGTCCCGGGAATCCGGTGTGGTATCAGGATACTTTATCGAGCGCTATAGAAAAAGGTCCGGAAGTTTCCGAGCCGGCTGCCAAGGACGTAAGCTTTTTTTCCGAATTGATCACAAAAATGATCAATAAAATCAAACCTAAAAACAAAATCGTGCAGGAAACGGAAGCGCTTGCCATATCTTTAGGGAATAAATTAGAAGATATGAAAGAGGAAGCTGCCGAAGAATTTGAGCAAACAAAAGATCCTTTGACCGGCCTAATTGTGCAATTCACAGAGAAATTGGAAAATGAGCTGCGCAAAGATAAGTTGGATTGGCATACAATTGACACCCTTGTTCGGCACCTGGCCATCATATTAGCGCAAAAAATGCTGAAAAATGATCATAACATTATTCAGGAAGAGCTAAAACTTTTAAGGCAGGACATCACCAATATCCAAAAGACATACAATACCAAATGGGAAGTGGGTTTGGGTGTTACTTTGGGCGTCCTCAATATCGGAGCAGGTCTTATCGGCATGGGTACAGGCGTCGCTGCTATGGGGGGAGCTATTGCCTCTTCTACACTAAAAACGATCCAGGGAATCACCTCCGGAGCACAGGCTGTCGGACAGGGCGGTCAATATGTGCAGGGATTCTTTAAAAACAGTGCAGAAGAAAAACGACAGCTCGCACAATACCAAAAAGAATTGAATACAGGTCATAAATCTGCCGCAGAAACAGCTCAGCACGCTACAAAAAGTGCAAGAGGATCTCAGTCGGGGCAAGTAAATAATGCTATCGAAGCAGGTTATAGAGCCTTTACACAAATGGCTTCTTAAACTATTTTTTTATTTGCATATAGACATCGGCAGGTCCCCAAGGATATTCTACCGGGAAACATTTCATGAGTTCGAAATGTTTTTCATCTAGATAATCGGAGAGGGGAAAACTTACCGTAATGATTTTAGTCCCTTTTCGAAGATCGGAAAATTTAGCCGTCAGTTTTTTTATTTCGGAATCCTGCATGGATGTTCCGTATAAATAAATCACGGTTGCCTCATGCAGATCCGCCTCAAAAAAATCCTCACTCAGAAAAGTCAATCCCGTAAATCCGAGTCTTTTGCGAATGCGCTCCGCCCGGTCAATAAATATGTCAATGTAATCTATTCCGGTTACCCGGCAATGATAAAAGAGATATAACCAAAAACAGGCTCTGCCGGGTCCGCAGCCGAGTTCATAGAAATGATCTTTATCGGTAACACCACAAACCTCTGCAATTTTCGCAAGAGACGGAATAGGGGTTTCTCCGTATGTATAGATGTCGCTGTTTTTTTTTCGATTTCAAAAATTTTCTGCTGATGGAATAGGGATTTTCAAAAAGATACATGAGGTAAAGAGAAATATCCGCTTTCATAAAGGAAAAATTCGAATAAAAGCTACATGCTATCCGGATGAATTCGCAAAATTTATACACACGATATTGAAGTCCGGTGACAAAAAGTCGAAAAAATTCGGAAATATCAATGACAGGGGATTCTTGTTGCATAGTGTTCCTTCAATCTCTTTGTGTACTATTTGTTAAAACAAAGCTATTCAAACAGATAATACAGGGTATGTGCAACAAGAAAAAACATTTGTGAAGATAAAACGTCGTTAAAGGCAGTGACAATAGGGCCTGAAGCAACGGCAGGATCAATATTCATACGTGCAAAGAAAAACGGTGAGACGGTTCCCAATACTGTCGCTGTAATGCATGCGACAAAGACTCCGCAACTTACCGTGATGCCGATTCTTACTTCATCGGCCCCTTCCACGTGAATTCCGTAGTGATAAAGCAAATAGACAACAAATCCGCATAAGAATCCAAAAAATGTTCCGGTTAACATGCCGATGCCCAGTTCTTTCACCATGGCATCGCCGCGAGAACTATAAGAGAGCTCTCCTGTTGACAAACTGCGGACCAGAGTGGTACTGCATTGGATCCCGACATTCCCGGACATACCGGCAATCAACGGAACGAAAAAGGCTATATAGCGAAACCAACCTGAGTCATCGAAATTAGACATGACGGTAGAGGTGACAAGTCCTGCACAAAGAGTGACAAGCAGCCAAGGAGCGCGCCATAGGAAGCGGCGAAAGATCGGTTCGTGTTCTTTGACCTTTTCTCCGGTACCTCCGATATAGGCAATTGTCTCATCGGCGATATCCTCCATCATCTCCACCACATCTTCAAATGTGATGACTCCGACCATTTTTCCTTCATGGTCAAAAACAGGCAAAGCAGGAGTTTTGTATCGCTCTACGATATCGACAACCTCATCGCGTGAAGCGGACACTTCCACTTTGTGGGTAATCGGTCTCATTACCTGACGAATCGGAGTATAGGGAGGATTTACGATCAAATTTCTTTCAGGGACATAGCCGATGGTTTCATTGTCGTTATTGTATACAAAAATGACTCGGGTGAGGTCTATTCCCGGATTTTCCCGTATGGCAATTGCGACTTCACCGATAGTCGTATTCAAATGAAAAGAAAAATATTCATTTGTCATCAACCGGCCCGCACTATGGCGATCGTGCTTTTGCAGTTCTCGGATTCGGGTAGCCTTTTTGGGATCAAGCAATTCAAGGACGCGACGCATTCTTCTATCGGACATGTCATCAAACATCCAGACGGCTTCGTCGGGAGGCATCTTCTCTATAAGTACTATGATTTCCGAGTCGGGAAGTTGGCGAAAAATGGCTGTCCGGGTATAGCTGCCGGTATTGATCATAAAAATAATTTTAGCATCGAGATCGGGAAGATTGTCATACACAATGACTCGAGCGCCCGGAGGAAGGCGGGTAACTGTATGGGCTAAATCGACAGGATCATGACTTCGGCTGATTTTTGCGACATCATGCAGAATAATATCGGATGTGCCGTTATAAAAGGCATCCTCAAGTTTTTCTTCCAGAGCATCATCAAGGTGACTGGTACGGAAATCGGCCGGAACAGATCTGTAAGTACGCTCTTCAAAATTTTCTGCGTCATCTTTTAGATCTTTTTCCATAAGTACCTCTTCCTATCTTCACTTTATCATGATTGACCGCGTATGCCTTAGAATTTACTAAATCAGAATTGATAATAACAGGTGTTTTCAAATTAAAAAAGTAAAAAGTTTAAAATCCGGGAATATAAATTTATAAACAACATAACTTTTGAAAATTCGAATATCTAATCCTTATAAAATGACCTTTTCGCTCGGCGTCGATAAAGGAGGTATAAGATCAGAAAAACCGCCCCTGCTATACCCCATATAAGCAAACGAGGTATCGTCAATAAAGGATAAGCCTTTTGCAAAGGAGGTCCCATTCTTTCGCCCGGAGGCCATAAAATAAAACAGGGTGTCCCCTCTAAATTTCCTTCCGGAACGAATCCGAACACCCGACTATCTGCACTCATCGCATGATTATCCCCAAGAACAAGATATTTTCCGTCAGGAATAGTCACTCCATATGTCCGGATAAAATCACGATTAAGATGACCTGACTCATCAACCGGAGGACCATAATCCTTGAACGGTTTATAAGAGACGTCTTTCCCCGCTTTTGCCTCTTCTTCCTTTTCAAAATTCACAAGAAGCGGATCCCCTTTTCGAATGACAGGTACTCCCATAAGGTATAAATCACCCTCACGGAAATAGGCATATCGGTGCGGAAAATTATTTTTATTGTTCACGCCGGGTAGTTTGGCGGTTAAGAAATCAATTCCATAATTGTAAAGTCGCTGAATATTTTCAGGAGAATCGTTGTACAAAGGCTGATCCGTCGGCAGATCATAAAGAATTCCGCCCCATCCTACTTTTTTACCCTTCCCGTAATAAAATTCGTAAGTACCGTCCGGCACTCCTTTGAAGTCAGGACTCCAAGAAGAGAAATGAGCGGAATCGGCCGAATACCTGGTCGCATGATTATTCCTGACAACAAAACGGGCGGTATACATGTTCTTCATGAGAGCATCAATCTCTTTTTTCCCCAGAGGAATAAGGCTCTTTTCCGTCCCCACAATGTAGCCGTTTCTTAGCGATTGCGGATCCAAATTTGCAGGGGGTTGTGTGAGTCCCGGATGGTGTGCCAATTCCAAATACAAAACACCGTCTTTCAAAGATTCTTCCGGATATCCCAGCTCTTTCGCCTGTTTCAGTGTCAACAGCCTTGCCATCGCAAAATTTCGCAAGCCGAAAAAATCGGCATATGTCATTTTTTCCGAATCAGCAGCTTTCCACTTACCGTCTATCTTCAGCTGCTCGACAGGTCCCTTATAAGAATCGTTAATAATTCTCGCCAACGGCAGATTCATTTGTTTAAAAATAATTTGATTTCGATCAACCCCTTCAGCTTTTCCGTCAAAAGTAAGGAAAGGGATATGTTCGAGCTTTTCACTCCAAGGAGCATGTTCGAAGTCCGCGATCGCATTGCCGGCCTTATCAACCCCGTAAATTTTCCCCCCATAAAAATAGAGGGAATCGCCGGGTTTTCCGATCAGTCTCTTGATGTAACGTTTTTTTGCAGGAAAAAGCCAAAAATATTTGGTATCTGTATCCGGAAGATCGATATTTTCACCGGAAAAAATGATGACTCCGCCTCTTTGGACTAAATCGGGATCAAAATAGAAATGGCTTGTAGTAAAGGGAACGTTGATTCCAAAAGAAGTTTTTGAAACTGTCAGGCGATCCTGCTCTTCAAAAGTCGGTCGCATGGAACCGGTAGGGATTTCATACAATTCAAACCACATCTGCCGAACAATGGTGGCGATAATCAAAGCAAAGGCGAGGGCGAGCAACAACTCAAAACCGTAGTCAAAAAGATTTTTTTGCAGATGCTGATCGGATAAAAGTTCTATTTTTCTGAGGAGAACATTAGATTCTTCAACGTCATCTCTCAGCAAAGCCTCGTCCAAAGATTTGAAATTTGTTTCAAATTCTTTGATCGTATCAGGAGCCAATTTTTTTTTTCGTTTTTTGAAACTCGAAAAATATTGGCGCGCAAGTGTGCGACATTTGCCGATTCGATAGTTTTTTTGGGTTTTGAAGATCATAAAATTCCCCCGGTAAGGGCAAATTTTATTCCGGTTCTTCTATTAATATCAACCGCAATTAAGAAAAACTACATAATAGGCTTTGGAGATTTTAATTCTCCGCCCGATTCAACAATTCGTATTTTGGCTTTTCCGATGATTCCGCTGATCTGTAACCAGTAAGGAAAATAAGAAGGATAGTTCGTGTTCTCTTCGGGAATATATACCTCTATCATCTTGCCCGCAAGCTCGGTGCCGTCGTTAGGCCATCTTGCTTTCCACGCATCAAAAGTAATATTTTCTATGGTCTGTCCGTTGACAACCATTTTGGGCTGCCACACATCGCGCATCTCATTTCCCGCCGGATGAAATCCTTTTGGCCCCACACGCTTTCTATCCTTCAACGAAATCTTATAAAAAGGAATATTCAGAAGGGCTGTAAGAAAATTATCCGACTCCCGAATCTTGAACCAACTGTTTTGCGTGTAAGAAAAAGAAGATTCAATCACTCCGCTTTTTGTATTTAGGCGATACATCACCCATGAACTATGTCCCGGAGCGTTATCCTCTACCCATTCACGCCAGTTGTATTTATTTTTAGGAATCCGGTCTCGCGGAGCACTAATCTCTTCCAATATAAGTCCTGTTTCCGTTTTTCCCCGAATATGAAGGACGGAAAACATTTTTCCTTGGTGAGTGACAATAAAATCGCCGACCCTTGCCTTGGCAATATTTTCCTGCAGCACCTGTCTCTGTTCTGCCGAAAGGGGACCGGTCAACACAATCGCAAAAAATAAAAAAATTTTAACTATAAATGTCGATTTCATACAGCACCTGCTTTTAATAAAGATCATAGGGCAATTGCGCTTTTGAGAGCAATCTCATAAATATTCGGTTTTACTCTTGACTCTAAGGCCGGAAGATTGTATGTTTTATTCTTAAATTCTTCCATCTGCTCGGGTGGTGAAATGGTAGACACTAGGGACTTAAAATCCCTTGCTCGCAAGGGCGTGCCGGTTCGAGTCCGGCCTCGAGCATGCCAAACCGTGAGAGGGTTAGGTCAATTCGTTGGCTTGAACCCTCTCTTTATTTTAGTCTCCTACTTTAAAGAGATTCCGGAGACTCCCGGAGATTTAGAGCATTTATAATAGTTCAGGCATATGCGTATTAGGATGATGTTTTAGCATTATTTTTCTCCAAGCCTTTTATATCCCCAAAACGGAGTCTCAGGAAGAGGAGCGGGAGAATCTAAACGAATATAATTTTCTTCTAACAGACCTTCGGAAAATTGAGCAATAATTTCTCCTGAAAGTGATGAGGCTTCTTCCGGATCCTCATCCTTAATTGGACCGTCAAAATAAAATCCTAGACATGCCGTATGGTCCTCATTTCTCCAATAAGCAGAAACTCCTCTGATTGTATTGTTTGTAGAATCAGATACAGGTATTTTTGTTATATATAAAAGATGTTTTTGTAAATCTATCATTTTAGAATTGCCTTAGGATCAGTTGGGAAAACATGTACTTTACCTTCTTTTGCATACACAACAATATCTCTTGTTGTTGTTAACAAGTTATTGTGTTGATGGGCTTTTTTTTTTATCCGGGCACTTGATTATTTTTTCAATGCAGATAATTCAAATTTATAGAAAGAATGATACACAAGCTATCCTCGGCTCGACTTATCGCATACGTGTTAAGATAATATGTTCAATATGTGTTTAAACTTATGTATTAGCACTAATTATAAGGTGCTTCGCACCTTCGATTTACTTATAAAATTTGCTCTCCTCAATATTCTTAAACACATATTGATCTCTTGCCTCAGCGCATTTTTCCAAAAACTTGTTCGATTGTTTTAATGATTTTTATGAATAAAATAAATAAGAAAAAGTTCTATCATTAAAACAATATCACCAAAATCTTAAAGGGGACATTATGTGGTTGGTAACAGGATTCTATAGAATTTTCCAAGGTGTTGCAGCTGTAAATTCCGGCATCGATTATACGACAGAAACAGTTTATAATACCTATACACACCTTACAGAGATTCCGGAGAATAGGAAACGTGCAGAGGAAATAAAAAAAGACGACGCAGCACGAAACAAATACCGTGAAACCGGTGACAAAATAAAAGAAAAATATGCTGAACAATTAGCAGATCTAAAGTCTTTAAATTCGAAAACCAATCCGGATAAAAAGTTTTAACTCGCGCAGCGTTTGGAGTGCGGTGACTCGTCACCGCTTTGCCCTCGCATCGACTTGTCGATGCGTTTTTAAAAACTTAGAGACTAATCTTGAACAAATTTCTGAATATCCCGAAACACAAAACATTGCTTAAAACGCCTCGACAAGTCGAGTCGAGGGCAAAGCGGTGACAAGTCACCGCACTCCAAACGCTGCGCGAATTGAAATTTTATTTACTCAACCAATTAATAAACAGTCACTTGACTCTTGTTCATTTTTCTTCTATCACATTTATTTGCACGTTAACATAACGTGTGTTATTGTGCAAAAAGAGAGATATACAGCCGGACCGAGTCCGGCTGCCACACAACTTACGATAATTCTTTTTCGGCGAAAAACTTCATTCCTTCTGCAAAGAATTGGGCGAGCTTTGGATGCTCGGCATCAAACGGTTCAAAAGCTTTTTGCCACTCAAAGCTAATGTATTGCTCTCCCAAATTAGTATAGGAGCTCCGGTCCGGAGTCCAATATCCTTTAAGCCATTCATAATGCCTATGAATGATCTTTTGTACTTCGGAAGAATTTACTGCAGCCCGATTTTCCCGTTGTTTGGCAAGATCCTTGCAGATTTCGTTCCACTCTTCTGTGCTTTTTTCAAAACCTTCCTTACTCAAGTTTTTAAAGTTCACAAACGTTTCTTCAATAGAAACTTTTGCTTCTTCTCCGAAACGATTGATTAGGTATTTTTGATACTCGCTTTGCTTTTCCTTGTTGAAGCCTAGATAGATCTCATGGTCTTTCATTTTTTTAGTTCCTTTTAAGTGTTCGATTGTTTTATCGATAGTTCTGATCAGATTTTTTGTCCTCTCCACATTCTTTTCCAAAATTTTGCGGTGCGAACTCAAAGCTGCTATTCTGTCGAAATCGCTTCTTTTCAGGATTGCTTCTATTTGCTTCAGCTCGAATCCGATCTCTCTGAAGAATAGGATTTGTTGCAGAAGTAGCAGCTGTTTTTCTTCATAATATCTGTATCCGTTGGCGCCATGGTAGGCCGGCTTTAAAAGTCCTATTTCATCATACCACCGGAGTGTTCGGATACTGACTCCTGAAATTTTTGCTAACTTCGAGACTGTATAGGCCATCGATTTTCTCCTTTAAGATCCCTTTGATTTTAAAGGATAGCGCTATAATAAGGAATGACGTTACGTGAGGGTCAAGGAGGAAGTTTTTAAAAAAATGTTGAGGGTAATAATATTTTGAGATATCGTAACCAAAGGAATTATTTTGAAAATATTTTAGATAAACAAATTTAGGAGTTAGCTATGACAGTAGAACGAAAAGAATCTAATGAATCTAATGTATCTTTTGGGAATGCTGATTCCTTCTATGTAAGCTGCGAGGATCAAGATGGGTTTACATATAACGGTAGAGCGGTTTCTTCTTCATCGGGGGAAAACAAATGCTTGGATACACTTGTGTGGTGTATATGGTGTACGTGTTTGCCCTACATAGGTTGTTTTTCTCAAACTCCTCCGTTTCACACGTAGAAAAACGGTAACGAAATGTGATTCGTTTGTAAATTTTAAAATATTGAGAATTTTATGTGAGTGAGAAAAAAATTTTCGATTTTCTCTATCGCATTTTTTTTAATCTCCGATTTTGAAAGAATAGGTCCTTCTTTTTGTAATCGAATTGTATATTGAATGCCCACAGAGCCATGATGGTTTGAATAATAGGATACCCCGCTAATTTCCCTCTGATTATTGAAAGTATATTCTACCAATACTTCTGCATGCTCCCCTGATCCTAAGAGAGAAAAACGCTCGATAATCAACTCATAGTTTTGTGTGTTGGCAAGCAGATGTGATTTGAAGCGCTGTACGTAATTTTTTACCGGAATATTTTTTTCTAATTCTTTTTTTTCGATTCTAATTAGTTCATGCCAATCAATAGTATTGTCATTTTTGAGAACATATTCTTTAACGCAGTGATTTGAGGGGTCCGATTGTGTGTACACAGTCTTAAATGTTTCGGGTATTACAATTTCTAAATTTCCCTTATTCCGGTCTGTTTCCAATTTAACATCGAAAGATTTTGTTGTAGAGGGTTTGCTAATTTCTGCAATTTTTAACAATCCGTTCTCCATAACAAACTTCATGAGTATAGCGGCACTCATGTTGATGTGATGTCTCTTTGTAATTGATTCACAGTTTAATTGGCAAATCAGTTCATTATCGCTGTAAGGAGTTATACTAAGAGGAGTGCTGTTTAATTTTATTTTTGGCATCTCGCGAAAATAATTGCGTTTTAATAGGCCTTTAAAGACATTTTCGATTGAATCGTTATTTACATTGCCTGTGTTAATATTTACGGTAAATATTTTACAGTTCGAAGTGAGTAAATCTTTTAAATAACTGCTACAATAGCGTTCTGCAACCGTTCTCATTAAATCGTAGTTGATGGACATAGCAATCTCTTAGTCTTCGATTATCGATATTGTTACTTTAAAGAAAAAACATTAAAAATATAACTTAATTTTGCATAGAAAATATTTTATGTAAAATAAAATTATCAAGATACGGTTCACGAAAAAATTCGTCTGAGATACTATTTCGGGAGAATATCTTCGGACAGTCTTTCAATAAACCACCATGTGTCATCATCTAAAGGGTAACATTCGCTCAATTCTTTAATGTCACATGTATGTGGAGGAGGTCCCAAATATTTAGGTTGAATACCGAGTCTGCAAGGGTCCGGAATAGGACACTCGAATTTTATTTCGGAAATTTTTAAAAAATCGGTTTCTAAAATAAAGGTCATGATCATATTAACGGTATTTTGATAAGAGGGAGGTACATTTTTTGGGGAAAAGGTATACATCAGCTTATTGTTTGATATTTGAGGACAATAAAAAGCCCGGATAAAATCCCGATTGTGATTGTTACGCTTTTCTTTTATAGATTCAATAAATTCCTGTTTATTCATCTCCCGAATATTGCGCTGAGGAAGAGTTTTATTACATATATATATTTTAAATGAGGAAGAAAGAATGTTTTCTAAAGAGAGTTTCAGCCCTTCCTTTCCGAAGGGCGGAGCAGTGGAAGTAAAATATTGTAGGCCAAGATGTTGCATCTCTTGGAAGCTGATTGACATAAGAAAATCACCCTTATTTTTTTATAAAAAAGGGAAACATCATGCTTCCCTTTATGGTATCTAGTCCGTTTCTATGATAAAATTAGGTTAGAGTCTATTGCAGTCACTACATTGTGTTTGAAAAAGTCCCGGATTTTATTTGCTGCGCTCTCGGCATTCATCTTATCCGTTATTAACACGATATATTCTACAGCGGAACAGTAATTCGTGCCTGAAACAGATCGGATGCCGACAATTCTATCTTGGTTGTTTACAGTAAATTGCATGAGTAAGGTTACTTGATTGGTGAATTGATTGCATTCACTTTTTTCGGATATACGTACATAGTTATTTTGTTTCACGGTATTTTTATTGTCTTCTATAAATTTTTGTGCAGTCATTTTTTTTGATATAGTCAACGGTTTCTACGCTTGGACATTCAAAAAATACATTCGACCGGCGATTGCATTTCAGACCGTTCGGTACTCTAACTTTTTTGTAAAAAAATTTTCAGTTACAAGAAAGTAAATCTGTTGAGAATACTCTTTAAATTTCTCAAAAAAACTATTTTAAGTAAAATAAAATTTTATTTATGTAAAAAGAGTAGTTAAAACATGTTATGAAGGGAAAAGGATATTAGATCCCCTGAAGAATAGTTTTCCTGTTTTGTTCAAAAAGACTGTTGATGATTGCTACGGAATCATTGTAGTTATTTTTAGTGAGAACTGTATATTTTACAATTCTCGAAATCGGCAGAAGAGATACTTGTTCCTGTCCCGAAGAGTATATGGTCCATATCTTCATTATCACTCCTTTTGGATGTTGATCCTGTTATATCGGTACAGAAGAAAAAAATATATTGTTGCTAAAAAAATGTAGGACTTTTGCAATGGTTGCATCTACATTATCCTGTATGACCACTGTATATTCTATTCCTATGCAAGAGGAGCCTCCTGAAAAATATTCTATACCCATAATAGCAGGGAAATCATTAGTATCTTTGGGTGTAGAATTCATGATTAATTGCGAGATCTGAATGATATTTTTAAAGAATAAATGTTCATGTATTATTGTATTGTCATATCTTGTGCAGCTTTTTATTTTATTTGTATTATCTCTTGCAGTTTTTTTATCTCTTGCAGATATTTTTTTTATTTGGAAATTCTGAAAGGTAATGTTTTCATTCCATTCGTCCGAATTTTGATTGTCCGGTATGAATCGGAGCGTGTTGCATTCAGGTATACTTTGTGGGGAGATGATCTGTTTGAATCCCGGCGGAACTGTGACTGACAAATAATGAGACAGCTTTGTAACATAGTCGCAAGCAATGAGTTGTCGGTATTTATGAGGTGAAGAAGGGGGCATATTTTGAAAAATTTTCCGACAGTTAGATTGTATTTTGCTAATTTTTATCTCTTTATTTTCTAAAATAAAACTCATGAAGCCTTCTACAGTAACTTTATAGAGGCCGGGGCCTTCAGTATCGCATGTACTAAATCCATTTGATAGTTCATTCCAATCCGTTTTACAAGATAGTTTATTTTCAATCGGGCAATATTCTTCCCCGGTTTTTTCCAATATGGCTGTAATATTTTTAAAATGGTTTTGTTTCATTGATTCAATAAAGTCCGGTTTATTAAAGACTAATTTACATTCTTCTTTACTCGATGTAAGAGTGATAAATATTTCACAAGTTGAAGAGAGTATTTTGTCTAAAGTATTTACACCGGTTTCCTGCGTAAGGGGTGTTTTAAGTAATGAATCAAAAAAAATCTGCGCGTTAACTTGCATTAAATGGGAGTCTATTGACATTAAAAAAACCTTTTTTTATTAAAGAATAAAGTTCTTAGGAAAAAATTTTAATTCCGGTCACTATCATTTTTTATCGATTTGTAATTGCATTGTGCGTTCGGATTCACGGAATTCGGATTGATTGATTTGTTGGATTTTTAATTCTCCTTTTTCTTTCATAAAGGTCATGACAATATTTACAGTAGTTCTGAAGAAAATTTCACTTTTTTTGTAAGTATAAGTAAGCTTACATTTTAGAGTATTTGCACTCTCCGGGGGGAAATAGTTCCGAGTTAGTTGAATTATTTTAAGAGCACTAAAATGTTTTTTTAGAAATTCAAGAAATTCCGATTTATTATATTGTACAGGAGTAAGTTGCACATTGTCTTTTGATTTGGTTCTCACTATTGTGAAGTCGGAACAGAGTAACGGTTCTATTGAGTTTGGTTGATTAAATTGTGTACAGTAGTCATCTGCAAGAAATACATTGTTTACCATAAAAACTCCGGTTTATTTAAAGTTTTGTCTAAATAAAAATATCTTTAAAATTGTCAGAAAAATATTTTCTTGTAAAGAAAATATTAGAGTCAAATTTAATTTGTACCGGCATTTGGAGTGCAGTGATAAGTCGCATACGCATTAAGCTAAAAATAACAAAATGTCTTTAAACATGTATGTCAGCATTAATTATAAAGTTTTTTATGCCGGCCCTTCAGGCCTCCCCCTTCCTTACTATAACCTACCCGGGCCTCCGCCTCGCTGCGACCCGGGTAGTATGTAAAAAAATATTGAGGTCTGAAGGACCGGCATAAAAACTTTATAATTACCTCTTACATATATGCTTAAACACATATGGAACTTATTAGCTTAACACTTATGGGACAAGTCACGCGCACTCTAAACGCTGCGCGAATTTAAATTTCATATAACATAAATTATTGTATATTAATTATTTATAGAAGTTTATTAACGAAACGCAGCGCATTCTGACTATGATTCCAAAACAAAATGAAAAATGAGAGGAGCCACAATGGAGGCGTCTGATTCGATCATAAAACTCGGAGTATCTATATCGAGTTTTCCCCAGGTGATTTTTTCGTTGGGAACTGCTCCGCTGTATGATCCGAAGGAGGTTGTGCTGTCGCCGATTTGGCAAAAATAGGCCCAATAAGGGACTTTTTGCTCCAGATCCTGTCTGAGAAGGGGGACTACACAGATAGGGAAGTCTCCGGCAATTCCCCCTCCGATTTGGAAAAATCCTATTTTTGATGAGTGACTTTCTTTTTTATACCATTCAGTCAAGAAAGCCATTTGTTCCAATCCGGTTTTTACCGTATGAATATTTTTAATTTCTTTGGTGATCACATGAGAGACAAAGATGTTTCCTAAAGTGGAGTCTTCCCATCCCGGCACTATGATAGGCAGATTTTTTTCTTTTGCGGCTAAAATCCAGCTATTTTCCGGGGGAATTTCAAAAGCATTTCGGATGGAGGGTAGATCGAGTAGAGTGTACATAAATTCGTGAGGGAAAAAAGATTTTCCTTCATTGTCTGCTTTCATCCAGAGGGAGAGAATTTCCTTTTCAATTCTGCGAATAGCTGTATCCTCCGGGATACATGTGTCTGTGACTCTATTCATCCCTTTTTCCAGAAGTTCTTTTTCTTCTTTTTTAGAAAGAGAGCGATAATCAGGTATTCGTTTATAATAAGTGTGGGCTACAAGATTGAAAACATCCTCTTCCAGATTAGCTCCTGTGCAGCAAATGGCATGCACTTTATTTTTCCGAATCATTTCAGCCAGGGAAATTCCCAATTCACCGGTGCTCATGGCACCGCCCAAAGTGACCAGCATTTTTCCGCCCGATTTAAGATGTTCTACCCAACTTTCGGCAGCATCTACACAAACCGCTGCATTGAAATGTTTGTAATTTTTTTTCATGAAATCACGAATGCTCATTTTTTCCATCCCGATTTTTACTATATTTATAGCTGAGTAGTTTATAGATAAGTTTTGCTGCAACATAATCCGGAGCATGATTGTGTTCTTCCGGAAGAAGTTCGACCACATCAAAACTCACGACATTTTTTTCGATAAATATATATTGCAAAATTTCCATTAAAAAATCCCAATCCGGTCCGCCGGGCTCCGGAGTACCTGTTGAGGGCATTAAAGAACAATCGAAAACATCTAAATCGAATGTGATGTAAATCGGACCTTCAATATTTTTTATTAGTGTATATAATTCATTTTTTCTATGAAGTAATTCATGTGCGAAAAAGGTGTGAGAACGATTCAATAAAGGCAATTCTTCCTTTGCAAGACTTCTTATTCCTATTGCAATTGTTTGTGTTACTTCCGGAATTTCTTTGACTCTAGCCATAACTGAAGCGTGGCTCCAAGGATTATTTTCGTAGGAATGTTGTAGATCGGCATGAGCATCAAATTGTATGACTGTAAGTTTTCCATAATGTTCAGCTGTTGCTTTGATAGGAGCGTATGAGATAGAATGCTCTCCGCCGATGACGACGACAAATTTATTTTTATGAAGATATTCCTTTGTTTTTTCAAAAGTCAGACGTAACATTTCTTCTGATGAGTCAGATTCTATTGCATCGGCTGTGTATATGCCCTGAAGATACACTTCGGATTCGGTTTCGATGTCATATAACTCCATATTTCGCGATGCTTCAATTAAGGCTGCAGGTCCTTTATCGCTCCCTTTTTGGTAGGTGGAAGTTTTGTCAAAAGGAAGGGGAAGTATGACTATGCGGGAAAATGATTCAGATCCGTAAGGATCGGGAAGCCCTCCGAATCTCCCTTGCATACCATGTCCCTGTCCGATAGGAGTTTCGTTTTTCATATCACCAAATAGGTATAGCTTTCTAAAGCCTGTTTAAATTTTTTCTTAATTGCGGCAGATTCCTGAGCGGTAATTCTTCCTGATTTAATCGATTGCTCTATCAAAGAATGAAGCTGTTCCAATAATTTTTCGTTGTTATACTGAACGTAATGCAAAACTTCTTCTACAGTATCTCCTTCAACCAATTTTGACTCTTCCCAATTTCCGTTTGCATCCAATTTTGCATGGATTACATTGGTATCTCCGAAAAGATTGTGCAATCCTCCCAAAATTTCCTGGTAGGCTCCCATCAAAAATACTCCGAGATAATACGGTCCGTTATTATATGGATGGAGAAGTAAAAAATCTTTCGATCCTTTTTTTCCTATAAAATTATTGATTTTCCCGTCGCTGTCACAACTCAGATCAGCTAAAATTCCACGATGTTCAGCCGGTTCATTCAAACGGTGAATCGGAATAACAGGAAAAAGCTGTCCTATAGCCCATGAATCGGGTAAAGATTGAAAAACAGAAAAATTACAGAAATAAATTTCCATCAAAAATCGATCTAAATCTTCCATCTCCTCCGGAATTTCCGGCAATTCATTGAATAATGTATGAATTTTTGTGAGCAAAGATCTGTATAATTTTTCGGCGTGCGACCGTTCTTTAAGTTTTAATGTGCCTCTCACAAATTCTTCTAAAATCCGCTCTTTCAATTCAAGAGCATCGTGAAAAATTTCTCGGCAATATTCCTGGCAAAGCTCTTCATGCATAGTGAGGAGCTCTTCTATGATGGGATGATCGGCCGGGCAATCATAATCCGGAGTGACGTTAGTAGGAGAGGTCACATCAATCACTTCAATCAGCAGCACACAATGATGCGATACGATGGCTCTTCCTGATTCCGTGATGATAATAGGATCGGGAATTTCCGCATCAAGGCATGCTTCTCCGATAATTCCGACAATATTTCGTGCATATTCTTCTACGGAATAATTCATGGACGAATCGGTATTGCTTCTTGATCCGTCATAATCGACAGCAAGTCCTCCGCCTACATCAAAAAAGGAAAGGGACGGATAATTTACGGCAATTTCCGTGTACATTCTTGCCGCTTCATTCATGGCATTTTTAATGGATTCAATGGTGGTGAGCTGGCTTCCTATATGGAAATGAAGCAGTTTTAGCCATTCGGATTTTCCTTTTGATTCGAGCAATTCCATACAATCGACAATTTCATAAGAAAAAAGTCCGAATTTAGCATGTTCACCTCCTGAAGATTCCCAACGGCCTGTTCCTTTATTGGAAAGTTTCATTCTAAATCCGATTTCAGCTTCTACTCCTAAACTTTCCGCTATGTCGATCACCAGTTTTAATTCGTAGCTTTGTTCAATGATGATGAGTGTCCTTTTGCCTAATTTGCCGGCCATGAGGGCAAGGGAGATATATTCTGCATCTTTATATCCGTTACAAAGAAGCAGCGCTTCCGGTTCGCTTTCTAAAGTGAGGATGGCAATCAATTCGGGTTTACTGCCTACTTCTAATCCCATTTTATATTTTTTTCCTGCCTGCCGTACAGCCTCCACTACGTGTCTTTGCGGATTGACTTTAATAGGATATGCCATTCTATGTCCGTTTCTATACCCGAACTCTTCAATGGCAGATCGAAAGGCTCCGTGTAAATATTCGATCCGATCATGGAGAATTCCGTCAAATCGTACTAAAATCGGCGGCTCAATTCCTTGTTCCACAAGCGATTTTGTAAGTGAATAGAGGTCACCTTCTTTTTCATCGCGATTTGGTTTTACCGTGATATGCCCCTCGGCATTCACTCCAAAATATCCGCGACTCCATCTGTCTATAAAATAGGGATCCCGATTTTGATTTGGCATAGTCCGATCTTTGTAAATTTTTTTATTGCACTATTTTTGGATATAGCATGAGGAAAGGAAGAAGTTCAATCTTTGTTTAAAAAACCTGACCCGGATTGTATTAGAGTGTTGCCGATCTGTTCATCAATAATGCATCTGCAACGACTAATGCCACCATCGCCTCTACAACGGGGACGGCGCGAATGGCCACACAAGGATCGTGCCGCGAACCTTCGGGCAATCGGAAAATAGCCTCTTCTCCCTCAACGGTTATCGTTTGCCGGGCTTTCATAATTCCGGAGGCGGGCTTAAATGCAACCCGACCTATGACAGGCATTCCGGTGCTGATGCCGGCTATTATTCCTCCGGCATAATTTGTCGTTGTCCGGATTTCATCCTCTACAACTATATAAGAATCATTGTGTTGTGATCCGGACATTGAGGAACCTGCAAAACCGGATCCGATCTCAAATCCTTTACTTGCCGGAAGTCCCATAAGGGCATAGGCCAAACGGGCTTCCAACTTTTCATAGATAGGATCCCCTAATCCGGGAGGAAGCGAATCTATAAAAAATTCTACAACACCTCCGCAAGAGTCCCCTTCAGATTTCATCTGTTCTATCTTAGCAATCATTTTTTCTGTGGCTTCGGGATCGGGACAAAAAAGCGGGCTTTGTAATGTCTCTTTTTGGAGAGTTTCTATACGTTCCGAAAAATTTTCAGCCCGAATATCGGCAATTTGTGTGATATAGGAGACGATTTTGATCGAAAACTTCATAAGAAATTTTTTGGCAATCGCACCGGCTGCCACGCGACAAGCTGTCTCACGGGCTGATGCTCTTCCCCCTCCTCTATAGTCAAAAATTCCGTATTTTTCGAGATAGGGATAATTGGCGTGGCCGGGTCGAAGCAGATTTTTGACGGGTTCATATTTTGAGGAATCGGAATCGCAATTCCGGATCAGCAGTGAAATAGGCGTTCCTGTCGTTTTGCCTTCAAAAATTCCGGAGAGAATCTCTACCGAATCGGCCTCTTTCCGAGGCGATGTATAAGGATTGTTTCCGGGACTCCTTAATTGAAGTGCCGCATTGATCTCGCTTTCGTCTATTTCAAGATTTGCCGGGCAACCGTCGATGACGACTCCGATGGCTTTGCCGTGAGATTCGCCCCACGTTGTAATTTTAAAAATATTTCCGAATGAATTACTCGCCATCAGTGATCCTTATATTTGCTCCGAAACCGATGAACTCTTCAAAAAAAGAGGGGAATGTTTTTGCAATGCAATCGACAGAGGTAACCGTTGTCTCGCCCTCGCAACCTAATCCTGCCACAACGAGCGACATAGCCATTCGATGGTCCCGATGAGAATGGACGATCGCGCCGGATAAAGGTGATCCTATAATGCGGAGTCCGTCAGGGGTTTCTACAATATCGGCTCCCATTTTCCGCAACTCTTTCGCTATACAATGTATGCGATTGCACTCTTTATCCCGCGCTCCTGCCGCATTGATAATAATAGTTTCTCCTTCTGCATAACAAGCTAGGACTGCTAATATTGTAATGCCGTCAATGCACTGATTGATGTCTACAGTGATTCCTTTTAAATGATCGCTCTTTCTGACGTGAATACAGGAGCGGGAAGCGTCGATTTCAATCCGGGCTCCCATTTGCCGGAAAATTGAAATCAGGAATTTATCCCCCTGAATATCATTCATATCCAAATTTTTTATACACAATTCAGAACGGGTTATTATTGCTGCAGCAATGGGAAAAGCTGCGGAACTGAAGTCTCCGGGAACGGTATAGTCGAATCCGGAATATTTTGTCGGACCGGTTACTTTGTAATAGGCAAACGCATGATTTTCATAGGGAATCCCCAATCGGTCGAACCAATCTAATGTCATGGCTACCCAAGGTTTCTCTCCGGGATTTTCTACGTGAATTTCTGTTACGCCGGAAACAAAAGAGGCGGCAATTAACAATGCGGAAACGTGCTGGGAATCTTCTCCGTTTACCCGGCATACTCCCGGATGAAGCGGACCTGTAAGAATAATAGGGGCATAAGAATCGCCTCTCCCGGTTTCGTATCGGGCTCCCAGCTGAGACAATGCCTGCAAAAGTTCTTTCATGGGTCTTTGATGTCTTATCGATTCATCTCCTGTAATGACAAAAGGAAATGTTCCTAAACCGGCGATCGCAGTAAAAAATCGTAAAACAATTCCTGAATTTCCGGCGTCAATGACATCTTCGGCAAAAGTAATTTTTCCTTTAACTCCCTGAATTTCTATATGCCGGCTATGAATTTCAATGCCTGCTCCCGTCATTTTGCAGGCGCGGATCATACTAAGGGTATCGGGGGAGTCCAACGGATTGTGCACGAGGGTTTTTCCGGATCCCAAAGAGCCGAATAGGATAGCGCGCAGGGTTTGTGATTTGGAAGGCGGAATTCGGATTTCGCCTTTAAGATGTGATTTTTTGATTAAGTAATTTGTCATTTTTTTCCGGGAGGTTACAAAAAATATAACATTTTTTCATATAGGATGTCCAATTTTCCGGATTTTATCTTGAGAAATCTGAAGGCCGGATTTTGGATGATTTTTTTCTAAATCGCCCTGTTTCAATGGTATACGGTAATATTATTTTTTTTTGATTCGTAAATTTTAAATAAAAAAATACATAAATCATTGAAAATAAAATATATCGGAAAAATTTCTCTCATGAGTGTCAAAAAAAAATCAAAAAAAATCGTCCGGATTTTGAAATTTCTAAAGGAGTTAAGGCAAAAAAATTAATACTTTTTTTTACGTTTAAAAAAGGTCTTTATAAAAATTTAAGTCAACTAATTAAAGAAATGTAATATACATACATTCAGTATCTTACGTAAAGACGTTTTTCGTAAAACAAAATTTTCCGAAGAGTTTTTTTTTCGTTTTCATGAAAAAAATATTTAGGATTTCAAAAAAAAAAGAAAGTTTTCAATAAAAAAATCTTTACAGATGCCGGACTGTGTGATATTTGTTACAAATGTATTTCATAAACCTTTTTTAAGAGGGAGTACGTATGGCAAAGTGGAATAAAAAAATAGGCTTAGTGTTTTTGAATCTGGGCCTATTGACTATAACACCGAATCCTGCAAGTGCGGACGATTGTAGATCATCATGTGACCCATGTGGTAATAGTAATGATTCGTGCGCAGATTCATGTTTCGGTGGCATTGAAATCGCAGCAGATTTCCTATATTGGAAACCTTGTGTTGACGATTTAACCTATGGTGCAAGTGTGTCCCCGGTGGATACATCAACTACAGGCCTATCCTTGAGAACAATTAAGTACAAAAATATTTGTCCTAATTGGGAACCCGGTTTTAGGATTACTGCAGGTAAAGATGACGTTTGGTGTGGAATGAGATTGGCTGCGTCTTATACATGGATTAACATGAATAATTCAAATCATTCATCTACTCAATGCGGAACAAGCCTACCCGGCTGGATAGAAAGCCCCCTAATTCATCCTGCATTGTCCGGTATTACAGACAGACATGCAATAAGAGGTTCTTGGGACGCTACTTACCAAACTTGGGATGTGTTATTTTCATTCGATTTATGCGGCAACAGATGTTATTCTTTCAGACCGTTCTTCGGTTTAGCAGGATTAATATTTGATCAAAGCATGAAAGTCGCTCTTTTTGATGATGATTGCCGTATACTTGCTGATTCAGTTCATATGCGCTGGGACAACGATTACTTCGGTATCGGATTTAAAGTAGGATCTCACTATTCATATCAAGTTTGTGATGGATTTTCAATATTTGCAAATGCATCGGGAACAATTGTTTCAGGAGATTCTGACGACAAATTCAACAAAAATACACAAACAAGTGTAGGCCTAGACGGAATTACTTTAACTCGTCTGACTTTTGAAGAACCTTCCTGCAGCTGCCAGATGATCCCCGGATACCATCTACAGTTGGGTATTGAGTATGTTAGTGACATGTGTAACTGTGAAACTAACATCCGTATAGGTTGGGAATACTTAATATGGCACAATATCTCTAATCCACGTAGATTTTTTGACTCAGGTTCATTAGCAACAGGAGCAACTACTGCGTTTAGAGATGGTACATATTCATCACAAGCTAACACAACGACTTTTGGTTTCCATGGTCTGATGGTTGGTATGGATTTCAATTTCTAATTGCAACTAATAATTGCATAAGTAAAAGGATCGGGTTATCATAGATAATTCGGTCCTTTTTTTATTTTATGAAGCGTTATTTCAAAAATTCCCCGGCTGAATTTTTGCAGCCGCTTAGCAGGAGGAATATAAAGACATGTCATCGGAATATCTTTTTTCCTTAAGCATTTTCTTTACTTTCGTGTTTTTTCCCTTAACACAAATATATTCCGCTGCCGATCAACAAAGTACGGAAACGGAAATTATCGAAGAACCGCCGGAAAAATCTGCGACGGAAAAAATTCTTCCTCCCGAAGAGAGGGTAAAACGTTCTTATCCTTTTGAAAATATACCCCGCAATCAAATCCCTCAAAATAGAGTTCCGGCAAATGCCTTGCCTATTGATAAAATCCCTAAAAATTCCCTTCCCGATAATTCAATTCCTAAAAAAAAACTCGGACCTTCTCCGATTCCTAAAAAACCTCTGGAAAAAAATCCTCTAAAAAGAAATCCTATTAACGCAAACCCTATTCCACGTGAGATGCTACCGCGCAATAAAATTGTAGATACTCGAAAAGCCCGTTATCAAAGCACTGTGGAAGGAAATACTATAAAGACTACGGAAACGACTCAATAAACCTAAAACTACTGAAAACGGCGTGATATGAAAGTTCTAAAATTCGGCGGATCCTCTGTAAAAGATGCAGAGCGTATCCAAGTTGTCCTTGATCTGGTTTATCAGACTTTTAAAAAGGACCCGAAAGTCCTTGTTGTTGTATCGGCTTTACAAGGTGTAACTGATAAATTAATCAATATGGGAACAATTGCCTGCAGCGGCAGTGATCTCTATCTTTCGGAATTAAAAGAGTTGTCTGTTCGGCATTCTAAAGTCACTGCCGCACTCTTTTCCGATCATGATGTACAAGAGATAGATTTGATTCTGAAAAATTTGTTTGAAGAGTTGCACGATCTTCTGCACGGAATCTTTTTGATCAGAGAACTCTCGGATAGATCATTAGATCTCATTATGAGCTATGGAGAGCAGTTTTCGGCCAATATTATCGGCTTAGCTTTAAAGAAAAAAATCCCTCATGCCGAATACCTCGATGCAAGAAAACTCCTTGTGACTAATTGTTCTTTCGGTAAAGCGGTTTTGGAAGAAGACATCTCTTATCGCAAAATTCGCGAGTATTTTGCAGAGAAAAATGTTGTTCCTGTCATTCCCGGATTCATAGCCTCGACTGTTGGTGGTGAGACAACGACCTTAGGAAGGGGAGGATCCGATTTTACTGCAGCTATTTTCGGAGCGGCTTTAGACGTAGAAAAGATAGAAATATGGACCGATGTTGACGGAGTATTGACAACAGATCCGAGAAAAGTATCAAAAGCAACCTCTATTCCCGAAATGAGTTATAGAGAGTTAATGGAGATGTCACATTTTGGGGCAAAGGTGATACACCCTCCCACGATAGCTCCTGCGATGAGAAAAAAAATTCCTCTGGTTATAAAAAACACATTCAATCCGGAAGCACGAGGTACAGAGGTCAAAAATTTTGATCATCCTCAAACAAAAAATTTGATTACAGGAATCTCTTCTATAGACAAAGTTGTATTGCTGCGTCTTGAGGGGGCAGGTATGATCGGAGTTTGCGGCACCGCATCGCGATTATTCGGTGCATTAGCGAAAGAAAGCATTAATGTGATTTTAATTACCCAAAGCTCTTCAGAACACTCCATTTGTTTTGCCGTGATGCCCAATTATGCAGAAAGGGCAAAAAATCTGGTAGACAGAGAATTTGCATTAGAGCGCGGAGCAGGTTTTGTCGATCCGGTTGTGATCACGGAAAATCTCTCTGTCATTGCTATTGTAGGTGAGGGGATGCACCAACATCCCGGTGTAGCCGGAAAATTTTTCAGTGCATTAGGAAAAAAAGGGATAAATATTGTTGCGGTTGCGCAAGGATCTTCCGAATTGAATATTACATGTCTTATTAGAAGCGAAGATGAAAAAAAAGCGCTCAACATTATTCATGAAGAGTTTTTTCAGCCGGAAACAAAAAATTTATACTTATATATGATCGGCACCGGCGGAATCGGACATGCTCTGCTGAATCAAATTGAAAAGAAAAAATCGGATTTAGAAAAATCGCAAGGATTAAAAATTATTCTTAGCGGAATTGCCGATAGTAAACATATGTTGATCAATTCGGATGGCATAGATCTTGCAAATTGGGAAAAAGAATTACACTCTTCTTCCTCTGTAAGTAATCTTCAGACATTTATTCATGAAATGGAAAAAAATGAATTCGGAAAAGCTATTTTTATCGATTGTACAGCGGATGAAAAAATAGCGGGAATGTATGAAGAAATTCTTCTAAAAGGAATCTCTGTTGTGACTCCGAATAAAAAAGCAAATTCCGGATCTTACAATCGGTATCAATCTTTAAAAAAACTTTCCGAAAAAAATGGTGTCAAATACTTTTACGAAGCGAATGTAGGTGCCGGATTACCGGTGATCAGCACTTTAAGCGATCTTGTCTTGAGCGGAGATCATATTGTAAAAATAGAAGCGATTCTTTCAGGAACATTGAGCTATATATTTAATCATTATAGTGCACAAAATTCATTTAGCGAGATTGTAAAAAAAGCCCATTCTCTCGGTATCACCGAGCCGGATCCGCGTGATGATCTTAACGGATTGGATGTGGCAAGAAAATTACTGATTCTTTCCCGTGAATTAGGATATCAATTGGAACTACGGGATATAAAGGTCGATCCGCTTTTATCTCCTGAGGCATTTTGTTCTTCTCTTTCTCCGGAAGAATTTCTTGTGAAATTAGAACATAACAGCGATACTCTTGAAAAAAAACGGAATAACGCATCTGCTAATAATAAAAAACTGCGCTATGTAGGAAAAATTGAAAAGGGAAATGTGGCTGTGGAATTAATAGAAGTAGATACCTCACATCCCTTTTATAACATGTCCGGCACAGACAATGTCATTGCCATTTATACTGAACGTTACGGAGACAATCCGCTCGTAATCAAAGGTGCAGGCGCAGGTCCTGAAGTTACCGCAGGCGGAGTTTTTGCCGATATAATCCGTATAGGAAGGGGATAAAATGAATAATACCGGAAAAAAAATTCCTGTATGCATTCTGGGTGCAACAGGTATGGTGGGGCAAAAATTTTTAGAACTGCTGGAGAATCATCCTCAATTTGAAGTGGTAGCCCTCGCCGCTTCAGAGAAATCTACAGGAAAAAAATACGGAGAAATAGTCAATTGGCAACAGGATCTTCCGCTTCCTTCTAAATATGCAAATTTTGTTCTACATGAATGTAAAAGCGGGATTCCGGGAAAAATAGCTTTTTCCGGATTGGATTCTTCCGTTGCAGGGGAAATAGAAACAGATTTTGCAGAAAACGGATATATAGTCATTTCTAATTCCAAAAATCACAGAATGAACGGACATGTCCCTTTACTTGTTCCTGAGGTCAATCATGAGCATCTTGAGCTGGTAAAAAAACAGAATTTTTCCTCCGGAGGAATGATCATTACAAATCCTAATTGTTCCGTAGTCGGGCTCACCATGGCGTTAAAACCGCTAAACGATTTATGGAACGTAGAATCGGTAGATGTAGTGACTCTACAGGCCCTTTCGGGAGCAGGATATCCGGGTGTCCCTTCTATGGAAATTGTCGACAATATCATTCCTTATATCTCGGGTGAAGAAGAGAAAATCGAAACGGAACCGGGAAAAATTCTGGGAACTTTTTCAAACGGAATCATCGATTTTCACTCTATGAAAATTAACGCTCAATGTAATCGTGTATGTGTATTAAACGGTCATTTGGAATGTATGACTGTAAAATTGTCAAAAAAAGCAACTTCTTCTGAAATCATTGCAGCATGGAATAATTTTCGCAGTCCGGTCACCGGATTGATTTCTTCACCTCCACAGCTGTTACAATATTTTTATGAATCTAATTATCCGCAACCGCGCAAACAAAGGCATTTAGGAATGACGGTTTCCATAGGAAGACTGCAGGAAGCTACATTCGGGCGTTGGAAATTTGTCATACTCTCTCATAATACCGTCAGAGGTGCCGCAGGCGGAGCTATTCTCAATGCAGAATTAGTTGTGCGACAAGGATACCTATGAGCGCAAAAGATGTCATGACAGTTTTTTCTCCGGCTACTGTTGCAAATGTCGGATGCGGATTCGATATATTAGGATTTGCCGTTGAGCAACCGGGAGATGAAATTACAGTTTCTCTTACTAATCGGAAAGATGTTCGAATCCTTTCGATTGCAGGGGATGACGGAAAATTGCCTTTAGATCCTTCCAAAAATTCTGCAGGAGTCAGCGTGATCGCTCTTTTGCAAAAATTGAAGGTATCTCAAGGTGTAGACATCACGATTGTCAAAAAAATGCCGCTCGGAAGCGGACTAGGTTCCAGTGCTGCAGGTGCTGCAGGAAGTGTATTTGCATTGAATAAACTTCTGGGCGAACCTTTTACCACTCAAGAATTGGTCCCTTTTGCGATGGAAGGCGAGCGAGTATGTTCGGGAACCGCTCACGCAGATAACGTAGCTCCTGCCCTCATGGGAGGATTCGTTACTGTGAGAAGCTATGATCCGCCGGATTTCATTTCTATCCCTACAAAAATTCCTCTCTTTTGTCTTTTAGTAAAGCCTCACACTGAAATTTTAACAAAAAATGCCAGAAAAATTTTGCAGGACAATGTTCCTTTAAAAAAACTGGTTTGTCAAACCGGTAATTTAGCAGGTCTTATTATAGGACTTATCCGGGAAGATATTTCTCTCATAGGCAGGTCCCTTGTAGATGTCATTATTGAACCGCAACGTGCTCCTTTGATTCCGGGCTATGAATCGATTCGTAACACAGCATACGATTCAGGAGCTATCGCCTGCAGCATTTCCGGATCGGGACCTTCTATATTTTCTTTGTACTCCGATAACCGGAAGATGGAAATTGCTGCGGAAAAAATAAAAGAGGTGTGTAGCCGGGAACACATTTCGATAGACTGTTTTTTGACCAAAATAAATTATTCGGGAATCCAAATATATGAATGAAGTTCATCATTATTGCAGCACAAAAGATGCAAATACTCATGTATCGTTAAAAGAAGCTATCTTTCAAGGACTTGCTCCCGATAACGGACTTTTTTTGCCGGCACAAATCAAATCTCTTCCCGATTCCTTTTTTTTATCGCTTCATAATAAAAATTTCCGGGAAATTGCCTACGACGTATCAAGGCATATTTTAGGAGAAGAAATTCCTCCGGATGTATTAAGAAACCTCGTAGAAGAAAGTTTTTCTTTCGAAGTTCCTCTGATAGATATCGAAGAAAATATTCGGACTCTGGAATTATTTCACGGTCCGACCCTCTCATTTAAAGATTTCGGTGCCCGCTTCATGGCTCGATTGACCGCTTATTACAGAAAAGGTGCCTCACGTTTACATATTCTGGCTGCCACATCAGGAGATACAGGAAGTGCTGTTGCCGACGGATTTTATAACATTCCGGGTATCGATGTATGGGTTCTTTATCCGGCAAAAAAAATCAGCGCTATGCAGGAAAAACAAATCACTAATCTCGGCAATAACATTCACGCTATAGAAATAGACGGAAATTTTGACGATTGTCAGCATCTTGTCAAATCTGCTTTCGGCGATAAAGAATTACGGACTAAAATGAATCTGACAAGTGCAAATTCTATCAATATTGCCAGATTGATCCCGCAAACATTTTACTATTTTCATGCTTTTTCCCACTCACGAAAAAATATACCGCTTGTGATTTCTGTTCCCTCCGGAAATTTCGGTAACCTGACAGCCGGTCTTCTTGCAAAAAAAATGGGCTTAAAAATTCATCGATTTATTGCAGCAACCAACAGCAACGATATTGTCCCAAAATATTTGGAAACAGGGCAATTTTCTCCCGGGCCTTCCAAACATACTGTTTCGAATGCTATGGATGTGGGTGATCCAAGCAATTTTAGCCGGATACTCTCTTTATACGATCACTGTTATGAAGATATATGCAAAGATATTTACGGAGCCTCTTTCACCGATGCGGAAACTGTGGAGGCTATAGCGGCTTTATATAAAAAAACAGGATATATAGCGGATCCCCACGGTGCAGTAGGATATTTAGGCCTGAAAAAATACCTGAAAGGTGAAAAAAATCCTGTTTCAGGAATTTTTTTAGAAACGGCCCACCCCGCAAAATTTTCCGATACAATAAAAACAGCGATCAATA
>JABDBB010000014.1 GCA_013288845.1 Chlamydiota bacterium | reverse complement strand
GGAGGCTTGGAGCTGCCGGTCAGGCAGATTTTAAAAAATATAGGATTCTCCATATTGCCATGAGTATGCCGCTTGCTTGGTTTGATACAGACAAAGAAATTTCAGATTTGATTCGGATTCAGAGTGCAGCAATAAAAGGAATAAAAATGTTGCAGGAAACGTATAGAGGTACATATGTCGTTGATCATCTCAATAAATACATTTTAGAGTTCGAGAAATCTAAAATAGAAATGTGTGCTCCGAAGGATGGACTAAAAGAAAAAGTTCCGGCTTTAAAAAATTCTTCGGAAAATCCTTTAGGAAAACAGCTTTGGAATGAAAATCAGTTAGAATATCTTGCAGGACTTTTAGAAGAGGCACAGGCTCAAAAAGAGGAAGGCAATTCTCAATATGATATTTCACGCCTAAGCGCACAACAATTTTTGGACAGTAAGGTAAGCTCTTTTCAACGAAAATTAGTAGCAGATACCGAAAGAAGACACCTGGGCTCCCGGCCTATTGAATAACAGATGAAGAGCCTTCATATAGTTGGCTATCGAGTATTCTGTCTTCGGCAAGAGCGGTCGCTTTATCTTTGAGACTTTCTTCTTCGAATCGGGCTGCGGTTTGTCTTTGGAACGTAGCGAACTGATGCGTTTTGAAATACGGTTCTACTTTTTGCATCCATTTATCGGTGAAGCTTTCATTCAATTCTGAAGAGTAGAAAAACGACCATCCGTCATCCATGATGATATAGGCCAGAAATTCCGGATCAATGTATGAATTGAAATAGCTTTGGTAGGTGATATGGATTTCAAGATCTCTTGCCGTGAGGGGTCTGTTGAATTTTCCTCTTATAGTGACATGCTCATCCAATCTTTTTAGGTATCCTTCGACTACATCGAAGAGCACTTCTCTCCCTTCGCAGAGGAGTATGCTGGCTTGGGAGGTGAAATCTATCCGGATTTTCTGAATTTTTTCGTCAAAAATGACTCGGGAATCGTAGAGATAGAGCCGGTGTTTCTCCTGAAGATCCCTTGCATAATCGATCACAATTTCAGAGATATCCTCCGCATCGGGGCTATAGCCGCGGCAGCGTACGGTAGGAGCCGGTTTGGGTGTGCATGCCGGTGCTGCCAGTAAGAAGAGAGACCCTGCAACGATAGCGGGGGTTCGTGAGAATAGAGAGTGAAAATGGCAAAAACGCATACATTCCGTCCGTAATTGATCAAAATATTATTTACACAAAAAAACTCGAAACTTTGATTTTTTTGTAAAAACCGGATCGTTTGAGGCAAAACCGAGCTTATAAGAGAGATTGTATTTTATTTTCTGATTGGGGGCAATTGAAATTAGTCCCCTTTGATTTGTACCGGCAATCCCTTGCGCTTTTTATTTGTCGTATAGGAAGGTCTTGAGTTTTTGCGATATAAAAAAATCTTCAAACCAAAAAAAACTTAGAAAAAAAACGACTTCGGATGTACATTTTTCTTGTCAACCGGTATAATAACAGGTAAACAAAAAATAATAGAGATAACTATTCTTTATAAGGGATCTTTTCTATGATTAAAAATCGGCTGGCCGGAGTTAATTATGTTATTGCCGCCGCCTTTGTATTCCTTCTGCTTTTCACAGGTTTTGTAGAGTATAATCGACCCGAAATTATTCCTTTACAGGAAGTTAAAGAGCAAAAAACCGCACTTCCTAAAAGTTTTTTTGCTCAGGCTCCCGAAGCATATCATCAAATCGGCGAACCCCTTTTAGATCTCCAATATTTCCCCCCTCGCATGGAACTTCCCGATTTAAAACAAAAAATCAATTATTACGGACAAAATCATCGACCGGATGCCGGTACCGGCAATTCACGCCTTCATTTTAACCTGGCTACCGGGGAAACCGCCTCAATTTCTCCGAAAGAACCTCTGTATCTTTCTTATGATAAAGGAGAAGGGGGAGGCAAATATCATTTCAGTCCTCAAAATAAAGAGACCTCTTTATGGATCGAAGCTGTTCCGGGAGAAAAAGAGGCGACTCTTCTCGTGAAGATGTATGATGAAAACGGCAAGATTGTGACGACTCCGGAGGCAAATGCCTCTTTTGCTGTGAAAGAAAAAGAATTTGCCCGATTCGGCGGACAGCCCTGGGAAATAGGCAAATGGAGAGTGGACGGTACCCTTCTTGCCAGACAGAGAGCCCGATGGTTTGGGGTCGATAAATTTTTAGAGCGCCACGGCGGCGATGAGTTCAAAGAGAAGTCCGGGAAAAATCGGATCGATTTCGGCGATCAGGATGACAGATATTCTCTATACGTCAATGAAGGATCTGCCCTGATATGGGACGGAGTAAGCTGGAAACAGGTCGAGCCGGGTGAGGCTTCCCGCGGATTTCCCCTTCTATTGGTGAAGAGGGTGGATGAGCGGCTGATGTATCTCGAGTTGTGGGATCCGGACGGGAAAAAGAATATTGCGTTGAATCTTCTCAAAACCGCAGATGCATGGACACCGCAGAATCTTCAGCAGGAGTTCAAGTTTTTAGGGGCAAGAACGCGCTCCCAATATGTATTTGAAGTGGGAGAAGAAAAAATGTTGTTGAGTCCTGACGACTGGCTTCTCCTTACGGAAGAGGGCTGGGTGAAGCTGGATTCTATAGACGGAATAGATAAATATGTGGATTTGAAAGATCCGGGAACGTTGTTTGTTTTTGACGGAATCAACCGTGTCGGAGATCAGCAGGTTTTGAAAGGGGAGTTATTTAATCCGACCCGGACAAAAGTGCACGATATTGAGATTCCGGTACAAAAAGACGGCCTTGTATTTCAGCATATAGATAAAGAGAAAAAAGCCGGAAAAGCAAACGGATTTACACATAAAGCTCCGTTGCAATATGCAAACGGATTTGAAAAGAAACGGGATTCTAAGTAATAATACTACCGAAACCACCGAAGTGAATAGCGTTAAACATGAATTTGGATACTACTTATCGAAAAATACGAAGAAAAGCATGCGTCGGTTTTGCTTTTATCACTTTATGTTCGGCCCCTTGTTTTTCTTTAACGATTGAAGAAAAAAAGGCGAGCCTTTCGGTCGGAGGAACCGGCGATCTCTCTAAAGAGATGCAGCGATTTCTTCTGCAGGTCAATACGGAATTAAAAGAGCAGAATCTGCTTCTTAGAGATCTCTATAGACAGGTTCGCGATTTATACACCCATAATGCCCCTCAGGAAGAGTACGCAGAGTTGCTTCTTCAGATCAATCAGGTCCGCGACAACATCACGATTCTTCAGGAAAGCTGGCTGAAAATGGCTGCGGACAACAATAAGGAAGAGGACTACGCTCTTTGGCATCTTCCCGATACGACGATCGGTGAAATGGTGATCGATTACGGTTCTCAGGATTCTGTTTATCTGATGTCGGAAGAAATTGAGGATTTATCTCTCTCGATCAATTCAAATATTCCTATTCCCAGATCGTCTTGGGGAGAGATGATGGAAATTATTCTCCGGCAAAACGGTATCGGCATTAAACAGTTGAATCCGTTTTTGCGGGAACTTTTTTTCTTTAAAGACAACAACTCGAATGTTCGTATTCTCACAAATAAACCTTCGGATTTAGAAATTTTCCCGGGAGATACTCGAATCGGCTATGTCCTTTCTCCTTCGTCTGATGAGATCAAAAGGGTCAAATTCTTTTTCGAGAAATTTATCAATCCGAATAATTCCGAAATCGAAATGATCGGTCGGGATATTTTGATTATTGCTCCTATCAATGAAATCAGGGAGCTCCTCAAGCTATATAAATTTGTGGAACAAAATAACGGGAATCTGGAATACAAAATTGTCCCTTTGAAACGGGTGGATCCGGTAGAAATGGGAAATGTTCTCTCTTCGATATTTGAGCAGCTGGTCGATACTCCGGAGCCGGTGCCTATCAAGGAAGGGGAGACTCCGCAAACTAAACGCCGTCCGGCAGTATCTAAAAGTTCTGAAGTTTCCGGATTAAAAGTGGTGACCCTGGCAGGGTTGGCCAAGGCTCTTTTCCTTATCGGAACTCCTGAGGAAATCGCTAAGGCTCAAGAGATTATAGATCAGGTTGAATCGGAAGTGGGAGAAGCGCGCGAAAAAATTGTGTACACGTATCAGGCAAAACATACAGATAGTGTAGAGCTTGCAGATATTCTGGACCGTGTTTACTCCATGATGATAGGTGCAGGTCCGAGTGTGATGAGAGAGCCGGGCGGTCCGCCCCCTTTTCCGCCGGAAGAGTTTCCGGGCGCTGCAGCGAACAGCAACAGTAAAAGCAATTCGACTACGAAGGTCAACATCAATGAAGACGGCGGTGTTCTTCGGAATCTTCTCTCTCCCGAAGAAATTTATAATCCGGGTTTTTACCACGACGGATCTTATGTGATCAATTCGGACCTGATTCAGCCGGGAAGCTCTCCGCAGGGAAATCCGGAGCCGAACAGCGGAAGAAGTAATTTTATTGTGGATGTAAAAACCGGATCTATTGTGATGGTGGTGGAGGCTATTTTTCTTCCTAAGCTAAAAGAATTGCTCCGCAAATTGGATGTTCCTAAAAAAGCCGTGCAGATAGAGGTACTTCTGTTTGAGAAACAGGCCGATACGAATAGTGTGTTCGGATTGAATCTTCTCCGTTTAGGCGATAAAGCGTCTAACACCGATTTTACAGGGCTTTCTTATAACGATATCAATCCTGTCGGAAGACCGGCCAACATAGGAAATCGGGGAATTTTAGAATTTTGTTTGAGCAGAATATGCAATCCTTCGGGTATTGCAGCGTACGATTTGGCTTATCGTTTTCTTTTGACGCGGGATGATGTGACGATCAATTCCAATCCTTCCGTTGTGGCCATCAATCAGACTACTGCGATCATTGAAATTAAAGACCAGATCTCTGTCAATACGGGAACACTTCTCATCGACTCTACGGGCGGTGCTATTCCGAATAATCAGTTTATCCGGGAAGAATACGGGATTACCATCAAAGTGACTCCGACAGTACACATGAGGGATGAGAATGATCCGAACGGAA
Source organism: Chlamydiota bacterium (assembly GCA_013288845.1). Classification (GTDB taxonomy): domain Bacteria; phylum Chlamydiota; class Chlamydiia; order Chlamydiales; family Criblamydiaceae; genus JABDBB01. The sequence goes on along the minus strand of JABDBB010000014.1, from coordinate 27,164 downwards.
CCGATGCTACAAATTATGTGACGCTGGAATCGGACATTACCTTTGATACAATACAACCTTCCGTTGTTGATCGTCCGGATGTGACCAGACGACATATTGTCAATGAGACACGTATTGCAGACGGTCAAACGGTGATCATCGGGGGCCTTCGAAGGAAGGAAGCGAAAGATTCAAAAGAATCCATCCCTTTTTTAGGAGAGCTTCCGGGAATCGGCAAACTTTTTAGCGAAACCCGTATGGAAGACAATATGCGGGAGATGTTTATTTTTATTACTCCCACAATTATTGTGGATCCTGCAGAAGATATGGAAAGACTGAAATATATTCATTTATGTCGCCGTCCCGGTGATATTCCGGCTTTTCTCTGCCGTTTAGATAGAGCACGGGAACAGGAGAAAAAGCATCTTTTTGAAGGGTATTTATCAATGATTTTGGGGCGTGATCCTGCAACGCTCTATTGTCCGCCGGGAGAATATGATGGAAGATGGAGATAAACCGGTTGAAAAAACTCCTGAAGAGACAAAAGAGTATTCCGGATCGGGAATGTTTTCAGGAGAGGATCTAAGCCTTTCTCTCGCCGTACGTTTCGGCATGGAAATCTATGAAGAGTTGCCTCCGGCTAAGCTTCCTAAAGCTTTTTTTGAAAAAATTCCTTATTCCTTCGCAAAAAATAATGTACTGCTCCCTTTTAAATTTGAAGAGGGAGAAGTGTTTGTCGCTGTAGCAGATCCTTTAGCGCTCGAACCTCTGGAAGAACTTCGCATGATTCTGGAGGAAGAGGTCCGTCCTGTCTATTGTCCGAAACAGATCATTCTCACTGCAATCAATGAAGTATACAATCAGGAAGAGGGAGCTGCTTCCCAAATGATTGCAGATATGCAGGAGCGGTATGATGATGGGAAAAATGAAGGGGAGCCTGAAGTATACGATCTGCTCGATCGAAGACGGGATCAGGCGGTCATTGTCAAACTTCTCAATTTGATCCTTACAGAAGCTATCCAGCAGGGCGCGTCGGATATCCATTTTGATCCTACTGAAGACGGATTAAAAGTCCGGTATCGGATTGACGGAGTTCTGCAATTGAGACATTCGCCGGCGACGGAATATCAGCAGCAGCTGATTACCAGGGTGAAGGTGATGGCCAAGATGGATATTGCCGAGCATCGCTTGCCGCAGGACGGCCGTATAAAGTTGAAGATGGGACCTCGAGATATCGATTTTCGGGTAAGTACCGTCCCTGTTGTGGGCGGAGAGCGTATTGTCCTTCGTATTTTAGATAAAGGAAATGTCATTCTCGGATTAGACAGCATCGGAATGTTGCCGCAGGTATATGAAAGTTTTACCAATATGATCAAATTGCCTGAAGGGATTGTATTGGTTACGGGTCCGACAGGTAGCGGAAAAACAACATCTCTATACAGTGCCATATGTGAAATTGTGACCGACGAGGTCAATATCATGACGATTGAAGATCCGGTGGAGTACAATTTGAAAGGGATTGCACAGATAGGGGTGAGACCTAAAATCAATCTAACCTTTGCAGCGGGCCTTCGCCATATTCTCAGGCAGGATCCGGATGTAGTTATGATCGGGGAGATTCGCGATGTGGAAACGGCAGAAATTGCCATTCAGGCCTCTTTAACAGGGCATCTTGTGCTGAGTACTTTACATACAAATGATGCTCCGTCTGCCATCACCCGTCTTGTAGAAATGGGAATTGAAACATACCTTCTTTCCTCTACCGTTGTCGGAGTCATGGCACAGCGGTTAGTCAGAAAAATTTGCCCTCATTGTAAAGTCCGCTATAAACATACCGAAAGAGAATTGACCGCTTTGGGTATTGTGGCATCGGAAAAAGAGGGAATAGAATTCTATCACGGAGAGGGTTGTAAAGAATGTTTCGGTTCGGGATATAAAGGTCGGCACGGAATTTATGAACTGATGAATATTAACAGCGCCATCCAAAAACAAATTGTCACGAGCGCCGATTCCATAGCGTTGCGAAGAATAGCGATCGATTCGGGAATGGTGACTTTATTGCATCACGGAAGAGAGTTAGTCAAGCAGGGCATCACAACAGTATCGGAAGTTCTTCGGGTGACACGCGGTATTGAGATAGGAGAATAGTTATGCCGCTCTATCATTATCAGGCAATCGATCCGTCGGGGAAAAAACGCAACGGGGTGGTGGACGGACATAATGAAAGAGAGGTGCGGGAAAAACTCCGCGAACAGGGGATCATGGTCACCAATCTGACTGTGAAAGAAGGAATTTCCGGAAAAAACAATATCCGCGGCGAAAATCTCCTGGCATTTACCATCCAGCTCTCTCAGCTCATCAGTGCAGGCGTCCCTCTTTACGAAAGTCTTGTGGCTATGGAAGAGCAATACAGAGGGGAAAAATTTCATAGAGTCATTGTGGCGGTTGCGGAAAATCTAAAAGCCGGAAAGCCTCTTTCTGAAGCTATGGGTTTATTTCCCGGAAGTTTTGACCATCTTTACTGCTCTATGATTAAAGCCGGGGAATCTTCCGGTGCGCTCGATTTGGTTTTATCCCGTTTAGCGGAATTTTTGCAAAAGAGAAATAAACTGCAAAGGCAGTTGGTTACCGCCATGATTTATCCCGTTATTTTAGGCTGTTTTTCTCTTTTGATCATTGCGCTGCTTCTCGGATTCGTTGTTCCCTCAATCGAAGGGATTTTTGCTGAGCGGGAGCTCAATGACTTTACGGTATTTGTTTTAGCCGGCAGCAGAATTTTGAGAGAATATTGGTGGGTATATATTCCCATCATTGCGGGAACCATCGTATACGGCTATTTTTCTTTGAAGTCGGCAAAAGGAAAAATTTTTCTGCAGCGAAATTTGATCAAACTTCCTTTGATTAAGACATTGATTATTCAAACAGGAATTTCAAGATTTACAAGAACGATGAGTACACTTCAGTCCGGCGGATTGACTATGATTGAATCTCTCAGGATCGGAAGACAGGTAATCGGCAACATAGCACTGGAAGAAGAAATCAAAAAAGCAGAAGATAAAATCATTGAAGGAAGTTCTATGAGTGTGCAATTTGCAAAATCGCCCCTCATTCCCAAAATGGTATCGAGGATGCTTGCTGTCGGAGAGGATACGGGGAATACGCAGCTGATTTTCAATAAAATTGCAGATATGTACGAAGAAGAAACAGAAAAATCATTGGAACGTGTGATGGCTTTAGCACAACCTGTCATCCTTATCTTCATGGGAACCGTGATCGGCATGGTGATGCTCGCGATTCTTTTACCTTTAACAGATGTAAGCTCATTTTCTTTTTAGGAGTTGTTTATGATCAAAAAATTAGAGAAAAAAATTGTTTCACAAAAAAAACGATTCATCACGCTGATTGAAATGATGATTGTGATGTTTTTGATTGCTCTCATCACAGGAGTTGTGGCGTATAATTATCGCGGCAGTCTCGATGAAGGAAAAGTGTTCAAAACTAAACAAGGCATGGAAAAATTGGAGATGATTCTCAATCTTCGCGTAGCGGAGAATCCGGAATTAATTGATAATCTTACCTCTACATGGCCTGAGATCATAAAACACGATCCGCTTGTAAAAGATCCGAACGCGATCATTAAAGACGGATGGGGCCAACAATATGAAGTATCGGTAGAAAATAATATCATCAAAGTACGTTCGCCCAAATATAACGAGTATAAAAACTCAAGCAGAACGCGAAAATGATTCGGATACCGGGTGTCGTTCGTATTTCCTTCTTCACTTTATGGGAAATTCTGATCGTCATCGCTATCATTTCCACTGTCGCCGGAGTCATCGGCATCAACGTCATTCAGGCCGTGCGGGAACAGCGTTTCCGCACGGAAACTGCCCGTGTTGTCGATAAATTACGGTTGGCACAGGATTTGATGTTGCTCATGGGAATCGGTACAGAGGTAAGATTTGAGGTGATTCCTGAGAGCTCCGGAATCAAAATGGTCATCAAAACGGATGTCCCTCTGCCGGGGCATTGGCAGCATATTCTACAAGCTCCGGAAGACAATCTGACTGCTATACATTGGATACAAATCAAAGAATTGGAACACGAAGGGCGCCTCGTTGTAAAATTTTTATCTGAAGAGGCCGGAATCACCCAAGGACTTTTACGACTTTCCACTTCGAAATCCGATGAGACTTTAGGGGCGCTATCTGCCTATATTTGTCTGCCGGGTTATCCCGATCCTCTTACGCTCTTAACACGATTCCCCACCGGATCCGATTGCGGGAAGTCCCGTGAAGATGCTTTAACAAAAAATTTGGCAAAATTTACGTATGATGAATTATCAGAAATATATAATCCGGTCGGCAGAAATAATTTATTGGAAAATGCCCTTTAGACGGTGTTTTACACTGATTGAAGTGCTGATTTCTTTTATGATTATTGTGATGTGCATCCTTCCTCTGCTATATCCTCATTCTTTTATTTTGCGCGAACAAAGTTCTTTTCTTCAAAAAATTGACCAAGATCACACTGTCAATCTTCTGTACGGCAAAATTTTGGAGCGTTTATATACAAAAGAAATCTCTTTTGGAGAGCTCACAAGGGGGCAGGAATTTGGCATTACGGATGATTTTATCCGAAGTGTAGGGGGAACTCCTGACTCCCGACTAAAAGGAAAATATTTTTTTACTGTAGAAAAAAGTAAATCCAATGAGGAAAAAACCGAAACAGCTTTTCTTATCCGATTGACTTTTGTTTTTTATGATCGGGATAATCCGGACAACAAAGGGAAAACATTTACTTATCCCTATAAAATATTTGTATTCCATACATCCGTCAATCAACCGGAAACGGAACCGAATGAAGAGGGTGAAGAGGAGATCGCATCGTGAAAATCATAAAAAAAATACATTTCTCTCTCCCGGAAATTCTCATCTCCTTAGCTCTCGTCTCTATCCTTTTGAGCTCCCTCTCCTATTTCTTTTACCAAATTTCTATACTCAATATTGCTTCGGAAAAAATCGAAAAACAGGCTTTTTTACTCCGCAACATCGAATACAGGCTCATGAAAATTTTGCCGAAAACAATATCCGTTAATGATGCTCATAATGACTTTGTGTTTTTTACAGGTAAATCCGGATTCTCCGGATTCAAACCGGGAAATTCCTATTTGCTCTTTACTTTTGATAATAAAATTAACCTTGTCGATCCTCAATATTCCAATCATGTGATCGGACGTATATTTTTAGATCCGGAAAATAATCTTTCCCTGGCCATTACCCCATCTCTAAAAAGATGGGAAGAGCCGGATAAAATTCCGACTACACGCGAAGTGCTCATGGAAGGGGTAGATTCCTTAGATTTTTCTTTTTTTACAGGCCCTCATCCCGATACTCCGGAAAATAATAATGAACAGCCGATCCCCCATAATACATGGGTGTCGGAATGGCGCCGGGAATATAAGAGTCTTCCGGTCATGGTCAAAATAGAAATTTCCTTTAAAGAATCCGAAAAAAAGGATAAACGTACTATGATTTTTCCTCTTCCGAATGCAACGCAAAAAATTACTTACGGGATGTAACGCATGAATGTTTTGCTGTTTGTAATGGCTATGCTCATGATCATGGGCATGATGACTTATACTAAACTGAATAAATTTCGATCACATAGTATTGTCAATGCGCAATTTGAAAATTATATGGAATTTACGGAACGGCAAGATATCAATGAAATAGCCGAGAAAACATACGATGGGATGGTCCTGAAGACCAAAAACTCGGCCGATAATCCGAAAAGAAATACTAATTTGTCAAAACTGCCTATAGCAGTACTTCTCGAAGGCACAGCCGGCGAAAATACCAATATGTATCAAACCGTGCGATATATTTTTAAGGAAATCATAAAATCGCTCTACTCTTCTCAGGATTTTTTTAAAGAACTTCAAAAAGAAAAACCCGATTTCATCGACGAAATCATCAACCTCTTACCGCAGGCTAACCGGGACTTGCCGGGCAAATCAAAACTCACCACAGGAAAAGATCTGGCAAATTTCGATTTAAAAGATCCGGCTCTCAACACTTTTCTCTATAAAATACTCAAGGGTGCCTCCTATCCCTCTTCTGCCGCCGAAAAAAACACATCGCAAGGCTACCCTCCCCTTACAGATTATTTTGATGTGAAGAAAAATAAAAAATTACGTATTTACCTGGCACCTCTCACAACTCTCCGGATCCTCTTCCCGCCGCATGTTGCAGACGAAATCGTCCAAACAAGAGAATATTTTTATGTAGAAGTATCGGGAGATAGGCTGACCTCAGAGGAGGCTACAAAACGATTTCAAGCGATGTTCGGCGAAAAATTGAATCAGAATCTTGCGCCGGACCTGTTTGATTTTGCCGTCACCAAAACAGATCCGAAAAAATATAAGTAATCAGAGGACGTTTAGTCGTCAGCTTTTACTGTCGGTGGCTTTGGCGGCGGACGTTTGGGTATCGGCGGCCCTATTTTTGCAGGCGGTGTTTCTTCCGGAGGATCCGGCGGTAGATATGAGGGCACCGGCGGTTCATCATCATCCATGACCACTATTTTTTCTTCACTTATGGACCCTGTGTCTTCTTCATCTATTTCTTCCCCTTCATCTATCCCTGATATTCCCCCGGGAATATCTGCGGGAATAGAACGACTTGCTTGAGTACAAATTATATTTGCCTGTTCTACAAGTTTCAATTTTTTTTCCCATCGCCCTACTTTTGCATCCAAATCATCAGCAAACTTTTGGTCTATGTCAATAGGAAGATGTGTGAAATATTTTTTGTCTATTCCGAGTTTTTCCAATATTTCTTTCGTAATCGAACCTCTTGTTTGGATTTCTTTAAACGTAGCTTTTTGTTCCTCAGGCATTTTCTCAGGAAGATTGTCGTCTCGTAAAAGTTGAATAGTTTTATAGAGTTTGACTTTTGTTCTGTAACGTTCTATATCTAAATGATTTGATAGGGTTTTTGAATTGCTTTTCTTTATAAAAGGCAGAAGTCCTTTAGTTTTAAATATTTGTGTATAACCTGTGTCTTTTTTCCATTCTATGGATCCCTGATTTTTACTTGCCGATTGAACCATGGCGAGAGCAATCAATTTCGGTTTTTGTTCATTCATTAATTGATTAACGGCATCTTCACTTCCTGCATTTCGGACTGTGATTTTATACTGTTTGACAGTTCCGTCCCTGAACGTTACCTCTACAATTTTTGACCCCGTCCAAGTCCCTTTTTTTTGCGCAATCTCGGTATCGCTCTCTCGGATAGACGGATTTTCCGGAACGGCCGGTGGAGATGAGGGTACATGACCGGGTAGAGGTGAACTCATAAATTACCTTCCTTGTATATTAAGAGATTCAGCTTAATTCAATTTATTATAGCATTTTTTAATTATTAGTGGAAATTTTTAATAATAGATATATTAAGATTTCTATAAGAGAATTACAAAAGAGGAATCTCATTCGCGCAGCGTTTGGAGTGCGGTGACTCGTCACCGCTTTGCCCTCGCATCGACTTGTCGATGCGTTTTTAAAAATTTAGAGACTAATCTTTGAGCGAATTTCTGAATATCTATAAACACAAATAACGCTTAAACCGCCTCGACAAGTCGAGTCGAGGGCAAAGCGGTGACGAGTCACCGCACTCCAAACGCTGCGCGAATTCAATTACATCTTATATAACTAACTAATTATCAATTACTTAATTCATATTAGCTTAACGCGTATGCGACTTGTCGAGGCGTTTAAAGCGATATTTTGTGTTTATAGATATTCAGAAATTCGTTCAAAGATTAGTCTCTAAGTTTTTGAAAGCGCATCGACAAGTCGATGCGAGGGCAAAGCGGTGACAAGTCACTGCACTCCAAACGCTGCGCGAATTGAAATTTCCCTAACTCTTTAAAGTTTTCTTCCGGAAGGGTACAAGTATTCGGGAGGTCACAAATGCGATCTCCCGAATGCTTATTTTTATTTGGCATGCATTGTCATGGCATGGGCATTAGCGTAATATTTTATCTTACAGGACATGCTCCGCCGACACATTCTTCCTGAAGAACGTCATCGCGCATTTCTATTCCTGTATAGTCGATCGGCCGAAGTATGGCTTCATAAGCCTCAAAAGCTTCTTTAGTCGTCACCTCTTGAGGAAGATAGGCATAACCTAAATCCTCCGCATTTTTTGTCGGATCGTTGCGGAAAATAAAGGAAACTCCTACATAGCAGTCCCAATTTTTCATGAACCAATCGATGATTTCCGGAATTTCTGACGGATCATAGGAAATGGTGTTGGAGACATTCTGTTCACACCACGTTTCCTGAAGAAGTTTGTACCAGTTCAGTTGTTCGACAGCTGTGTCGCAATTGACCTCTACCTCTTCTACTTTTCCGCTTTTTCGTGTAACGGTTTTTCTTGTGAAAGGGACATTTTCATATTTCACCGGGAATTTTACCAAAACGGATTCCGGTTCGTACGGTTTTTCGATGATGCTATAGCCTGCATCACGGAAGCGACGTACCAGAGGATCGTGTTTGGAGTAGGTGATGTTATTAAAAATGTATTTACCGAGAGGCATATGGACCCCTTCAGGAACCTCTCCCCATTCTTCCGTTCCCATGATCTTGCTTAGTGTTCCGCTGGGCTTGACACAAGTGACATTTTTCGGAGGAGGGGAGTCGTTTAATTCGCGAGCCATGCCATAAGCAGCACTGACGGCGATATTTCGGAGTCTTTTCAGTTCATATTTGGTCAGGTCGGGGCGAGCTCGAATTCCTGTCAGACTTACTCCGCAAAGATGGAGGAAATCGTTGTTGAGGTGCCAGGCTTCCTGTAGGATTTCATCGCGAAGATCGACCATTGTTTGTCTGTAGTTCATTCTTGCTGCCAGATGAAGAGCCTTTTCCAGTCCGACTTTATCCCCTTTAAAAGCCAGGACATTCACTTCGGTCAGATTGCAGAAGCTTTTATTTCCCAAGAGAATTTCTACACAAGGGTTGCATCCTTTGAACCATGGCGCTCTCCGTTCGGCTTCGGCTGCGTTGATGAATCCCGGTTCGGATCCGCCCGAATCGAGCATCATTTGAAAAAGATTTTCCAGTTCTTCTCTTGAAGGTTTGGTATAAAAGAGGAGGCTGTTATTGGATTGTTGTCTGTGTGCTTTATTTTTTAGCCACCATTCTTTTTTAGCGAGGGCAAATTCCTGCCATTCCGGTTGGCCGTATTCAAACAGGGCGATTTCTGCTGAGCGGCGGCTGGATAAAATTGTTCCGAGCAGGTTAACGATATCGAGAATATCCATTCTGGTGAGGAGTTGGTCTGCGCGATTGGACAGCATTTCCGCTATTTGTTTAAATGCTTTTGCTATTTGTTCATCTCCGGAGGAGATCCAACCGTATCCTTTCAGTCTTGTTCCGGCCGGGCGTATTTCACTGAAATCGAGGATTAGGGAGCGAGCCGGGAATTTTCCTGCGACTAATTTTCCGACGGCTTTTGCCCAGGCGATGGCAGAGTCTCCGATTTTGATTGTCCAGATGCGTGTTTCCGGATCAAAAGTTTCTATGTTATGAGTGATGCCCCCTTTTTCGGCTCTGTTGGATCTGATGACGGTGATTTCATGAAGGGGAAATCGGAATCCGTTTAAAGTTCCTGTGATCGGTTTGAAACCGACGCCGCATCCTTGAAGGAGGAGCCAAAGTACATCGACGATATCGTAGACAGTTTCGACATGTGTGAAGGAGCAGTTGAACATGCATGATTCGCGTTTTTTGCTGAGTTCCATTCCGCCGAGCCAGAGAGTGCGACCTGCGGGAGCGATATAACGGCCTATGATGAGTTGGCGGCATTCTTCAAGTTCATGCTCTTCTCTGTCATTAAGAGTGCGTGCGAGAGCTCTTTCCCAAAGCCAACGCTGATGATTGATGACTCTGTCTACGACTTGGTTCCAGCTTTCGAGTTGTGTATCACCTTCTTTGACAGGACGATGATAGGTTCGCAATGCCAAGGCCATGGCTCGCGATGTGGGTTTTGGCATGATGAGTCTCCGTTTCGGGCTTTTATAGTGATCGCGTTTTTTCCCCTTGAATTACAATATATTGTAGTAAAAGAGGTGAAAAACCACAACCTGTTGTGTTTTTGAATACTCTTGGTATCTACTTTTTTGCTTTAAAAGTCAAGATCGACTTTTCTTTTGAAAGTGCTCTCTTTCCCTGTTGGAAGCAGTTATAAGATTCTGAATACGAAGAAAATGGAAAATACTAAAAAATAAAATATGAGACTTTTCGATCGTTAAAAATAAGGGAGTTAAGAAAAGTGAATTTTTTCGAATTTTTCTGAAATGTGTAAAAAACGGAAAAGAAAATGTGTTGAAATTCAGCGAACGGTATTCAACAAAATGAGAAGATCCGGATCATTTTTTTTGAGCGGTGCGGAGAGATCGTGATTTCTGCTTTCTCCGATTGTTCGTAAAATTTTTTCTTCTTTTTCCCGATCATTTCGGGAGCAGTAGTCGATACAGATGACCAGGAAGTCGAGGAAATCCTCTTCGACCTCTAAAAGACCGGCGGTATTATCAAGAAGTTGCAGGAAAGTTTCCGGATCATCTTTTTGAATGATTTCGTAGAGCAGTTCCAGATTGAATTGCAGGTCTTCATCGGATTGAGCCTCTTCGAACAGTTGTTGCATGAGGGTGTCGGCTCCTTCCCGGTCCATATTTTGTAAAATGCGGACTTGTAGAAGATCGAACCATTTGGTATCTGAAACAAATTCGATGAAGCTGTCGATCAGTTCGGTGGCGTATGAGTAATTTAAATTTTCTATTTGTTCGTTAGTGAAGTCGTAGAGAAAAGTTTCAATATCGTTAGCGCAGCCTTTGTTGACCGATTTCAGAATTTCTATGGGATCGCCGCCTCCGTCGGTATTTTGATTCAGGATGACCTGCAGGTTGGAGATGGCATCTTCAATGTCTTCGGTATTTTGCGTTTGTCTTCTGTCATACAGGAAAATTTGGTGATCCAATTCATCGCAAAAAACAGAGAGGCAGGGTTTGTCTGTTTCGATACGGCGCCATAGTTCAAAAATAAGGAGGTAGGCACGGTCTTCGTCTTCAGGGGTCAGGTTTAGTTCGCTGAGCAGTTCATCGGCTAATTCTTCAGGGGAGTCGAATTCTTCTGCAAAAACGGAAAAACTTTCTTTGGTAAAATTTAGCTGATATTTTTCGAGATAGCCGAGGATAAGAGGGAGGCTCATCTCTCTGTAATTTTCCACTTGCCAGGAGGCAACTTGTAGAGTGGGATCCAGTAACCAGTTCATTCTTAAAGAGTTATAAAGAGCCCGTTTCTGTAGATCCATTTTTGCACTTTTTGGAAGGTGTTTGGTTTTAATGAATAACATAAAGAGTCCCGAAAAATCAAGGCAAAAACTACTTCTTATGCAGATATTCTACATCGATCAGTCTCAGTCGCACCGAATCGACTTTTCCGGAATTCACATATTCTCTGATTTCCAAAGGAGAAAAGCGGGAAAAAGTGTCGATTTCTTTATCGGTCAGTCGATAAGCAGTCGGCAATGCCATCTCCGGATCAGACACCGTTTTTTGTAGGGTATTCAGGCATCGGTCCAGAGTATTTTGCCGACGTTTTAGACGAAATCCGGCATAAAAAACCATGAGAAGAGGCACTATTTTAAGAGGCATAGCCTGTAGATATAAAAAAGGATAATCGGAAAAAAGTAAAAAGAGATCGATTCCTAAAATGCAGAATAAAATCAGAACAAATAAACCCGTTTCTCTCGAATTTTGTCCGAGAGCCCCCCATGCTGCACGAAAACGGGAGCCGGAACTCCGGTAAGCTAAAATTTCTTCATACCGGGGCTCTTCAAAGGCCATCCTTCCCGCGTGGGCAATTTCATGTGTAAGAATTTCTTTACGATTTAGCAGGAAGAAGTGAACATGATCCCGCAATTTTTTCCGGAGCTGTAAAAGCGCTGCAAGCGGCGACCCCTCTTCCATTCTGAAAATCCACGCACATCCGCCATGCCAAAAAGAGAGCTTGTGATCATCAAACATAAGAGGAATCCAATCGGGCACCAGATCATAATATTTTTTTGTCTCGTCTGCACAACTGCGAAGATATTCACCTCCTTCTATTTCTCCGTGACCTTCCGCTAGGAGCCGGTCCTTTAATCCGAGACAGTATTCCGCCCGTTGAAGAAATTCCGACTCCGATTCATCCGGACCCGGAATCAATCCGCGCCGATTATACTCACCAAGATTTTCTTCGGATATTTCGTGATGCATTGCCGGAGTTCTCCCGAATTCACTTTTTAAAAGAATTTATTTTATCCGAAAACCGATATGAATGAAACAGGAAAATCCTAACAAGTTAAGGGCAAATATCCTTTTGAGGACTCTATTTTTCCCTTGCAAGATCGCTCGCGATCCGGCACGCTGGATCATGCTATTTAAATGTAAATCACTTCATATAAGAAACCCGAGGCAAACCCATGGTCATGGAAAATTACGAGGAATTCACAGAAGAGCAATTAAAAATTTTGGAGCGGTATGTGACAAACACCGGCAATCATATTTTTGCTTTGAGAAATCTCCCCGAGGTCATCAAAGGAGCGTTGTTTTCCCGCTATTCGAGATCCGGCTTGGGCCTTCGTTCTCTTTTGTTAAAAGAATTCATTATCAATGATGCGGAATCCGGTTTTACGGGAATCGCAGGAGCCCGGGACGAAGTTCAGGAGGGGGAATCCGAACAATTTGAAGCGATAAAAAAAGCACAAAATTTTTACGATAGAATTCTTGACGGATACGGAGATGATTCGATCGGAGAGCTTGGCGGCGCCCATATTGCGGTGGAAAATGTCTCGATGCTGGCGGCAAAAATTCTTGAAGATGCCAGAATCGGCGGATCGCCTTTGGAAAAATCTACCCGCTATATTTATTTCGATCAAAAAGTAAACGGAGAATATCTGTTCTACAGAGAACCCGTTCTCATGACCTCCGCTTATCGCCGTACCTATATCGATACATGCAATATGCTTTTCGAAACGTACAGCAAACTCATTCCCCCTCTCACTGCCGTTATCGAAGAGCGCATGCCTTGCGGTCCCGAAACTTCCAAAACTGCATATAGAGCAGCTCTCCGGGCAAAAGTTCTCGATTGCCTTCGCGGTCTTCTGCCGGCAGGAACTTTGACAAATATGGGAATTTACGGAAACGGCCGCTTTTTTGAGTCGCTTATACATAAACTCCACACCAATAATCTGGCGGAAATCCAAGATATCGGCAAAGAAATGTATACGGAATTGGCGAAGGTAATCCCCTCTTTTATTCGCCGGTCAGACAGATTGCATAGAACTCACCAAAAATACTCCGGATTTTCCGAGCGGATGGAACAGGCTTTAGGAAGCATCACGGAATTGCATACGCAATTTTCTCAAAAAACCGATATTCCCGGCGTTTCTTTATTGGATTCAGATCCGGAAGCGGTCATTAAGGTGGCTGCGGCCCTTCTTTTTGAAAGATCGGAAAAAGGGTTACAGGATTTAAGACAGTATTGTCGAAATCTTTCTCAAGAAGAGGTGGAGTCTATTTTAGATGCCGCCTGCAATGCGCGGGAAGATAGACGTCAAAAATCGCCGCGGGCGTTGGAGCATGCGAATTTTACTTTCGAAATCCTGACCGATTTCGGCGTATATCGCGATTTGCACAGACATCGGCTTCTGACGCAAGAACGTCAGCGTTTGACCTGTGATTACGGATATTATGTTCCCCCTGAAATTGTCGGAACGGAAATGGAGTCTGTTTATACGAATGCTATGAATCAGGCTAAAGAGGTATTTGACACCATTGCAAAAGAACTTCCTGAAGAGGCGCAATATGTCGTTCCGATGGCGTTTAATATACGTTGGTATATGCATCTCAATCTTCGCGCTCTTCAATGGATGTGTGAGCTAAGATCTTCTCCTGCGGGACACCCTACTTACCGTTATATAGCGCAAGAGATGGCGAAGCAGGTTTCCAATCTATATCCGGAATTCGAAAGATTTTTCGCTTTCGTTGATTACGAAGGATATGATTTGGGTCGGATGGAGCAGGAACAGCGCAAAGTCGACAAACAAAAACTCACCGTATAAGAAAGAAGTATTAAATTCGCGCAGCGTTTGGAGTGCGGTGACTCGTCACCGCTTTGCCCTCGCATCGACTTGTCGATGCGTTCTTTAAGATTTTGAGATTAATTTTTGAATAAATTTCCGAATATCTATAAACACAAAACATCGCTTAAAACGCCTCGACAAGTCGAGTCGAGGGCAAAGCGGTGACGAGTCACCGCACTCCAAACGCTCGCGCGTGTTTAATTCTTCTTAAAAATCGGCACTAAACCTCTTCGGATCCGCCGCAACATTTTTTATATTTGAGGCCACTGCCGCAGGGACAGGTGCCGTTGCGTTTGGTTTTAGGTTCCGTTAACACAAGCGGTTCGCCTTTAGTGTCTAAAATTCCCGAAGAAAAAGAAGAGGAGGAGGAAGAGCTTGCGATTGTTTCCTGATCTTCATCCAAAAAAGTGCGTGTGCGCTCTAATTTGAGTGTAGAGATCAGTTGTTCAAGCGTCACGCGATCCGGAGAGACCATTTCAAAACGGAATACGTTAGAAGCAATTTCCGTTCTCAAATTTTTCCCGAATTCTTCGAAGCAAATAAACGCTTCCTGTTTGAATTCCATAAGAGGATCCCGCTGTCCGACAGTACGTAAAGAGACATCATGGCGCAAATGGTCCATACGAAGAAGATGTTCCTGCCATCTTGCATCGATTCTTCGGATCATCAGATTGCGTATAGCATCTGCCGTTTGTTGCTCTATAGGAGGGACATGAGCGACTCCTTGAGGAAGAATCATTTTGTTGTGTTCATGAGCCAGTTTTGCAATAAAAGCCTCGTTAATTTTGGAGAAAGCGTTTTGTTCCAATTCTTCCGGTTCCGAAGTGTCGTCATCAAAAAATCCTTTTTCGAAAGAGACCGGGAAGTTTGTCATCAGCCATTCACGGTATTCTTCCGGATTCCATGAGTCTTCATCATTGCGATTCACGAGGAACTCTTCAGAGCCTTGTGCGCACACGGTTTCCAAAATTTCCTGCACGATATTGACCGGTTCGTCGGTATGAATGACCTCGTTCCGGAAACTATACAATTCCTGACGTTGTTTATTCATGACATCGTCATATTCAAGAGTATGTTTACGTATTGTCGCGTTGCGTTGTTCAATTCTTTTTTGTGCAGTTTCTATGGATTTGTTTAGTATTCCCGCAGAAATAGGTTCACCTTCAGGCGGCCTAAATTTTTGTAGAATAGCGGTCATGCGTGTAGAGGCAAAAAGACGGAGGAGGGCATCTTCAAAAGAGATATAGAATTGTGAAGTTCCCGGATCGCCCTGTCTTGCGCATCGGCCGCGGAGCTGTCTGTCTATTCGTCTTGATTGGTGACGGGTTGTTCCGATGACATGCAGACCTCCGACTTCGGCGAGTCCTTCCCCTAATTTAATGTCGGTACCCCGACCGGCCATATTGGTGGCGATGGTGATCGCCCCTTTCCTTCCGGCATTGGCGATGATTTCCGCTTCCTGTTCATGGAATTTCGCATTCAGAACAGTGTGAGGAAGATTATTTTGAGAGAAAATTCGGGAGAGTTTTTCTGAAGCCTGGACGGAATCTGTTCCTATGAGGATAGGACGTCCTTCTTTATGGAATTCCTGAACTTTTTTCAGGATTGCGTTATATTTTTCCCTTTCCGTCATATAAATTTCGTCGTTGAAATCCGTCCTTTTATTCGGCTTATTGCAGGGGATTTCCAAGACATCTAATTTATAGACCTGTTTGAATTCATTCGCTTCCGTTGTAGCTGTTCCTGTCATCCCGGAAAGTTTTTCGTACATACGGAAGTAGTTTTGAAGAGTAATGGTTGCGTATGTCTGAGTTTCTTTCTGGATTTCAACCCCTTCTTTCGCTTCAATAGCCTGGTGTAATCCGTCTGAAAATCTTCTGCCCGGTTGAGGACGTCCCGTATTTTCATCGATGATGACAATTTTGCCGTCGTGGATAATATAGTCGATGTCTTTATCCATCATCAATTGCGCGCGAAGAAGTTGTCTTAGGTTGTGAGCCCGCTCTTTTCTGTGGGCATCTTCTTCTCGAATTTTTAATTTGGCTTCTACTTTGGCATCGGTATCGAAAGAAGTATTCAGATCAATTTTCAGGTATTCATCGCTGATGTCAAACATGATGAAATCATCGGCATACGAATGTTCTGCTGAAGTTTTTTCCCAAGCTTCGATCCCTTTGTCTGTCAGTTCGTAATCATTTCCCCTTTCGTCGACAGTGAGATAGAGTTGGCTAAGAAATTCTTTGCGTTCATCTTTATTGTGTTCGGCATAATAATAGAGATCCCATTTATCGAGCGCTGCCCGCATATTCGGATTTTCTTTTGCCTTCATCAGAATTTTATTGCGCGGAGTTCCCTTTCCTACCAGCCATAATTTTCGTAGAGCCTCTTCGAATTCCTCTTTTTCCTGTTTTGACTGTGCGGGAAATTCCCCTTCTTCACTTTGAGCCAGAATAGGTTTGAGTATTTTAAACGCTTCGGTGGCAAGTTTATTGCAATAATCCCGTTGTTTTCTTACGAGGGACGCTACATTTTCCTGAAGTTCTCCGTACATTTGGCGACTTTCGGCTACCGGTCCGGAAATGATCAGAGGAGTTCTCGCTTCGTCAATGAGGATACTGTCGACCTCATCGATGATGGCAAAATAGTAGCCTCTTTGCACTTGTTGTTCTTTTGTCACCACCATGGAATTATCGCGCAGATAGTCGAATCCGAATTCGGAAGCGGTTCCGTAAACTACATCGCAGAGGTAAATACTTTTCCGTTCGTCGGGAGCGATATCATTTGTGAGGGCGCCTGTGGTTAGTCCGAGCCATCGGAGAACCGTTCCGACCCATTGGCAGTCTCGGGACGCCAGGTAATCGTTTACGGTGACAAGGTGAACGGGTTTTCCTGTCAGTGCATTGAGGTAGAGAGGCAGAACGGCAGTAAGAGTTTTTCCCTCTCCCGTATGCATTTCCGCAATCGCCCCTTTGTGCATAGCGATGGCCCCGACAAGTTGCACATCATAAGGAACCATGTCCCATTTTTGGTTGTAGCCTGAAACATGAATCTCCGTTCCTGCGAGTCGGCGGCATGCATTTTTTACTACCGCGTACGCTTCCGGCAACAGATCATCGACCGTTTCTTTTCCGCCGGCCAAGCGCCTTTTAAATTCATCCGTTTTTGCCTGCAACTCTTCGTTACTCAGATGATGAAGTTTTTCTTCTGTAGCATTAATTTGTTTTACGATTCCGAAAAACTTCCCAACCAATCGATCTTGAGCTGTCCCGAATAATTTTCTTAATAAGGCGAACATGGTAACTCTTTGCATTTAAGGTGATTAAATCATTTGCACTATTTTACTCCAAAAAACGATTTTTCACAAGTTAAGGTTTTTCAGTATTTCGCCGAATTTCCGATTGAATAAGGTATATTTTTTGGTTTTTTTTGGAGGGTAGCCTTTTTTATCGTTTTGTAGTATTCTAAATATAAATGATTTGGAGTGATTATGTTCAAGTTAAAGACCCCTTATCTTCCGTGTGGAGATCAGCCCGATGCCATTCGCACCCTTTCCCGCGAACTCCTTGCCGGAACAAAATCGCAGGTTCTTCTCGGAGTGACCGGATCGGGCAAAACCTTTACTATGGCAAATATTGTGGAGCAGGTCCAAAAACCCACCCTTGTTTTGGCGCATAATAAGACCCTTGCCGCGCAGCTTTATCAGGAATTTAAAAATTTTTTTCCCGATAATGCCGTAGAATATTTTGTTTCTTACTACGATTATTACCAACCCGAAGCCTATATTGCCAGGACCGATACTTATATTGAAAAGGATATGGCCATCAATGACAAGATAGACAAAATGCGGCTCAGTGCAACACGGTCTCTTCTTGAAAGAAGTGATGTTCTTATAGTCGCTTCTGTTTCATGTATTTACGGATTAGGTTCGCCGGAATATTATCGCGGAATGAACCTGACGATGACAGTAGGAGAAGAGCGTCGCCGCGATGACATTCTTCTGCATCTTGTCGAGATGCAATATGAAAGAAACGATATGGATCTTATGCGGGCAACCTTTCGCGTTCGCGGCGATGTGTTGGATATTTTTCCCGCTTATGAAGATGATCTTGCCGTGAGGATCGAATTTTTCGGTGATGAAATTGAAAAAATTTCTGAGATAGACCCTCTCACCGGAAAAACTTTGGCTCACATTATTTCGATTACCATATACCCTAGCTCTCACCACGTGACTCCCGAAGAGGTCCGACTTGTTGCAATCGAAACCATTAAAGAAGAGTTGAAAGGACGGGAACAATATTTTGAAGATACCAACCTTTTGGTTGAATCCCAAAGAATTCGCCAACGGACATTGAACGATCTGGAAATGATCAAAGAGGTCGGATTTTGCAAAGGAATCGAAAACTATTCGCGCCATTTCAGCAGACGAAATGTAGGGGATCCTCCCTCCTGTCTGTTGGATTATTTTCCTGATGATTTTCTGCTGTTTGTCGATGAATCCCACCAAACGGTTCCGCAGCTTCATGCCATGTACAACGGTGATCGTGCCCGTAAAAGTGCCCTTGTCGATTTCGGATTCCGACTTCCCTCGGCATATGATAATCGCCCTTTGAAATTTGAAGAGACATATAGCCGGATGAATCAGGTTGTATATGTGTCGGCGACACCCGCTCCATGGGAAATCGAAGAATCCGGAGGGGTGGTTGTGGAGCAAATTATTCGCCCGACCGGATTGCTCGATCCGGAAATTGAAATTAGACCTGCCACAACACAGGTTGACGATTGCATCAGCGAAATTCGTTTGGAGACGGGAAAAGGGAATCGCGTATTGGTGACGACCCTTACAAAAAGGTTGTCGGAGGAATTGACCAAATATTTGGAAGAGTTGGATGTGAAGGCTAAATATTTGCATTCCGATATTGATACGATTGAAAGGACACAGATTATTGCCGATTTACGTCGTGGAGAATTCGATGTACTCGTGGGAATCAATTTGTTGAGAGAAGGATTAGATATACCGGAAGTTTCTCTTGTCGTGATTTTAGATGCCGATAAAGAAGGATTTTTGAGAAGTGAAACAGCCCTTATTCAAACATGCGGCAGAGCTGCGCGTAACGAAAAGGGGCGGGTGATTATGTATGCCGATAAGATAACGAAATCGATCGATGCCTGTATTCGGGTGACCAATCACAGAAGAATTATACAACAACAATATAATGTTGAGCACGGGATCACTCCACGTTCTGTGAAAAGAGAAATCACTCCGTTGCTCCCTGAAGAAGAGGTGTTAATAGGAGCTATTTATTCTGAACAGCCGGAACATACTGCTCTGGTTGCGGAAGAACCGCACAGCTACATCACTATCGCAGAGGTACGAAAAAAAATTAAAGAATATGAAAAAAATATGAAAGAAGCTGCCAAAGAAAGGCGATTTGAAGATGCGGCAAAATGGCGCGATTTGATGAAAAAAGAGCAGGACATTGAACTTTCTATGAGTTGATAGTAAGGATTTCTACTTCGTAATAGAGGTCTTTCCCGGCAAGGGGATGGTTGGCGTCTATTGTCACGGCGAATTTACCGAGACTTGCAATCCGGACAGAGCGATCGCGACCCGATTTTTTTAAATGTACCTTTAGTTTCATTCCGACATGCGGTTGCAATCCGGGAGGTAAACGCTCTTTGGAAACATCCCATATGAGATTTTTTCGAATATCTCCGTAGGCATGTCGGAAAGGGATCATAAAAGTCTTTTTTTCTCCCTTTTTCATCCCCACAAGTTTACTTTCAAAAAAAGGAAATAGAATTCCGCTTCCGATGACACAGGAAAAAGGGGATTTTCCCTCTGTTGTATCGAAAAGAGTTCCATTCTCTAGTCTTCCCGAGTAGCGGAAGGTGACGAGATCTCCGTTTTTAATTTTTTCCATATAATAAATTGCCGGTCATAAAATCTTTATTTCATAAAAATATTTTTTAACATACTCCGGATAATACGGGGTAGATCAAAATGACAGGAACAATTTTTACGGGTTATTCCGTTTTAAATTTTGTTTCAATGCCTTATAATTAATAAGATGAAAAAAGAAGATAATATCGTATAATAATCTGAGTTTTGAGTTAAAAAAAATAATTTTTAAATTTAAGCCGGGAAATATGAGCAATCAGTCGGAATATCATAAAAAATGTGTGGATTTTACCTCAGAAGGTTCTGTTTTAGGAGTCACAAACGGCGGAGGAGGCGGGCATAAAACAGTGCTGCAGGCCCTCAATCACATATTTGAAATGCAAAACAGCGCCACTGAAAATAAATTTTATACGGTCGATATAATAAAAAATTCTTTTCCTAAGCCGCTCGGCAAATTCATTTACAACATGATGAACCAAGGTTGGAACAACGCAAAAAAAAACGGCGATATCGGGAAACAGGAGTTTTTAGTCAAAGGACGACCTTTCCGTAATTTCTTATTCAAAGGTCCTACCCATCTTGAATTGGTCGATGTTCTTTTTTTTATTCCCATTTTTTTCTCTATTTTTACTGCGTTGATGCGCAAAAAATCGGTCACCTGTGTTCTGGATGTGCAGCCTCTTGCCACCTCGGTCATCATGAAAGCAGTGCGTGCGGTAAATGCCGTTTCAGGCAGAAAGATTAAGGTGTATAAGATGTTGACCGATCTGCCCACCTCCGATGCAATTCATTATTCCGAACCTTTAAAAAATCTATCTAAAAAAAATAAAAAAAATTTACAGGTCATCACCACCCGACCTCTTATTGAAAACAACATGAACGAACAGGAGTGGTGGAAGCATCAATTCAATCTATATTACAATCCTGATGAACCTTCTTTGGTGAAATATTCCGATTTTCCGCTGCGACCCGCCTTCTTTAATTTACAAAATTCTTCTTGTAACCGGATACAAATCAAAATCAACAATGAGGAAGAGTTTCGATTCCATGAGGAACTGATGCAGAAAAAATTACAGAAAATTTCCTGTTTCGGCGGACTTTTTCCTTATGCACCTAAAAAAGTGATTCATATTCCCGTAAACGACAAAGACTGTATTGTATTCTCTACTATAGGCAGTGAAACGGCCTACAAAACGCTCGATTATCTGAGCGATTTCATAGAGATTGCAATAGATGCATGTAACCGGGAACTCTCGCATAGATTTATTTTTTTTGCCGGATGCGGAAGGCACGAAGCTAAAAAAATAGATCTTTTTTATCGAGTGTGCCGGATCGCCAAAGAAATACCCGAAGAATACAAAAAAAATATCCTGATCATCCCTCTAGGCTTTCAGGATGATGATGAGATTGCTCCTCTTATGCAAAGATGCAATTTAGGAATTTACGGCGGCGGCGGAGTCACCATAATGGAAACGATCCACGCGGCAAAAGGGGCGGTTTTCATCCATTCCGAAAAAGAATTATGCGACAAAGAGCGGAATAGGCATGAGTCGGACGCGGAGTTGTTAAAAGGATTTGCCCTTTGGGAAAAAGGGAATGTCCGTTACAGAATGGAAAAAGGGGCTGCACCGATAGCTCCGGGTATCCTCTTCAAAAAAGCCCTGAAAGAGGCAATAGAGCGAATAGTCGCATACGCGTTAAGCTAAGATCATAATGCCGGATAATAGGCTTCTGTAAATAATTAATAGTTAATTCTTTAGGTTAACAAAAATTTAAACTCGCGCAGCGTTTGGAGTGCGGTGACTCGTCACCGCTTTGCCCTCGCATCGACTTGTCGATGCGTTTTTAAAAACTTAGAGAACTAATCTTTGAACGAATTTCTGAATATCTATAAACACAAAATAACGCTTAAACCGCCTTGACAAGTCGAGTCGAGGGCAAAGCGGTGACGAGTCACGCGCACTCCAAACGCTGCGCGAATTCAATTACATTTTACATAACTAACTAATTATAAATCACTTAATTCATATTAGCTTAATGCGTATGCGAATTAATCACGCACAACGCTTGAATTTTTTAACTCTAAATGCCTGTAGTTCAATTCCGGACGAACAATGATTTAATTTTTAATTTTACACATTTAGCAGTATAAGATATAATTTCGTTGTCAATGTCCGTTAAACTTTTTTAAAAAAGGAATTGTATATATGTATGTTTCTGATTCCCATGTTAAGCGAAATCCTCATGCTCTTGTTCTTGCCTATATAGATGCTTGTTACTGTAACTCCAATGAAGCCGCGCTCAGAGATATTTTCACTCGCGATGTGAAAAAAACTGATGATACCGATAAAAAAAGAGAACCGGTTAAAGGCATAGAACAAGTTTTAGAAGTATACCGGAAACTGATTGCCGAAAATAGAGAAGATACTGATGTAATAAAAACAAAGATCAAGATTAAAGAAAACTCAGCTTCCCTTCGCTTAAATGTGCAAAAATTAAATTCCTCAACACAAACCTGTTCTATTTCAAAAATAAAACTCCAATTTTATTGTAAGGACGAAGATAAAATGTTGAAAATTTACAAAATTGTTACTTCTTTCGATTTAATAGTCAAAACCCCGATAGACCCTGTCAGTGATGACGAGCTCTTATAAAAAAGGGCTGTATCTACTCGCGCAGCGTTTGGAGTGCGATGACTTGTCACCATTTTGCCTTCGCATTGACCTGTCAATGCGTTTTATACATTCCATACGTTGCACGTAACGGTTGAATTTCTTACTTTAAATGCTTGTAGTTCAATTGTGAAGAGATAATGATTAATTTTTATTTTTACACCTTTAATGCAATAAGATATACTTGCATTGTCGATGTCCGTTAAACTTTTAAAAAAAGGAAATATATATGCAAGCAAATGCTGTTTCTTATATCTTGATTGGTTTCTATTACAAAGTTTTTAGTGAAGAAGCGCTCAGCAATATTTTAACTGATGATGTGGAAAAAACTGAGGAGAGTAGAGGAAGAAGACGGCCCGGAATGATGGGAAAAGATCGTGTTTTGAGAGAGTTTCGGCAAATTCTTCCCGGTCCGGATACTTTTGTAAAGAGTTCAAGTATTGAGAGTGTAGGAGAAAATATAGAGTGCCTTAGGTTTAATATACAAAAATTAGATAAGGAAAAAAAGATCTGTACTATTTCACAAAACGTACTTAAAGTCTACTATAGGCAGGAAGAAAACGGAGAGTCTAGAATTTACAAAATTGTTACTTGCCTGGATGAAGAAAGACAATTTACACAGAAGATCGATGAGGGTAGATTCTCCTCCGTGCGTAAATTGTTAAGATCCAAACCTAAAGAAACTATCTCTGATGGGCTTATCTTATAAAAAATCATAAAAAACTTCCTCCTCCTAAATATTTGCTGCTCAGGTAAATATTTAGGAGTGATTTGCCCAAAAAATTTTTTTTTTTTGATAATTTAGTCGAATATGACATGCTGCAATTGTTCATTATCATTAACCGTTAAAAAAGGAGAAAAATATATTTATTCAGAGTCCGGGTGCCGTTGTTAAAGCCTATTTAGAGGCAATTTTTTATGAACCTTATATAGATACAGTTAGTCAACTTTTAACCGAAGATGTGAAATTATACAAAGACGATAATAAAACGGAAGGAAAAGAAGCTGTTTTAGAGGTCTATAAAAATTGTCTTTTTAAGCATACCGACTTGGTTCCGGGGGAGATGTCTATCTCACACAAGAGGGGAGAAAATAAGGCCATGGCACAAATATTTATAGAGATAATCACAGAAAATTTTGAGGGGTGGAAACATCGTTGGAAGATTCTGGATAGATCCGAATTTACCGTTGTGAACATAGAAGGAACTTTGAAAATTTCCGAAATAGTCTGTAAGACGAAACGTACAGAGGAAAACATGGATACAGAGGTGTCGGAAAATTCCGATTTACCTTGGTAGAAGGTAACGATAAGTTAAAAATTTCCCGGATTTTATCCGGATTATAACTTTTCATTTTATACAGTACAGTGTTGCATTAGCTTTCCGCTTCATCTAATTGGGAGAGAGCCTTCCATCCGAAAAAGAGCATTCCCGTACTGATGAGGAGATAGATATACCAATATCCCCCTTCCCACTGCAAAGTTAAGCGTCCCTGTGAATCAGAAAACAACAAGAGAACGAGTCCGAAAAGAGAGAAAATCGCCCCCGCCAGCAGCAATCCTAAAGGATACACTGTTTGAAACATCCGATCTGAAAATAGAGAAGTGAGCGAGCTTTTTTCAGAAGCTTCTGAAGCTTCCGCAGTCTCCGGATAATTTTTTTTGGTTTTCGGTTCGGAAGTATAGGGAGCCTGCGGGATTTCCGTGTAGGATTCCGGTTCATTATTATAAGGGGGAGAGTAATCTTCTTCTTTCTCTTCCGATTCATTATAGGAAGAGGCGGGGCTGAGATATACTCCGCAAAAGGAGCAGTGCTCTTCGGTAAGGCCCACTCTTCCTTCGCAGTTCCAGCAAAGCTTGCATTTTGTTTGATGAGTCATATAAATATTCTTATTTTTATTATTTTTAATAGCTTAGAGCGATTATACCGGCTCTATGCTTTCTATTCCGGATTTAATATTTATTTTCAACAAAAACCTATCAGGAGAATGTAAAAATAGAAGGCCGGCAAAAGTCATGCTTAAATCCTTTATCAAGAAAGAGGAAATTTAGTATCTTCGAAATTATAAGTTATCGCAAGCGGAAAGGACAGCAATTTATGAATCCGGAGCCTGAAAAATTTGATATCGCAGTCATTGGAGGGGGACCCGGAGGGTATCCTGCAGCTATAGAAGCGGCACAATTAGGAAAAAAAGTTGTTCTTATTGACGAGAAAGGATTGGGAGGGACCTGTCTCAATCGCGGATGCATCCCCACTAAAGCGCTCATTGCCGGTGCCCGTTTGTTTCATTCTTTGAATCATGTCGCCGATTTCGGTATTTCCGTTTCCGATGTACGGGTAGATTTTGCGAAGATGAAAGAGCGGAAGGACAAAATTGTCAGCACGATGTGTAAAAGTGTGGAAGGGCTGATCAATTCTAATCGCATCACCATTATAAAAGGCTTCGGAAAATTTATTTCGGAGAGAGAAATTAAAGTGACCGGCGCTACCAATACAATTATACAAGCTGCAAAAACGATTATTGCCACCGGATCCGAACCTCGGAGTATAGGAGCCTTTCCTTTTGATTATCGATATATTCACGACTCTACCTCCCTGTTGGAAATTTCTGAATTGCCCAAGACACTCGCCATTATAGGCGGAGGAATAATAGGGTGTGAGTTTGCCTCTCTTTATAATATTTTAGGGACTAAAGTAACAATTTTTGAGATGATGCCTACATTATTGCCCGGGGAGAGTCCTGAAGTATCGGATTTCCTTGCGAAAGCCTTCATGAAAAGGGGCATTTCTATTAAGACCGGCGCCGGCGTAAAAGAAATTAAAAAGGAAAAAGAGGGAGTTACCGTTTTATTAGGAAACGGGGAAAGTACTTTTGCCGATCTCTCTCTTGTATGTACAGGCCGTTCCCTCAACACCTCCGGAATAGGATTGGATACTATCGGGGTCATTGTGGAAGAAAACGGAATTATCCGGGTCAATGATAAGATGGAGACGAATATTCCCGGAATATATGCAGTAGGGGATATTGCCTCTACATGGTGGCTTGCACATGTCGCTTCACATCAAGGTATGGTCGCAGCAAAAAATGCATGCGGGAAAGAGGCACATATGCATTATGATGCCATTCCTTCCGTGATTTTTACCGATCCGGAAATCGCAAGTGTCGGACTTACCTTAGAAAAAGCTCTGGAAGAAGGATATCATGCAAAATCCGGATCCTTTCCGTTCCGGGCGCTCGGAAAAGCGCAGGCTACAGGAGAAACGGAAGGATTTGCTCAAATTGTGATAGATACAGCCACAGGTCAGATTTTAGGAGCGCAAATAGTAGGATCCGAAGCCGGAATTTTGATTGCCGAAGCGGGGATTGCCGTAGCTAACGAGCTGACTCTTGACTGTGTGATAGAAACGATCCACGCACATCCCACAATGGCAGAAATTTGGCATGAAGCTGCGCTTATGGTAAATGATACTCCTTTACACCTCCCTCCCAAAAAGAAACGCACAACCGGCTAAGTACTGACCATGCTACAAAAAGATGATTTCAATCACAAACCCCAGGTAAAAAAAAACAAGCTGAACATTCTTCCTGATAATCCGGAAGAGCGGGCAGAGCATAAAGCTGTCGGACCCGGAAGATTTCCTTCATGGCTGCACAGAAAACTCCCTGAAGGGAATAATTTGTGGAAAACAGGAAATATTTTGGAAGAAAATCGTCTCTACACAGTTTGTGAAGAGGCTAAATGTCCGAATCTTCCGGAGTGTTGGTCAAAAAAAACAGCTACTTTTCTGATTATGGGAAAAGAGTGCACTCGTGCCTGTGGATTTTGCGATATCGATTTTAATAAACAGCCGAAGCCCCTCGAAAAAGATGAACCGGAGCGGATAGCCGATTCGGTAAAAAAACTGGGATTGAAGCATGTTGTGATCACAATGGTGGGCCGGGATGATCTTCCTGATCAGGGAGCTGCGCATATTGCATCGGTCATTCGGGAGGTGCGTCGTTCCGTTGTCGATTGTACAATTGAAGTGCTGACATCCGATTTCAACGGAAATATAGAAGATTTATATGTCGTGCTTGCTGCAGAGCCTGAAATTTTTAATCACAACATCGAAACGGTACGGGAATTGACGCCGAGAGTCAGGCATAAGGCAACATATGAGAGAACCCTTGCAATTTTGCGGGCAGCAAAACAATTTTCTTTTGAAAGAGGAACCGCTCTTTTAGTGAAATCGGGTCTGATGGTGGGATTGGGTGAATCGGAATTACAGGTGCAACAAACTCTTCTCGATCTTCAGAAGGCGGGATGTGATATCGTCACGATCGGACAATATTTGCAGGCAAACAGGCTGAAGCTGCGTGTGAAAGAATTTATTCATCCCGATGTATTCAAAAAATACGAGGAATACGGATATGAGGCGGGAATCAAAT
>JABDBB010000013.1 GCA_013288845.1 Chlamydiota bacterium | reverse complement strand
TTCGACATAACCGATTGTTTTTTCGTCTTCAATTTTCAGCCATTCTCCTTTATCATCCGACTCCAATACAGATACTTTTAAACCTGCTTTTAGAGGTGTTTCAATGACCTTTGCAAATTGTTTCCCGGATCCCCGATAAATAGCGGTCGGGCTCATGACCACCCCTTCCGTATTTTGTAAAAATAGACTATACAAAATTCCCGGGAGAAAAAATCCGGCCAATACAAGAAAAATTACTGTTCCGTATTTCAAAAGAGGTTTTTTTCCTAAAATATAAAAAGACAAACAAATAAATCCTAAAAGAGAAAAAAGAAAAAATACCTGCAATCTACCCGGAAGCGAGATATAATGATGTAGAAAAAAAATCTCTTTAACAGAAAAACTTTCTTTTTGAGGTACAATTTCCATTTTTTTGAGTGCCTGATCCAAATTATCGGAAATATTGCGATCGCCGGGTCTTAATCTTAAAGATCGATAATAATACAATATTGCTGAAGGATACTCCTCAAGCTGAAAAAAAGTATTTGCTATATTGTAATAAATTTTTCCGTTTCCATAGACCGGGTCATATTTTTTATCCGATTCCATATATAAAGCCAAAGCTTTATTAAATGCAGAATTTCTTTGTTCTATAGAAGAAGCTCTTTCTCCTTCGTGATAGATATTATTTGCCTCTGTAAGGCTATAGGAAGCCGAAGTCATAAAATAATAGAAGATAGAAATACATCCGAATAAAATCAAAGCGATTATTTGTACTTGTGTTGAAGAGAAGAGCTCTCGAATTTTTTCGGAATTATTCATGAGAAACTCCTTCGGTGGTTTTTTGAATTTTCATTACTATTTCTTCAGCTTTTTTTACGATTTCTTCTTGTTGCGGATCGCCTTTTCCTGAAAAGCGCACCTCTTCGATTCCGAAAAGAAGATGTTTTACATCTCCTCCGATCCCCTCTTCAGGTAATTCTACAATAGATATATTGTAATTCTTTATAATTTTATTTTCGAAAAGAATCATCAGCAATGCTTTAGTCAGCAGATTATAAAATCGGGAAAATCCTCCGTGTGATACTTTTGCTTCTTCTAAAAGATCTTTTCCCGATTTAATTTGCCTACGTTTTAATTCCTGCGCATGCCTTTTCAAAATTTCAATTTCGAGGAATATAAACAAAATTCCGAGAGGAATAATCCAAAGAACATAGGGCGATCCGAAAAAATAATTGTCGAGATCCGATTTTTCCAAAGGGTATATCGTTTTTATTTCTACAGGTTCCGGAGTCTTTATCGGTTTAGGCCATGAAAATGCTTTGGCAGCAGGTGCAGAGTCTTTGGGGGGTGTTTTTTTTGCGGGTGTTATTTTTATAGGAATTGCCCCGCTTTTTAACGTAACATATTTAGTGTTAATGACATCAAAATAAGAGAACTCTATCGGGGGAATCTCTGCAATTTTCTCTACTACAGGACTTATAGAAACCTTATAGGTCAATTTTCCCTTTTCTTCAGTAGGTAAAGGGGGAATATCATCCGTAGTAAAGAATCCGGCAAATCCCGGAAGACAGCATAAATCCGGAAGTTTTATATTGCTCAAATCATCGGAAGGACCTGTAAATTCAACACTTAAAGAGATTTTATCACCCACACTTACTTCGGAAGGTCCTGCAAGAGCGACAGAAAATTGAATGTTTTCTCCTGTACTTCCGTTAAAAGACGGGGGTTTCCCCTCCTCCGGAAAAGCAAGGACTTCGAGAGTGACCGGGGGAGCTTCGGCACGAATTCCCTCTTTGATTTTTCTCTCTTTTCCGTTTGAATCGTTGCGATATAACGACGCGATGACATATGAGGGGCCGAAAGAATATTTTCCCGGAGTAACAGCCTCTATTTCTCTGTCAATTTGGCGAACAGAAACGACAGATTCTTTTGCGTCGTTGATTCTTTCGTTTCCGATTTTTTTAAAACCGTTTGCTTCCGTCAGGGGAAAGACAGTTTGATCCAAATCAAAATTATCATTGAAATAAAGGCGATAGCCCACACGAATCTTTTGTCCGGGATAAAGATTAGAAGATCCGTCGATAAACGTTCCTAATTGAAGGAAAGGGCCTTTTCCGGCAGCCGGCGCCGGTGTAGTCGGTTCAGGATCTGCGATTACTCTGTAGCTGACCGATCCGGAGCGATATGTTTTCCCGTCGACATTTACAGAGATCGGAGAGATCAGATAAAGACCTGAAGCTTTTCCGGGAAGGAGAAACGTATAGAGCGAAAGGACATTAGTTGATCCGGGAGAAGATTCTTTTACTCCTATAGACTCCACTTTAAGAGGAGCACCTTTCATAGAAAATGTGTTTATATCAACAGTCGAATTTTTGGGATGTTGCACCTGCACAACAGCGCTGATGGGCTTTTCTGAAGATATTTCATTTTTCTCGGGGCGGACAGAAACTTTGATCTCATCATCATTCCCATAACCCGGAGTAAAAAAAAGAAATAACGCCGAGAAAAGTATAAAAAAGTATCCGGTTCTTGAGAGTTTTACCATAATTTTTCTTCCGATCCTTTTCCTGATGCATTCCCTTTTTTTTCGATTCGATCATCTTGCTCCATTTTTTGCAATAAACGCAATACCTGATCATCCGATCCGTTCCAAGGAGAATTTTGTGGATTTTGTTGTGGATTTGACGGTTGTTTTGTCGGTTCTTTTTGTTGCGGAGAGTCATGGAGAGTGCATCCCGGCTGAGATTTATTTGGATTTTTTAGCATATCCTCAGCTTTTTCCCATTTTTCCGCTGTCTTTTTTTGTAACATAAATATGTGTTCTAAATTCGGATTTTTGCTTTCCAAATAGAAGAGAGACTCCTTTCCTGATTCGTATCCCTCATTAAAAATTTTAATTACTTCACTCCATGGATTATATTGACACGAGGTTGATTTTTCATCGTCCGGATTTATTGTTCCGGAAAAATTTTCATTTTGTATTGACCGGGCAACATTCCAAAATAATTCAGCCGTAGCAAGAGTCTCTTTTTGTGCATTGATTGCGATAGGGAGATAATTTTCGGATATATTTTGTATCAAATTTGTAATTTGTCCGGTTGTATTTTGCATAACAATGAGATTAGCGAGAAATTCCGATTTTTCGTCGTGATTTTGAAAAAATCGGATAAATTTAGTATACGCTACGAGAAAGAAAATTTTTGCTTTTTCATTGTCCCCTTTTTCACATTCCCCAATACTTTTTTTCAAATTATTTTCGATTTCATTCCATATATCATCAAAAAAATTTCTTTCGTAAAAAATATCTCCGGCAATTTTTACGAAATATTGCAAAGAGAGCAAAGACCGAGGTTGTATGAATTCTGATCCGGTTATATTTTGAAAAATTTCCCGGATCGATACCGATATCTCGGCCGGTGTTTGTTTTTTGATGAGGACAATAAATTCTTTCGATAGCATTTTTTGCATTTCGGATATTTGAATAAAGGCTTCCGGAATATTGCCGGAGTGGATTTTTTCTATGAGTGAAGTAAAGAGTCCTATGGAAAAAGTTTTTTCCTTCTCTTCTATTGGAGGCAGCATACTATTTAATTCGGAAGAAATTTTATGAAGCTGTTGTGTAACAGCTATTGTTTGGTCCTGATTTTTTTGTATTATTTTGATTTTTTTCTCTACAATTGCCAAAGTAGCCTGTAAGAAAGGGATAAAACTTTCCTCCGACATTTTTTGTTTTTGATTATCGAATAAAAGTTGTCGATCCGAAATAATTTCTTTCCGAAGATTTTTTTTCATGTTTTCAAGATATGCTGAAAATGTTTCATCGCTGATTTCTGAATCTATTTCTTCGATGTTATGTAAAGCGTCGGAAAGTTGTGCTATTGTGAAAGACAAATTATCTTTGTTTTTTGCTGCTAATACAGAAGAGAAAAGTGCGGTGGATTCATTTGCTTTTACATTGACGACAAAACCGGGAAAAGGATTTTTTCCGAAGGATATTTTATCAAATATTTTTCCGGCTGAAAGATAATCGCCTTCCAACAGATAGGTCGTACCTATGTCATAATGAAGAATGGCTTTTTTCCACCCATCTTTTGTTCTCGAATCAATATTTTTATATAAAGTTCGGGCTTGTGCATACTCTTCGAGATCCACATATCGCTCGGCATTTTTTGTTTGTTTTTCTACAGAGTCTTCTGCACCTAATAAATTGCAGACCATATACAGGAAAAAACAAAAAAAGAGGCAATTCATAAAAAATGCTCCTTCTTAAAATTATCCGGCAAAACAAGAAAAAGAATCAAAAAAAAGACTGCACAAAACAAAGGATATTGGTAATACCTTTTAAAAAGGAAATCCTGACCGATAGCATCATTATACACGCGGGTATTGATCTCATATTCGGTTAAAAATCGATCGGCACTCTTTATTTTTTCAGTCAATTCTTTTGCTAATGTTGCCGTATCATATTCATTTCCTGAATAATAAATTCCGTTTCCCTTATCAGCAAGCTCGGATAAAAGATCGGGAATAATATGAGAAGATACGGGTTGCCCCTGAAATGTTATGTCGGGAATTTTTCCTCCCTCTTCGGATCCAAGACCTATTGTATATACATGTAAATTTTTATTCTTTACTTCTCCTAAAAGCTTTACAAGAGCTTTTTTATACTCTTCCTTGTTCGTTTGATTGTCTTCGTAATGCAAATCTCCGCCGTCAGACACTATAATCAAAGTTTTAATTTTTTCTTCGGGAATAATCGGATAGTCTTCCATCACTTTTTTTAAAGCCTGAAATATATCAGTACCTCCGACACCTTCAGAATCTACTGCAATATTTCTCATCATGAGACGCATAAAAAAATAATCCGATGTTGACGGGACAGTTTTATCGGTTTGGGATGTAAAAAGATAGAGAGAAATATCGTCTCCCGATATACCGGCAACAATTTTATCTGCTAAATCTTTTGCATAATCTAATCGAGATCCGTTTTTTGCGTCTTTGACATTCATCGAGGCAGATGTATCGATAAGAAAAATTACTTCATGAGGTTTTCGTTTCAATTTATTTTGTGAATTCGGATTCACAGGCTGATTTGAGACTGTATTTTCGGGATACCCTGATTTTTTCATAGGATCCATCAACGCAAAAACAAGAGAGAGCCAAGCGAGACAAATACAAAGTGTCTTAATTCTGTACAAAGAGATTGTACGTGGATTTATATTTTTTTTTAATATCTCTCCTGAAGCAAAATCGATAAGTTTTTTTTTATTTCGCATCCAAAGCCAAAAGAACAAGAAAAGAATAGGGACGGCAAGAAACAACAGATAAGCTGCTTTAGGAGAATGATAAAAAAAATCTGCTGAAATCATGGTAAACCCCTAAAAACCATAAAGCGTAAGCATAAAAATAAAAGAAATAAAATCATTCCCAATCCGATCAATTGTTGGTAAAATGACACTCTTGTATAGAAATGAGGCATATTTTCCGGAACGGGCGCAATATAGGTACTTTTTTCTAATCGATCAATTTCTGCATAGATATTTCCTAAATCATGAGTATTGTCTACATAGAAAAAATTTCCTCCGGTCGATTGTGTTAAAAGGCTGTATAATTTACGGTGATCAGCATATTGATCCAAATTTATTTTGGGATCGATATCAATCATGTATACCCGAATATTTAAATCTTTCGCATAATTGATACCGTCAATGATGTCGATCGTGCGCAAAGGATTTGCATCATCTTCCGGATTTATTTCCTGGAATCCGTCCGTAATGAGAACAATAATAGAATTTTTTATTGTATAAGAAGGATCACTGTCTTTGTCCGTATTTTGCCCGAATCGGCGGGTTGCCTGAATAAGATTGGCGCTTTTGAAAATCGCATAACCCGGAACAGACCCTCTTTGATCGTCGTCATGCTGTACATCCAACTTTCTTAAATTCTCTATAATGCTCCCGTGATCTAATGTCAAAGGGGAAATGACTTGCGCCGTTCTGGAAAATGTAAGAATTCCTAATCGATCATTATCCCGACCGCGCAAATTCAATGCAGGATCTCCTTTAATAAATTTTTCGGTCAATTGCTTAAGAAGGGCTATTTTTGTAACGGCAAATTGTTTCCCGAAAGAATCAATCGCTGTTACCTGCTCAGACATGGATAGAGAGTTATCCAAAATCAGATAGATAGCAATGCCTTCAATAGGAATCTTTTTTTTATTCGGATCATTTTCATCATCTTTTTTTTGCACATAGTAATGAGGATCTAATAAAGCGGCTATAAAGATAAAAAGAGAGCTATATAGCAATAATCGGGGAACTTTAAAAAATTTTTCCCGTATGGATTTTTTATCCGAAATAAATGCCGATAACTGACTTACAAATAAATATGGAGGCTTATACCGGCGAAAAAATCTCCGCGCAATCATAAACAAAACCAATAAAAGAAGTATCGGAGGAATAATATAAATATCCCAATAGAAAACTCCCTCCATATACATGTCCGAACTCATAATTTTATATTTTTTAGAAGCAATGCATTAGTAATGACGGAAAGTGAACTCAACATCATAGCCGCCGCTGCAATCACCGGATTCAACATTCCGAAAGCTGCCAAAGGAATAGCCAATATATTATAAATAAATGCAAAAAAAAGATTCTGACGAATTTTATCTAAAGCAGCTCCTGATAAGTTGATGGCGGTGATGACTCCATATAAATTTTTATTCATCAACGTCACATCGGCAGATTCTATCGCAATATCACTGCCGCTTCCTATAGCAAATCCGACAGAAGCTGCTGCGAGAGCAGGGGCATCGTTGATGCCGTCTCCGACCATTCCGATGATTTGCCCGGATTGCATCTCTTCTTCCACCTCTTTGATTTTTGCCTCCGGTAAAAGTTCGGCTTTATATTGTTCAATAGAGAGATCTTTTGCAATTTTTTCTGCTGTCGCTTTATTATCGCCCGTGATCATGATCGGACGGATTTTTAATTTTTTCAGCATTTCTATAAATTTTTTGCTGTTTGATCGAAGGGGATCTGCAATATAAAAAGCACCGATCAATTTTTTTTCGGTCCATATCAAACAACATGTATCCGTATTTTTCTCTGCAATAGCCGTCAACTCGCCGATTGATCCGGGAAATTCTTTTTCTGCATATCGGGGCGATCCGATAGAATATTTCTCTGTGTCAACAAATCCTGTTATCCCTTGCCCGGGAATATTTCGAAATTCTTCTACCAATCCTGCTCGTAACCCTTTTTTTCGCGCGTAACTACAAATGGCTTCGGCAATGGGATGAGAGGAGAAACTTTCCAAACTAAGTGCTATTTTCAACATGAAATACTCATCAGTTCCGTGGAATACATCGGTCCGGACTACCTGCGGCTTGCCTTCGGTAAGCGTTCCGGTTTTATCGATAAGCAACGTTTTTATTTTTCCGGCTCTTTCAATAGCGGCAGCTTCTTTAAACAGTATTCCATGGTCGGCACCTATTCCGCTTGCAACCATAATAACGGTTGGCGTAGCTAATCCGAGCGCACAAGGGCAGGCAATGACAAGCACGGAAATGGCATTGACAATTCCCTCGGCTAATTGTCCCGCTACGGCATATCCGATCACTGTAAGCAACGCAATCACAAGAACTCCGGGAATGAAGTAGCCGGATACTTTATCTGCAGTGCGTTGTATAGGCGCGCCGGAATTCCGGGCGTGTTCCACAAGGCGAATAATGCTGCTCAGGAACGTATCCGCTCCGACCTTTGTCGCCTGCACCCTGATGATCCCGTTTCCGTTTATCGTAGCGCCGAATACCGAATTTCCGACTGTTTTCAATACAGGTGTACTTTCTCCCGTCAGCATAGCCTCATTTACCGACGATTCTCCCTCCTGTATTTTTCCGTCAGTGGGAATGATCTCTCCCGGCCGGACTACGCATATGTCATCGACCCGGATATCCCGTATATCTTTCTCAACAATTTCTCCGTCGACAACGATGTATGCTGTTTTGGGTTGCAAATTCATCAGTTTTTTAATCGAATCCGCCGCTTTTCCCTTCGCATTCCACTCAATCAACCTTCCTAAAAGAACGAGCGTAATGATCATCGTACTGCTTTCAAAATAGAGATGCCGGGGAAGCTCGAATAAAAAAACAATCAGACTAAAAAAATAAGCGGTTGTTGTTCCGATGGCAATCAGCAAATCCATGTTCGCACTTAAAGACCTCACAGAACGAAATGCCCCTTCATAAAATTTCCATCCGAATCCGAACTGTACTACTGTCGCCAATATTCCCTGGATCACTCCGGGAATATGCCAATGTATCCCAAAAAATTCCCACAGCATCTGCATCAAAAACGGCAACGTAAAAAGTGCGGAAAAAGCAAAATTCCAAAATTCAGCTTCGGGGTATTTTTTTTCGGGATAAGTATCTTGTTGTAAAAGAATGCCTGCACGGTATCCGGCGTGATGTACGGCTTCGATAAGGGTATTTTCTATCGTTTTTTCAGGTAGATTTTTTTGTACTTCTACAACGGCTTTATCAGTTGCAAAATAGACGTGTGCAGAAATGACTCCGTCTGTTTTTTTTAACGCATTTTCTACTGCCGTAGCGCACGAAACGCAACTCATGCCTTCAATACTCAATTCGACAGTTTTTACTTCCATTTTTCTCACCCTACTCTCAATCTAAAATTTCAATATTCAATACGCTACATTAACATTCAATCTATATTTATAGAGAATAGCAGGATGATAAAGTGTGTTATTTCTTTGAGCGAATATGAACAAGATCGTTTTTATCGTGTTCATCTAAGTAGATTCTCCACTCCTCAGCCAAATAATGAAAATCTTCAATCAAGTGAACAAATTTTTCACTGTTGAAAACCTCCACGGCTCCGAGGTATTGTAGAAATATACGGAAATGCTTCTCATCGACTTTTAGAGAAGTCCTCATGATACGGTCTTTTGTAAAGGGGGGAGTTTTTTTGATTCCGTTCCGAACGCTTCCGGGAATATAGTTACTTCCAAAGTATACAGGCGTAGTAAGAAGCAGTTTGCCTGAATCGATAAAGATTTGTACGTTAATATCATACTCACTGAGAAATAGCACGGACTGCTCATTTTTTTTAAGGTCTTCGAATAATTTCCGGAGTTCTGCTACTAACATAATAGCACCTATAAATTAATAGTATTTAAACAAATTAACTAAATATAGATTAATTAAAAGGCTATCTAATTACATTATAATATAAACATGAATTAATTATACATTATTTAGATAACATAAAAAATTAGATAAGAAAAAAGGGTAAAAAAAACCGGAAGTAACTGAACGTTACTTCCGGTCGAGTGGCCAGAACTGGAATCGAACCAGCGACACAAGGATTTTCAGTCCTCTGCTCTACCGACTGAGCTATCTGGCCACGTGAGATAAAACAATAGAGATTTATTCCATTTATTGCAATACTAAAAATTATTTTTCTGCAGGAGACAGGAGTTCGGGACGGGTAATTCCCAGACTTCGAAAACCACCTTTTTTAGGCTCCAGAGCAATCATATCCTTCACAATATTAATAGCTTCGTGCAATTGAGGATCCTCTTTTCCGTAAAGATGATGCGATTCATCATAGCGATTCTCCTCGTCAAAACGTCCGGTTTTCAGAAAGTTTTTATAATCGACATTTTTCATCATCCTCATCCGACTGTTCTTTTTCAGCACGGGAAGGGCATCTCTCCACATCAAATTTCGCTGCTGCAATGTCGGCATGTAATAGCGCAAATACCAGGGGCGTAAACCCGGATCAATGTCATCCAACGAGTCAACGAAAGCGTCAGGAATAAAATCCCGCCCGATAGGATAATCCAAGTACTCCTCGCCAATCTGCTCGAGACTATACGGACTCGGAACCACGACATCTGCCTTTACCCCGTTGATTTGAGGAGTCTTTCCCGAAACGGTATAGTATTTTCCGACGGTAACTTTGAAATAAGATCCCCCCTTTGTTTCGTCGTTCGTAACCGTCTGACTCTGAATAGTTCCCTTTCCGTACGTCTGCTCATCACCCACAATAAGAGCTACTCCGTAATCCTGCAGCGCCTGAGCCACAATTTCCGCAGCCGAGGCCGTAGCCCGCGAAGTCAACACAACCATCGGACCTTCATAGGAGACTTTTCCGTCCATATCTCTATAGAATTTCTCTTCCCCGTTCGAATATTTTGAGATGACAATCACCCCGTTTGTGATAAATAACCCGGCAACCTTGACCGCCTGAGTCAAAAATCCCCCGCTATTCTCGCGCAGATCAAGAATCAATCCTTTGACCGGACCTTTTTTCTCCAACTCTTCCAAAGCTCTTCGAACATCCCGTTCACTGGAAATCCCGTTCGGCCCCTGATAAAAAGACTCAAGTGCAATGGTACCGATGACCCCGTCATCGAATCGGACGTAGCTTGTTTCCACCCTGCCCTCATCGATAATGATAGGCTCTCTTTTCAAGACCACGTTAAAAGAGCGGGAATCCTTATCAGAACCGATTCCCTCCCGTTTTATTTCCAGTGAGACAGGAGTTCCGTTTTTCCCCCTGAGCATTTTCATGACATCTCCGAGAGTCTCATCAGAGACCGATTGCCCGTCAATTTTCGTCAAATAGTCGTTTAAAGCCAGTTTTCCGCTGGATTCAGCCACGCTTCCCGGAAGAATTTTTACAATTTGATATCCCGATTTATTTTTGCCGAGCACGATTCCGACACCGTCAAAACCCTTTTCAAGGCGTACTCGCATGTCATACGCTTCGCCCGGATTCAAAAAAGAAGTATGGGAATCCAAACTTTTGGCAAGGGCTTTGATGATGTGCATGGTCAATAGATTTTCTTTAGCCTTTGCATCTAAAGGCTTTCCGTCACTCCCTATAAAAAGATAAGGATTCTCTTTTTCCGTCTCTTTAAAATCATATTCTCGGAATTTAGCCAAAGCCGACGGACCCTTTTCTTCCCCTATAAATTGTCTTATCTCCCGGGTTTGGCGCGCAAGCAGCTGATCCGGTGTTTGGGCAAATCGGCGGCGATCTCCCGTTCCTGAATCTTTGAGAGGTTGGTCGTTTTGGTACAGTGCGAGAACCGCCGCTCGGTTGTCTCTTGCCCGTTTGATGGAGTTCTGAATAATATCGTTGATTTTCAGGTAGATAGAAAAATTATTGTCTTTATACTCTCCCAAAACCTTCTTTAATTCCTCGGAAGAGGGAGATAAAAACGGAGCAACCTCGCTATCAAGGAGATAAGTTCTGTCCGGATCAAACTGTTCAATATAAACGCGAAACGAAGTTTTTAAAATATCGGCGCTGATCTCTTTCTTTTCGACATGTTGCGTAAACATTTGCGCCATGACTTTTTTGACATCATCCTGATGAAGCAGTTCCTCCTCTCCTAAGAGAGGGGATAGGGATCCGACTGTTATCCAAAGGAATAAAAGAATCGATAATCGGTGAAGATCTCTTCTTTTCATAAACATTTCTCCTTAAATGTTGTAGAAAGTCTCGCGGGCAGGGGGAGTAGGATAGGGGTTGATCTTCTCACAGAGCGATCGCAATAAATATAACGGACCTCTAAATTCACAATAAACAAATTTTTATATAGGGGCAATGGAATCTAAATAAAAAATTAATAAGAACAAATTAAACATAACTATTTATAAAAAATAATAAATATGAAAGCTTTAAACCCATATTTGAAAAATATAATAAAAAAGACTACGATAAGGGAAAATCCGCCTGAATAGCTCAGTTGGTAGAGCAGCGCATTCGTAATGCGAAGGTCGTCGGTTCGACTCCGGCTTTGGGCAATCATTCTAAACCATCACTAGAGCAATTTTTTGATGAGTTCATTTATAAGAAAACCCACGAAAATCCAACAAATGGGGGACTGATGGGGGAAGCAATGGCAACAAGAGGCAAAACATCATTGATTAAAAAAGAGCAAGCCTACTAGAATGAGAGTATCATCCCGCATGACCTAGCCATGCGAAGGCCACGGGTTCCGGCTCGTGGTTTCTTTTTTTGAGCTTAATGAATCAGCAGCGCGTCATCTGTTTTATAGACGGATTCAATCTTTATCATGCAATCAATCGGTTAAACACCCCTCATTTAAAGTGGTTAAACCTTTGGTCTTTGTCTTCAGTATTTATTCGTCCAAAATCTCAAAAATTAGTCGATGTTATCTATTTTTCTGCTTATGCAGACTGGCTCCCACAATCTAAAAAACGACATACTCAATACGTAAAGGCTCTTATCTCTTCTAAAGTCAGCACGGTTTTGGGGAAATTCAAACAAAAAGATAGGAAATGCCCTAAATGCAAGCACAAGTGGTGTGGACATGAAGAAAAGGAAACGGATGTAAACATCGCCCTTGCTATGCTAGATTTAGCTTACAAAGACAAATTTGATCACGCCTTTCTTATTTCCAATGACTCTGATTTAGCTCCCGCTATTCATATGGTACGCAAAAACTTTCCTCACAAACTTATCACAACAATAGTCCCTCCACATTATACACCTCTACCTATTTTTGACCATTCTCCGCTTGACAGGTAGCGTTTAAAGTGAGAATCATAATATCCACATTCTTTCGCCTGTCTAGCAGTGAAATACCCCTGCTGGCGATCGGCTCTTCTTTGCTCATACACAAAACCTACTATTTTGGTAGGATTTATGTAAACAGTAGTTGATCATTTTGGCCTTTGATGAACTCTGGAAATCTTTGCTCGTCCTAATCTTTGCAAGCTTTTTATAAAAATTTAATGAAAATCGCTTAGAATATTACATAAATATGGAGGCAAGGCAAGAGTATGATTCAAAATAACAATGTTTTCTGGGGTTTAAAGGATGATTGATGGAAGCAGATATATGACGGAAAATATCATCAGTTTGGCTCCGAAGTTTTTGATAAAGGCTTGCATGAAGGTAACGTAGAGCCTGGATTTTACAACAGTATTAAGAATGCAAGTGAATATGCTGCTGAGCAAATAGGTCAGCCTTTAACAATTGGATGTTATAAAAGAATTCATCAGCTAGCATGTGCTCATTTCCCTCATGTCAGTCGAAATCAAATTAATGTTGATAAAGAAAATATAGATAATTTTCGCAACACTAAC
Source organism: Chlamydiota bacterium (assembly GCA_013288845.1). Classification (GTDB taxonomy): domain Bacteria; phylum Chlamydiota; class Chlamydiia; order Chlamydiales; family Criblamydiaceae; genus JABDBB01. The sequence continues at coordinate 20,111 of JABDBB010000013.1, read as the reverse complement.
TGTAGCTGCTTTAGAGATCTTGTGAAACATCCATACGAATATGAAAATGAAGAGCAATAGAAAAAAAGAAGGTTAGGATTTGTTCTTTTACATAGTGTTCGTTGGAATCTACTTTTGGAAGATAAAATCAAAACTGAAACGGGTTGTAAAAAAGAGTTGGATGAGCTGCTTCCACTCCAAAGTAAAGAGCGTATAGTCAATCAATTTACTAAAAATGATTATTTTATCCGTAAAGGGATTGATATCAAAGATTTGCTCGAAAAAGGAAATCCTATCTATGAGCAAGCGATTGAATCAAAGGAAAAGATAGCAGAACAATTAGAAGCAACTCAAAAAAAACTGAACCTGGCAAAACCTTTTGCTTCGCTAAAAATTAATGCTTCATCTGAAGAGAATCTAGTTCACATTAATTATAATTATCAAAATCCTACAGAAATAGAGGAAGCAATTCATAAATTGATCGATGATTATAATGAAAAAATAAAAAAACTACCTTCGAATCTTATTGAGAGAAGTATGGAAGAAAATGAGTTTGCTTTGAAATATATTGCAGAGCTATTTCAAAATCTTGAATGGCTTCATCCTTTTTTTGATGGTCAAGGGCGTACTGATTTAGTTTTATTAGCAAAATTACTTACAGAAAATGGATTCAATCCTTCCATTCTTTATGATCCTTATTATTCAACTTTCGAACCTTTAGAAAAGTGGATTTCCTATCTTAAAGAGGGAATGGAAGCTTGGAAAAGGGAGAAAGAGAATATTTAAAGAACCGACTGATTAACGTTATGATTAACGTTATGATTAACGGTGCAATGGCGGTGCAACAGATTGCTAAAAGTACCATCAAAATCCCGCAAAATCCAGTAATATTTTAGTCGTAAATGCCTTACCATCATGTTCAAAGCGGCTGCTTCTTATCGGATTGTGTCAAATTCTCCCGCATTCGTAATGCTAAGATCGTCGGTTCGACTCCGGCTTTAGACAAGCCTTGGGGGTCAGGCCTGACCTCATAATATAATTGAAAAATAATAATTTTAAATCTAAGCTCAAGCATGAAATCATTCCTACCGGCAACACCCCTCCTAAAAAGGCCATTATGTTACAAACACTTATTGCACTATCTCTTTTAGCTTTTCCGTCGTTTATTTACCCGGCCTATCCGGAATATCAAGAATGCACAATAAATCAACGTGCTCTTTGCTACTTTCCTGAAAGTTGGGGTCCGGGCGCTTATTTAAATCCGGCTATTGTGAAACATATCAAAAGGGAGAAAGTCTCCTCGATTTTAGAAATCGGAAGCCGCGATGCCCGAGATGCAATTGCCCTTGGTGAATATTATGAATGTCATGTCTTTGCTTTTGAATGTAATCCTCTTTGTTTGGAAATATGCAAACGTAATGCCTCTTTGACAAAAAATGTTACTGTGGTGGCTAAGGCTGCCTGGGATGAGACCGGAACGATACCTTTCTATCCGGTTATTCCGGGCGAGGGAAAAATTAAAGACCCGGGTTCTTCCTCCTGTTTTCATCTTACTGACAATAAGCTTAAAAGCTATAGTCAGGGAGAAATTACTGTTAGTGCAATCCGTTTAGATGGCTGGATGAAAGAAAACGATATCGCAAGTATTGATCTGATCTGCATGGATACTCAAGGAGCCACCTTAAAAATTTTACAGGGGATGGGTGAAAGTTTAAAACAAACAAAGTACATCGTTACCGAGTGTGAAGTCGAACACATCTATAAAGGCGAATGTCTTCTGCCCGAGCTCATTTCTTATCTTGAAAAATATGGATTTGAACAAGTAAAAACCACGATGGAGTATGACTATTTGTTTATTAATAGAAATTTGATTTCTAAAAATTAGAGTCCTTTTGAAATTAAATTTTCTTTCTACTCATAAAAAATACTAATTCCGTGCGAAAAATTACCTTTTTATTTAGGCTATTTCCTATCCGCCTCTAAAGAGTGGAAATGTACAATAGAAAATTATCAGGAATTATGCTAAATAAATTTATATTCTATGTAGTTGTATTTGTTACACCTCTTATCGGAGTAACAAATACAAATGTGTCCGGTTCTTGCATTACCGATTCCGAGAGCGTAAAAACAACCTTTGTTGCTTCAGGGGATGCCCGGCTTTTTTGCAGGATCGTCGGAAAAGGAGAGCCTTTGCTCGTTATTCACGGAGGTCCCGGTCTCTCTCAAGATTATCTACTCCCGCAAATGTATGAATTAGCTAAACATAATCTTGTAATTTTCTATGATCAAAGAGGATGTGGAAAATCGACGGTCGATGATATCAATCCGAATACCGTTACGATTGAATCTTTCGTAGATGATATAGAGGCTATTCGAAAAGCATTCAATTTCGATAAAATTTCGATTTTGGGCCATTCTTGGGGTGGATTTCTTGCTCTGCAATATGCTATCAGATATCAAGAGTATATTGATAAGCTTATCTTATCAAATTCAACACCGGCTACTTCAGAGGGATATGCTTTATTTGGTCAGGAGTACATGAGACGCATGAATCCTTATTTGGATAAGCTTGAAAAGATTCGTGCCTCAAAAGAATTTCGTGAAGGAGATCCTGTTGTAACGGAACAAGTATCCCATTTAATTTTTAGCCGATATTGTTATAATCCAAGAAAAGCAGCCTTACTCAATGTGTGTATGACCTCAACGGCTTCTTTGAACGGAGCAAGAGTATCTGAAATTATTCGCGGAAACGGATTAGAGCAACCTTTTAATTTAAATGACGATTTAAACGGATTAAAAATACCCACATTAGTTTTGCATGGAGATACAGATTCGGTTCCGCCTATTACGGCAAAAAATATTCACGAGAATATTCCCGGTTCAAAGTATGTTCTGATGAAGAATTGCGGCCATTTTCCTTATGTTGAGGATCCGACAGTCTATTTCAGACATATTAGCGAATTTTTACATCCCGGATGTAGGAGCTTGATTAAATAAAAATTTACCGGTAAAAATATACTTCTCATATAAATTATGCGAGGAATATTGTGACCATTACTTTTTCACAGGCAAATAATTATTTCACAAAGGATTTTTATCTGCGAACCGGAAAAGAAATTAATTCACAAACAAACAGTACTTTTCCCGATTTTAATCCGGGATTTGTAACAAATTCCCTTATAAAAAGCGGATACCTTATCCAAGTATCGATTGAATTTAGCAATTGGTCCAAGATATTTTGGATACACAAAGCTGATTTTGAGTCATGGAAACAATCTCACCGCAATTCCTTTCCTGAAGAGAGGAGAAATAATCCTCAATTTGCAGCCGATACAATAGAAAGCATTCTTACCTATGCTGTCCGCTATTATAAAGTGCCCGGACTCCCTCTGTCAAAGACTAAAATAAAAGAGAAATTTGATATTGAATTTGAAAATTGCCCCTATAAAACGGCTTTAGAAGAGTTATTAAATCAGTATTTGGAAAATTTGAAGGACGGAGATCCTTTGTTTTCGATAGATGAGGAATACTTGACGCGAATTTTCAAAAAGACGGAAGAAGAATGTGAATGTCTTAATGCGGTAACCTATCAACAAGGTATTGTGAAGGCAAAAAAAATATATCCTGACGTTACATCAGATGCGTATAAAGAACTTATAAAAAAGCTAAATATTTCCTTTGCCTATAGAGATATTTATCCCTTTTTATTCAAATTACCGGGTGCCGAACATAGTGAATAATCCTTTAACAAAAAAAATTAAATTTTAAGCTGATTTTTTATCCTTAAAATTATATTTACTATATTTTTTTGACCCGGTTCTATAATGGATTGCAAGTCGGGACTTGTATGTAATTGAAGAAAATTAAAACGCAAATGTATTTTCCGGTACAATTTTCCTGTTATTACAATAGATTCCCGGATTTTTTTTGTAAGATTGGTTTTTTCTTTAATTTTTTGACTAATGGAATGTAGTGTTGCGGATAGGGCGGCCATATAAGCTATTTCTTCTTTATTCAAAGGAGTTTTGTCGCAAAACTTTGTAACGAGAGCTGAAAAGACCCGCAATTTATTTATGTCGGCTTGAGACATTTCTACATTTTTAAGTCTGTCGGCGGTGAGGAGATAATCTTTCGCAAGAGCCGGTTCACCTTCTTTAATAAGAGTAAATGCATGATGTAAATTATCTAATACGGTTTTGTTGTTGACCTTGTATAATATTTTTGAATGTGAGGAAGTTTTTTTATTTTTAATCATGTTTTGTAGCTTACTTTTCATCTCTTCCAATTCAGAGGCAGGTTCTATGCCTTTTATGAGCAGGGATTGTTGAATTTCTTTGACCATCTCCAAGGCCACTGTTTTTTGAACGGTTGTATTGCCGGTTCCGGTTATAATTCGGCGATAAGTTTTCAAAAATAATTCGTAACGCGCTGTTTCTTCAAAATGTTGATGTTCTTCAGGGGATAAATGACAGCGAAGGACAGAACGCATACAAGCGACTGTACAAGATCCTCCGGTTTGAGCCGGTTGCCAAAATCGCTCATCAGAACTTGGTCCGGCAATTTGTCCGCCGGCTAAAGGGATAATTTTTTCATAGAAGGTCTTTATGGAATTTTTTTTGCCAATGACTTCATTAAAAAATTTAGCTTTTTTGCCCAACAAATTTTCTTCCGGAACATCCGGTATTTCAAGTACGGCTTGAAAAAGAATGTTTCCGTCTTCGGTTACTTTTTTATAATGATAGTCCGTAATGCCTTCTCCCCTATTGTGTTGCTCTAACTTGTATATTTTTTTTCCGGGTGTATCATTTGTGCAAGTCACTACCATGATCATGGCATGATGATTCGAAGAGCAGACAAAAAATGCTATGCTTTCTCCGGTTTTTAGGGATTTCACCTTTTTCTTAGTTTTTCGGACAGAAAATAGGAAATTATTATGAAGAGAGTCTGCATAAGCAAATGCTTTTCCTATTGTCAAAGCAGCGGGTGAGTTTATCGTGGTAAGAAAGCCTTTCATATACGCGATGGATTTATCGATACGAGATCCGGATAAGGTTCCTTGACTCATGTGTTCTACCGTCATATATGCGGAAAATTTAAGTTCATTTGTTATTGAACAAAAGAAAAAGCCGATGATTCGGCGTATGAGGGCTAAAAGACCTGTTTTTGGATTGCCGGCGCTGATTTCTTTGAATTGTTTTTGATATTTGCTATAGAGAGTGTTGGGGACTCCAATCTTGGAATCGGATGAGTCCGATATCGGCAAAACATTTGAAGAAAATGTCCGGTCCGGGATCATTATAAATTATTTCCATATTAAATCTTAATAACATAGAAATTATATAATAATTATTTAAAGATTCGATTAATTTCAAATAATCAAAATAAAAATATAAACCATTCACATACAGTTACTTATGAAAACAGTTTATTCCCTCATCTGATGATGAGTGGGATCGGAATGCTATTTTGCCCTGATGAATCGGTTGCCACAATTGTATATGAAGAAACGGAGCTTTTTGAATTGAGACAGGCCACAAAAATTAAGGGGGATCCTGCCGAAATTCGTTCCACTGCATTTCCGTTTTTAAAAATTACATAAGAAACTACATCTACAGTAGGACTTGGATCCCAAGTAGCTGTAAGACCAAATTCTGTTTTGTTTAAAAATTTGTTCTTTTTCAATGTACCTCTGAAATTAGAAGGGGGCAGCGGCGCGGTCGGAGTCGTGATGTAAGTGTATTGACCGGCGATCACTATGGGTGTAGTTCCAAAAGGAGTAACTACCCGAACATCCACAGTTCCTGTTCCCGGAGGAATAGTAACCGAGACGGTATTATCTGAATGCACGACAACGTTTGTTGCAGGTACCGCCCCGAAAAATACAAGAGTATTGCTGCTGATAAAATTTGCACCGTTAATCAAAAGGGTGCCTCCTCCTGTCGGCGGACCGAACGGAGGATTAATATTAATCAGAATAGGGGGTAAAGGGATAATATAATCCAAGACCAGCCCGAGAGTCGCGTCGTTATGCTTATCAAAGATTTTGGTCAGAATCTGATTGAATTCAGCAAATGTGATATGGCCGGAAACTAATCCGTCAAAAGACACATTAGAGGTAGAGGGCCAAATATCGTTCGGAGCTGTAATTTCCTGAATATAATAACCGGTAGTTCCCGTGAAAGAATCGGCATTCATGGTAACAACAGGTCCTGTAATAGTATTTCCTTGTACAATCAGTCCGGCTGCCCCGTTAATAAATTGGTTATTAGCCATTTGATATATGTCGTTAAGATTGCTCATCAGATAAATACCGGAATTCACGTTATCGGTGACGATATTGTCTGTGATTGTCGTCGTGACAATGGTCAAAATATCCGGATTCGCTACGGTAATTCCGGCATCATTATTCGTGTTGCAGGTGTTGCCGGAGATTGTTAAATTGTCGCCTACATCAAAACAGTAGATCCCTTCATCATTGTTGTTTACCGTGTTGTCTGAAATTGTGAGGCCGACAGCATCAAAAGCCAGGATACCGACGCTGCTTGTAGTACTGCCGATCATATTTGTAACGGTATTATTGTGTATAAGGCCTGTTGCGCCGTCAAACAGTTCAATTCCATTGGCGTTAGCAGGAGAAAACGGAGTATTTCCTGTAACGGTATTTCCGCTTACGGTAAAGGTTAGACCCGGTCCGATTGTCAGAATTCCGGTTTTTTGAAAGTTGTCAATTGTGTTTCCTTGGACGGTGACGGTATTTGTTCCTGTATCATTTGCAACTAAAATACCATAGCCTTCCTGATAACCGATCGGATAGTTATTATCCTGAATATTGGTCACATGAACAGTAGAAATTATTCCCCCTGCGTTGTGGTAGCCGATACCTGTAAATCTTCGATCCGGTCCGGGAGGTGATCCCTGATTATCTCCGTCAACGGTAAGAGCTGAAATATTGACTGTGGCATTTTCTACCATAATGATAGGAACATATGTAGTGGGACCTGACGGACCTGTATAGGTAAATGAGTTCAATAAATTCACTGTTGCGGGTGAAAAGATGATGGTATTACCTATGCCCGCACCGACTAAATTTAAATTTTTGGAGACAATTTCAAATTCCTGGGTATAAGTACCTGCTCCGAATTGGATTGTGTCTCCCGAATTGGCGCCGTTGATGACGGTTTGGATATTGTCAACGGGGGTGACAGGAATGACTGCCCCCCGGAGGTCTGCTGAAAAAAACAAAGAAAGGCATATAATTATAAAACAATTAATAAAATGCTTTCTTAAGCCCCGTGGATTAATTATTTTTGTCATTTTTTTACCTTTCTCTATTTGAAACTTAATTTATTATTCTATTGTAATTTTCAGGTGTTCACTTTTTTGGTGATCTGCATTCACAGCTGCTATTTTATAATGCTTAGCATCACTTCTTATAGCAAGATCTGTTACATAAACCAAAGGAGCATCTGCTGAAATCCTTGCGACTTCATTTCCTTGAAAATAAATTACATAATGAGTAATGAACGGTGAGGTGCTTGCCTCCCATTTAGCTTCAAGGATAAATCCTGTAGGCTGTAAAAATGAATCTGCTCTGACCATCCCTACAAAATTTGCAGGAGCAATCGGTGTTGCCAACGGAATAAAATCCAGGACAAGCCCTAATGACATATCGTTATGTGCATCGTAAATTTTCGCCAAAATTTCTTCAAATTGCGCATGTGTAATGCTTCCTGAGATCAATCCGTCAAAAGACACATTTGAAGTGGAGGGCCAAATATCGTTAGGAGCTGCAATTTCCTGAATATAGTAACCTGCAGTTCCTGTGAATGAATCTCCGTCCATTGTGACAACGGGACCTGTTATACCGGATCCTTCTACAATCAGTCCGGCTTCTCCGTTAACAAAATTGTTATTTGCTAAAGAAACGGTATCATTGACTGCGCTATATAGATAGATGCCTGCGTTGACATTATCCGTAACTGTATTACCGATTATGTTACTGCTGACAACACCGGAGGTATCGGAATTATAGATGGTAATTCCCGCATCATTATTGTCGCTGCTTGTGTTTGCAGAAATTGTTAAATTATCGCCGCAATCAAAACAATAGATTCCTTCATCACTTGCGGAGATCGTATTATTTGTTATGGTAAGATTTACCGCATCGAAAGCGAGGAGTGCACAGCTTGCGGCACTTGAACCGATTAGGTTAGTCACCGTATTATTTTGTACAACTCCTGTTGCGCCGTCGTAGAGCTCTATACCGTTAGCGTTAGCCGGAGAGGCAGGCGTATTCCCTGTTACGGTATTTCCTTCCACATTGAAGGTAAGATTTGCTCCGATGGTTAGAATACCGGACTTTTGAAAATTGTCTACCGTGCAATTTTCGATAGTAATTGCGTTTGTACCTGAATCTCCTACGGCTAAAATTCCATACCCTTCCTGATAACCTATCGGGTAAGAAGAGTCCTGAATATTTGTCACATAAACATTGGATACTGTTCCGCCGGAGTTGTGGTAGCCTATTCCCGCAAAGCGCGGTGCGCTGCCGATATCTCCCTGATTATTTCCGTCTACGGTGATATTTTGAATGTTCACCGTAGAATTTTCCACCATTATGATAGGCCGGTAGACAGTTCCGTCAGCGGCATAGGTAAATGTATTGATCAGGCCGGTTGAGGAAGGAGATTGAATGATCGTGGATCCGATACCGGCCCCGACGATATTTAAATTGATAGAGTTAATTTCAAATTCCTGAACATAAGTACCCGCCAAAATTTGGATGGTATCTCCGCAGGATGCTCCGTCAATAGCGGCTTGAATATCATCACCCGGATGAACAATGATCGTCGCTCCGTTAAGGTTGCCTAAAAAAAAGGCAAAAAAACCAATAAAGCCTATAGTGTAGTCCCTAAAAGACTTTGTAGTTCCGGTAATACTGAATGAAGTTATTCTTGTCATTTTACACCTATTTTTGCGCATTTTGAATATAATAAAACCTTTGTATAGCTTTTTCAAGACAACTTTGTCAAATAAATTATTTATAATTTACCTTTATTTCTCATGTCACACGGAAAGCTTGGATTAAAATTATTTTCTATTGACCTCATTAAAATAAAAATTTAGCATTATAGGATAATCCACAAGAGGAGTTTGCATTGTTTATATTGGTCGGAGAAAAGCAATTAGATCATTACAAAGAATTTATTATCAGGGCCGATCAAAAATTGCATGAACAAATTGCAGAAGAGGTTATGGCGAGGTTGCCCGATCATAAAGCCATTCATATACTTGATTTGGGAGCGGGTCAGGGAGCTTTAAGTCAACGTCTGCATGATGCAGGCTATACCATTACTGCCGTTGATGAAAATCCGGACGATTTCCGGAGTAAAGATGTTCATTTTCATCACATCGACTTCAACAAGTCGACGCAGGTTGCGGAATTTTGTGAAAAACATGTCAATCATTTCGATGCAGTCCTGGGGATTGAAGTAATTGAGCATGTAGAAAATCCGTGGGAATACGTTCGTTTAATGAAGAGCATTTTGAAGCCCGGCGGTTTTATCTTTTTGTCTACTCCGAATGTCACATCGTGGCTTTCCCGTCTTACTTTTCTAATTCGGGGACAGTTCCATCAATTTTACGATGTAGATCTTTCCTATGGACACATAGCTCCCATCACGGAATGGGAGTTAAAAATGATTTTACGGAGAGAAGGATTTACTAATATCAGTGTAAAACCCGGTGGGACTTTGCCGTTAATTTGGCTGAGAAAATCGATTAAATGGATGATTTTCAACGGCATCGGGTTATTATTGCGACCTTTTATGCGCAAGGGCACTAAAGAGGGATGGTGTTTAATTTTTTCTGCGCAAAAAGAGTAGTGTGTAATTTTTTCTCGCGTTTTTTACTGTTATAGCGGTAAAACTAACAGTTTAGAAGATGTATGGAAAATCAAACTGCTGCATCATTCGTTTTCATAGAAAAAAAAGCGGTTTAACACAAGCCGAGGTGGGATATCTTGCGGGATTAGATAAATTTCAGAAGGAAATCGATGAAAAGAGCTAAAATATTTTCAAGTCAAATTTGATTCAATTATATTGACTATTTTTATATTTTTTGTGATATATTCTCCTCATATAAAAAATTATAAGAGAGTCATCTATGTCATCAGTGTATTGTCCATGTGTATGTGGGAGTGATAAAAAATTCAAATTTTGTTGCTTACCGACTATTAAAAAAGGCGAAATGATCCCCTATACATCCGGGTGTTCTAAATTTCCGATTTATCAATGTAAAGTTTCAGTTGATTGGGAGAGCACCGGCCTTGCTCCTGTGGTGGTGATTAGAGAAATGGGTCACGGTTCATACGCTTTAATTAGTTATTTAGTCGATTTCTATTGTTTAGGTGTCAAAGATACCGATATAAAAATCGGAATAAATAAACTAGCTTTAAATGACATCTATCCGAGGTTTCATTTAACTGACATATCGTATGAAGATGCTCGGAGCATGATTCTCGGAGCAGTTGATTTTGCAAAAAATATTGATAGAAATCCTCATTCAAGCTGGTTTGGGATACCCTCCTCTTTTATTGAAGCGAATGAACCGTATCAGCAAAAATTCACGTTCGGAAAAGACGGTGTACCTTTATACATTTCAGGACCATATGATGAAGAATATTGTGACACAGCTACTTTATTGGAGAAGGTCTGTAGTAATAGCGGAGATTTCATAGTAAATATTTTTCCCGCTTAAACAACTGATAGTTATTCCGGTATGTTCAGAGGAATTTAATTCGCGCAGCGTTTGGAGTGCGGTGACTTGTCACCGCTTTGCCCTCGACTCGACTTGTCGAGGCGTTTTAAGCAATGTTTGTGTTTATAGATATTCAGAAATTCATTCAAATATTAGTCTTTATATTTTTAAAAACGCATCGACAAGTCGATGCGAGGACAAAGCGGTGACAAGTCACCGCACTCCAAACGGTCCGACCCAATGACATGGTGTACACTATGTCCTTGGGTTAAAGTGTACACCATGTCATTGGGTCGGACCGGGTCAGGAAACGTTTTCTTTTTCGCAACCGCTTAACAATAGATGTTATGAAGAAAATCTTCATCAGGAAATAAATCTATATCCTAATACCACGGTGAAAGTGAAAGGAAATGTTGCTACCGGTAGTTACAATGCTCTCTATCCAAGTGCATTCTGCGCCAATAGCTATACTTTTCAAACTTGGAAACCGGAACTTGCGAAAGTTCCGGAAGTATCTTTTTTATATGATTCTTATTTTAAGAATTCCGCTCTTACCTCCTTTATTCCTGCATAAAAATTCGATTGCATTTCGATCTTTCACGACTATTTTGTAGTTTTTAAAAAAAGTGCGGCTTCTTTGTAGAAAATCTTGTATCTCCGTGTTTTTCAAACTATTTCCTATTTTTTATAAACTACTTTTTAGTTTAAAATATGCGATTTCTCTCATTTTTTTTATTGAAATAAGGAAAAAATAGGGATAAAATCCATAATTTCATAAAAAAATGAAAGAATAGAGGGAAAATTGATGATTATTCGTCATGACAAGACCTTGGAAGAATTGCAGGAACTCTATGCATCGCCGCTATTGGAACTCATTGCAAAATCGAATATCGTGCACAACCGATTTCATGATCCCGGAGAAATCCAGGTTTGCAGCCTCATTTCTATTAAGACAGGAGGTTGCCCTGAAGACTGCAAGTATTGCGCCCAATCATCCCGCTATCAAACATCGATTTCTGCACAACCCATGATGCAATATGAAGAGGTCATCAGCGAAGCAAAAAAAGCCGTTGAACGGGGAGCTACACGCGTTTGTTTAGGAGCAGCTTGGAGAGAGGTGAGGGACAGTAAACAATTTGATGAAATTCTGCGCATGATCAAAGGAATCACCGCTCTCGGAATAGAGGTGTGTTGCACGTTGGGTATGATCAAAGACCACCAAGCCGAAAAACTTAAAGAGGCGGGACTTTATGCTTATAACCATAATCTCGACACCTCTGAAAATTTCTATAAAACCATTATCACCACAAGAACCTTCAAAGACCGATTGAACACCCTTGACATCATAGAAAAAGCCAATATCAGCGTTTGTTCCGGGGGTATTTTGGGAATGGGAGAAACTATTCACGATAGACTCGAGTTGCTGCTTACCTTATCCCGGCGAAATCCCCATCCCGAATCCGTTCCCATCAATCGATTGACTCAGATTCCCGGAACACCGTTGGAAGAGCAGCCTCATATTTCAGGATGGGAGATGATTCGTGCAATTGCCGTCGCAAGAATTGTATTGCCCAAAACAATGATCCGACTATCGGCCGGCCGGATTGAAATGACCTGCGAAGAGCAAGCCCTATGTTTTTTAGCCGGAGCCAATTCCATTTTTGCAGGAGAAAAGCTGCTGACCGTAGCGAACACCCCGATTGACAGAGACGACCGGATGTTTCGAATCCTCGGACTGAGAAAAAGGCCCGCTTTTGTGAAAGGAGGGAAATATGATCTTGTCTCTTGAAGAGAAATTGCAAAAAAGGGAAGCCGGAGGAAATTTGAGGGGATTACAGCTCCGGAAAAATCTCATCGATTTTTCTTCCAACGATTACTTAGGTATAGGGAGATCACCTAAATTTGCCGCCGGTATTTTGGAAGAGTGCGGACGCCGAGTTGAATCCTGTTTATTCGGATCGACAGGATCAAGACTTCTCACAGGTAATACTTTGTATGCAGAAGAGTTGGAAAAAAGCATAGCTTTATTTCACGGGTATGAGACAGGCCTTATTTTTAACTGCGGCTATATGGCAAATATCGGATTGCTTTCGACCGTTGCCGGAGACAGAGACATTATTTTCTACGATTCGGAGGTCCATGCATCGATTCGTGAGGGAATTCGATTAAGTACATCCAAGGCATTCCCTTTTAGGCATAATGATATAGAGCATCTTGAAAATCGGTTGAAAAAAAATTCCTGCAGAGGAAATCAATTCATCAGTGTAGAATCAATTTATTCTACAGACGGATCGGTATCGCCGCTTCCTGAAATTTGCCGTTTGGCAAAAAAATACGGAGCACGGGTCCTTGTAGATGAAGCCCATGCGGTAGGGGTGTCAGGTATCTTAGGGAAAGGACTTGTAGACGAATATAATCTTTCATCAGAGGTGTTTGCTCAAGTGAATACTTTTGGAAAGGCTTTAGGAGCACACGGAGCGATTGTATTAGGAGGTCCGTTGTTAAAAAAAAGCCTCATTAATTTTGCAAATTCATATATTTATACGACAGCTCTTCCTTTACATTCACTTATCGCAATTCAATCCGGTTATCATCTGTTTCCCCGACTTGAAAACGAGAGGATTCAGCTCAAAAAAAATATTTCTATTTTTAGAAATTTGTTTCCTAATTCATCTTCAACGCATATTCAGGCTATCCGGATCAAAGGAAATGAAAAAGTCAAAAAGGCTTCTCAAAAATTACTATATGCCGGATTTGATATTCGTCCGTTAACGAGTCCTACAGTACGCAGAGGACATGAAATATTGCGTATTTCGTTGCATGCATTCAATACCGAATCCGAATTGATTCGATTATTTCAAGAAATTGGATCTATAAAGGAGATGAATTTTGAATAAAATCATCATAGCAGGAGCAGGGACCGATCAAGGTAAAACAATTGTATCAGCTATTTTTACAACGCTTTTGCAGGGAGACTATTGGAAACCCGTGCAATCCGGCGGAGAAGAAAATTTCGATTCCGATACCGTAAAAAAATTGATCGATCCGGAGAAACATTGTATTTACCCGTCGGCGTATTGTTTAAAAGCTCCTTTATCTCCCCACCATGCAGCACGATTGGAAAATATTACGATTGATATAACCCGTATTATTCCTCCGAAAACCTCCCGACCGCTGATTATAGAAGGGGTAGGAGGAGTGTTGGTTCCTCTGACAAAAAAAAATCTGACTATCGATTTATTTGTAGCATGGAATGCCAAATGGATTATTGTTTCGAGGCATTACGTCGGGAGCATAAACCATACATTACTTACTATCAATGAGTTACAAAAACGAAATATTTCAATTGCAGGCATCATATTCAACGGAGAATTTAATCCGGACAGTGAAGCTGCAATTTTAGAATTTTCCCAACTTCCCGTTTTAGGAAGATTGCTTCCGGAAACAATGATTACTCCCAAAATAATCCAAAGGTATGCAAAACAATGGACTCGACCGACTCTATAATTGAAAAAGATCGCGCCTATATTTGGCATCCTTTTACACAAATGCAAACGGCCCGGCCGCCTATCCCTATTGTTAGAGGAGAGGGTGTCTATCTTTATAGTGAAGACGGACGTCGTTATTTAGACGGAATTTCTTCCTGGTGGGTGAATCTTCACGGACATTCTCATCCTTATATTGTAGAAAAAATTGCAGCACAGGCAGCACAATTGGAGCATGTGATCTTTGCCGATTTTACTCATTCTCCCGCTGCAGAACTCGCCTCTCGCCTCATTGCCATCCTCCCCGGAGCTATGTCAAAAATATTTTATTCCGATAACGGAGCGACCTCCGTAGAAATAGCGCTAAAAATAGCTCTGCAATATTGGTATAATAAAAATCCTAAGACCGTTAAAAGCAAAATCATTTGTTTTAAAAACGGTTATCACGGAGATACTTTCGGCGCGATGTCTGTATCCGGAAAAAATGACTTCAACAGGCCCTTTCAAAAACATCTCTTTGAAACAGAATTGATTGATCCGCCGTTAAAAGGACAAGAAGAACATTCTTTATCACAACTTAAAGCGATTATAAACAAAGGAACTTCAGCCTGCTTTATTTTTGAACCGCTTATACTCGGATCGGCCGGCATGATTATCTACCCACCGGAAGGATTAAATGAACTCATCAGATATTGCAGAGAGCACAATGTGCTGACAATTGCAGATGAAGTGATGACAGGATTCGGCAGGACAGGAACGCTTTTTGCCTGCAGTCAGTTGGAAGAAAAACCGGATATATTCTGCCTTTCTAAAGGATTGACAGGTGGATTTCTACCTTTAGGAGTTACCGGTTGCACAGAAAAAATTTATGATGCCTTTCTCGGACCCGAATTGCAGACCGCTTTTTTACACGGACATTCCTATACCGGAAATCCCATAGCCTGTTGCTGTGCTCTTGCAAGCCTGGATCTCTTATTGAAAGAAACCTGTATACAACAAAGAAAAATGATCGCAGAGCATCACAAAAAATTTTGTCAAATAGTAAAAGCTCATCAAAAATTGAAAAGATGCGAAAGTTTAGGAACTATTTTGGCCTTGGAATCTAAGACAAATAATTCCTCTTATTTTCAATCGATCCGAGACCGGCTATATCATTTTTTTTTAAGTAAAGAGATCCTCCTTCGCCCTTTAGGCAATGTATTATATGTAATGCCCCCTTATTGCATCACATCTCAAGAACTCACTTTTATTTATGATCAAATTATTTTAACCCTTGAGGAAATATTATGAGCGGATTTATTTCGTTTTCCGATTCTATTAAACAATTTCTTACTGTAATAGTCCCTTCACCCGATCTGCATGCCAAATGGCTCAATACCCTTTCTTATATGGAAAATTCCGGAGCCCGAAAAATTGCCGCTTGCGAACATCCGACCTTGGTAAAAGAAGAGGTGCTAAAACATGCAGCCGAAGAATTTCGTCATGCCCATTATCTAAAGAAACAGATAAAAAGAGTTATCTCTCATACTCCGGACACCTATGCGAATCCGTTTATACTGGGCGGAACAGCAACCTTACATTATTTATCCTCTCTCGATTTACAGACTTGCCGGTATCTTAAATCAGCCGGATTTAATAAAAGCGCAATTAAAGAGATCGCCTACCTTCTCGTCACCTACGCGATTGAATTACGGGCCGAAGAAATGTATCCGATTTACCATGAAATTTTAAAAAAATACGGATCCAAAGTGACTATCAAATCGATCCTGCTCGAAGAAAAAGAACACCTCAGAGAGATGCATGAGGGAATTAATAAACTCTCATCAGGTTTTTTACATGCCAAAAAAATATGCACTTTAGAGGGGGATCTTTGTAAAAAATGGATTCTTTCTATAAACCGGTCGTTATTAATTTAACCCGTTTATTTTAGTTTAAGCGGCATTTTCCAATTTCGGCTCTGCCTTCATAGGTGTAAATCTTGAATAAAATTCAATTCCTCTATTCAAATCCTTGCACGCTAAATCGAACCTCTTTATTTCTGTTTTTGCATCAGCTATTTCGGTTTCATACTTAGATTGAACTTTCAGTGTTATATTATTCTGATTCAAAAGGAGCATATCAGTTTTGGTATTGATATATCTCGTATTTGCGTTCACTTTATTCAGCAAATTCATTTGCAAGTTCTCCGAATTCTGAAAAAATGTGCTGTATGAGGAAAATGCAGCTTCGATTTTCTTTTGGTATCTCCCGATTTTTTCTTTCAATCTCTGAATTTTTCCGAATCCTTCAAATATCGGCAACAGAGGATTGAAAAATGGAAACATATCCACGTTTTTTTTGTTTGAAAAGTTAAATGATAACTGAGAACGGTGGTAGAATTCTACGTTTATCATACTTAACACAATACAAATTAAGGGAGGAACTCCTACCACAAAAACCGGAACTGTACCAAGTATTACTATTCCCAAAGCCAAAATAAGAGGAGACAGACTTGCAAGACAAGCAACGCCCCCCGCCATTAGTAAAATACCTAAAGCGACAACAGCAACAATCAGAGATAGCTGTAATAAATTAGAAATAATTCCGATTGTTTTATCTCTGATAGGATTTTTTTCTGCATCTTTAAGAGCCTTCACAAGGCAAACTAATTTTTTTGCTTTTTTATTTATTTTCATATTTAAATCGGGGACATTCGATCCCGTTTTTTCAAAAATTTCCTTTGTATCACGATTAAATATAGGGATTTCGCCGATGACTATTTCCTGATTGTTAACCAAAATAGTCTCTTCATTTAAAGGGGTTTGGTTTGAATTTATTATAGTCATAGGATTTTCTTTTTAAAATTAATAATTCTTAACTATACATAAAAAATATTAATTATTGATTAAGTATACTAAAATATATTAAAAAGATGGAATTATTTTTTAATTATAAAAAGATCCGAGCCCGAGTTTGAATTCCTCTTAGTTGGAAATGATAAGAATTTCGTCCCATTTTGTAGTGTAGCGAGGTGATTTATCATTTTGTTTCATTTGCCACGGTTTTGCAAAGCCCTCTGCAGCAAATTGAATCGCTTTTTTTTTGTAGGAACCGTTGATGCTATCGATAAGGTTCATCATTTTTTTGTGGTCCTCTCCCATGTTGGCTTTAGAAAAAAGATCCGGTTGATAACATTTTTCGGAAATAAGACCGCCTAAAATGACTCCGCATTTCCTATAGGCAGATTTTTCACAATATATTTGATTGAGAGCTGCCTTGGCATATTCAATGAGAGCCGGACTGTAGGAAGTCGGTTTAAGCGTTATTTTGTTTTTATAGATATTCAGAAATTCGTTCATATATTACTTCTCTAAGTTTTTAAAAACGCATCGACAAGTCGATGCGAGGCCAAAGCGGTGACGAGTCACTGCACTCCAAACCGCTGCGCGAGTTTAAATTTTTGTTAACCTAAATAATTAACTATTAATTATTTATAGAAACCTATTGTCTAGCATTACCCGGGTCAGGTTATTGCAAGTTGTGATAAATATATCGGTGAAGGCGATTGAGTAAATCTTGACTTTCTTGCAATTCATAAGTAATGATATGTTCATCAAATTTATCTGAATCTATGATTTGTAAAATTTCTTCAAGAGAATATAAATTAGCTTTCTTATAATGAGTCCATATGGCATATCCTCGAATATACCCTTCAATTTTAGACGCCTCAGCCAAATCATTATTCTTTAAAATCTTTAAATCATCATCAAAATCAAAAGACGGGATTGAGACAGGTAGAGGGGCTTCACTGTCTTGATGAAATGAAATTAGTTCTACACGTGCTTTAAGATAAATTCCTTTATCCAATAAAGTATAAATGCCATAACCCATAGAAGGGTGAATGAATAGTTCTCTTATTTCCCCTCTTTTCATACCTTGCATCCCCAAAACAAACCCGGAAATTGCATTATTTAAGTTTATCTCCAACGGTTGATTTTTTTTCCATGTATCAATAATAGGCAAAGAATTTGGTGTTTCAATCTTACAATGAATTGTGACTTTTGTTGGATTATTTAACCCCTCTCCCAAACCTTCTTCTAAGCATTGATAATACAATTTTTTTGGGGTAATACATTTTAGGTTTTTGTCTTGCTCTAATTTTAAAAAAAAGAGATCTGCTTGCTTAATATTATCCTGCGCACTCTTTAAAACTTTAAGCTTCCTATACAAACCCGGATCATCAAAACGCCTATTTAATTTTGCATCAGCATCTTTCATACCGGAAATGAGGCCTTGCAAAAAGTCATCATCCTCACTTTGAGTGCTATCTAAAATATTCATCGCAACAATTGAGGGTAATAATTTTAAATCCGCCTCAGTAAAAACATTGTTCGTATTGCCTGAAGAATTTAAATTTATTTCTATTTTCTCATCAGGAAAAATCATTTGCAGGACATCTTTGAGAAAGTTCTTAGAGGAAAGTAATGAAGTAATTTCCTGTTGAGTTTTTTCTAAATCATTAATTAATGAAACTGTTTCTTTATCTTTATTTAATTTGCCAAAAATAAAGTAAGGGCGATTTTGGGATAATTGTGTAGAGGATACATCCATACGGCTTATCAAATCATTTATTTCGTCTTTAGTTGAAGAATATGAAAAACTTGGTTGTAAATGAAGTGCTGACGGATTATTAGAAGGGCGTATAAACAATATAATCTCTTTAAAAAAGTTATTCATTTTTTTGTTTTCTAATAATCCGGTTTTCAAAGGAGGGTGTTCAGTAGATTGCAAAGACTCTTGTAGAAGTTCTACACGGCTTCCATACAAGGAATTTTGCGTTCCAAATCCTAGGATAATTCCAATAAGTACTTTATTACTTTTTAAGACTGAATGGAAAGTCTCATTTGGATCTATTAATTTGCTTAATAGTCCTTCAGGAGTTACCGAAGGGCCTAAAATATATTGAAATAAAATTATATTATCTTGAACAGTTTTCAAAAATAATTTTTTATTTATGAATAAAATGTGGAAATGATTTTTTACATCGCTATCTTCTTTATTTTTTACATGAATGATAATATTATTATGTATGGGTAAAATCTTTTTCCATTCCTCGGCCCCTGCCCGTAAATCTACAGTTTCTTTATGCCTTGCGTTTTCTCCATAGAATTGATCCACTACATAAAATCCATTGATACATACAGGTTTTTTATCAAAAAGAACATAACCGCCTTCTGATTCAAGCAGCATCGTTCGAAAAAATCGGTCCAACACAATAGTTTGATTTTGCCCGACTGTTACTCCGTGACAAAAGACAGAAAATATTAAAGCGATCGATAAAGAAATAGTTTTTAAGAACATGTTCCGGTGCCTTTTTATTAAATTACATTACCAAGGAGAATAACACTTACATCGAAAAAGACACCACCAATTAGCGCAACCGGCACAATCTTTATGATAAATTGGATGACCATTATGACATGTTGGTTCTTTTATAGGTCCTATTTCCGGATTTTTTTTAGTTTCAACATGGAAGCCATATTCATCGATCTCTACTTTCTTTAGAGGAATAAGCTCATGAGCTCCGATTAAAAAAAATCCGGTTTCAGAAATTAACAAATCACCGGGATTGACGTATAATTTTTGACTATTTCCTAGGTGATTTTCGATTGGAGGTAATGCGAGGGCACTATTTAAATAGAATGCAAAAAAAAATAAGATTACAGAAAAAAAAGTATGTTCGCTTCATAAAATAATTAATCTCCATAGTTTAAAAATATGTTTTCGAGCTTGTTCAAGAATTTTTCTTACCGGTTATCTTAATCACAAGATATGCTTTTGACAAGAAAATATTTTATTTTTCTAATTGCATGTCACCGATTCTTTCACACGTTACAAAAGGGGAAACTT
>JABDBB010000012.1 GCA_013288845.1 Chlamydiota bacterium | reverse complement strand
ATCATCAGAATTTACACCGGATTTTTAATGAAAAATCTACCCGGTTGGGGTTGGGTTATTTTCAGCGGTGTTGCTTCTTTATTTCTTGCCGGCTTGATTTGGAGTACATTTCCTCAAGGTGCGGATCGCATTTTAGGGTTGTTGGTGGGAATCAATATGTTGATTTTTGGATTTACCCGTTTAATTCTTTTGCCTCCGCCTTCCGATAAAGCATAAACAAAGACAATTTTTAAGAGTCAAATGTTAGATTTTCTGAAGGAAAATATTCCTTTTGTTCTGTAGCGCCCGGCTCTGTTCGTCCTGCTGCCGCAGCGACGATGGAGGTGACCCATGAGTAACAATCTTCAAGTCTGACATTTTCCCGGAGATTGTGCATTCGATCGAATTTTTCATTATCGGGCATATTGAGTGCGTAGTTGATTGCATCGGCGATGCCTTCAATATCGAACGGATTAATGAGGAGCACATCATTTTTAAGTTGGGCGGCGGCTCCGGCAAACTCACTTAGAATGACAACTCCGGATTCATCGACGTTGGAGGCGATGTATTCTTTAACCACAAGGTTCATTCCGTCTTTCAGAGGGGCGACTAAAATAACATCGGCGGCTCTGTAATAGGATACCAATAAGTCTCTGGAGATTGCCTGAAATTGATAATGAATCGGTATCCATCCCATGTGTGAATATTCGCTGTTGATTTCGCTCACCTCTCTATCGATCATAGATTTCAGTTCCTGATATTCTTTAATATGGATGCGACTGGGAACGACCTGTTGAATAAAGGTGACTTTTCCGTGCATTTCCGGATATCTCTTTAAAAAATTTCTAATCCCATCGAGTCGATATGGAATTCCTTTAGTGTAATCCAGTCGATCGACACTAAACACAATTTTCCCGTGAGGAAGAAGACCTTTAATTTTTAACATTTCATCAAACACATTTTTCTTGAAGGCTGTGTTTTCGAAGTCCTTGTAATCCAATCCAATAGGAAAAGCACCTACATAAATATTCCGTTTATCCGTTTCGATATTGAAATGATTTTCCACATCGGTAATGTTCGCATCCGGACATAAAGCTCTTAGGCAATCCAAGAAATTACGTTCGTCTCTTTTCGTTTGAAATCCTATAAAATCAAAACAAAGCATCGCCCGTAAAATTTCAAACCGCCATGGGATTTTTAAAAAAATATCTAAAGGGGCAAAAGGGATATGCAAAAAAAAGATGAGGCGGGATTTAACTCCGAGGGTTCTTAATTCCTGTCCTAACAGAAGAAGTTGATAATCATGCACCCAAACAAAATCGGTTTCTTTCACTTGCGACGCTGTGACTTTGGCAAATTTTCTGTTTACCAGTTTATAGGCTTTCCAAAATTCCGGAACAAAATGGCATTCGGTTTGAAGATCATGAAAGAGCGGCCAAATGATTGCGTTGGAAAATCCTTCGTAATACAGATCTACTTCCGAACGGCTGAGTAATACGGCAGAAAAATCGTAGCCTTCTTTATTTTTATAATTGGTAAGAATCCTATTGATTTCTTCTTCAGGAACATCGGCATGTCCGGGCCATCCGATCCAGAGTCCACCGTGATATTTAAGGAGAGGTTCCATTACCGTGACCAGTCCGCCGGAGGCTGAAACGACTTTGGGAGTTCCGGTATCGGATTCCAAAACTATGGGCAAACGATTGGAAACTACGACAAGTCGTTGACCGTGTAGAATATCGGGGATAGCGTCCATGAATAATAAAACTCTTTGTTGTTATATTATTTTGATAACAACAAAGAGTCTTTTTTAAAAGTATATTCGAATTAATTAAAAACAGGGTTATGCTAACAACTGCACTAATTGCCCTAAATTTCCGTCAGGGTCACAAAACAGCTGCATTTTTACATGCCCCGGAATGACTTGGATATCGCCTAACAATTTTACCCCTTTTTCATCCAGCTCTTTACGTGATGCTTCGATGTCATCGACAGTAAAAGTAAGAACCGCATTTTTTCCCGGCGCATGGGGAGTAGCTTCTTTTTCAGCAGATTCCGCGCAGGAAGTGCCGCCTAATCCGATCATTGCTCCATCTTCACCTTGCAGTTCCGCCCATTCAAATTCAGGGTGAACAGGAGAGGTCAGGGTAAGGCCCAGAACTTCTGTATAAAATTTTAATGATTTTTGAAAATCACTAGCCATAATCCAAGCTAAATTCATTCCTTTATTTTTCATTACTGACTCCTTTTAGTATGTAAAGCTTTGATATTCATAAGAATAATAAAATTCGAACGAATATATCACAAGAGATATCAAAGAGATTTACTCAGTAAGAGATCGTTCATGATAAAGCCCGACAAATTCGGTGATGATCTCCTTCACCGATTCTATTTTGTGAATTCCTTCCACACTTTTTCCCGCCTGCCAATAGTCTTTTGTCGAATAACCCGAAAGGCTGATTTTTTTAAGATTTTTTATTGCTTTCCATGCGTACCACAAACGCATATATTTTTTTGTAAAACGATTCCGTAAAAGAAATCGAGCACCCGCTCCCGACTTCGTCCCGATTTTTTCTACGTACGGAGTTTTAATCACCGATAACGGAATTCCCGTCACCCGCTCTGTCAATACAATATCTTTTTCTCCGGCTTGTATGATTGCCTCTTTGTACTCACTCTTTTCACTGCATTCTTTCGTCGCAATAAATCGGGTCCCCATTTGTACACCTGCATATCCGATTTTAAGAGCCTTTACAAAATCTTCCGGCTTCCCGACTCCCCCTGCGCAAATCAAAGGAACACCTAAATCATACATTTCTTCAAAAAGTTCTTCCGGTGAACGGGTTCCCGCATGTCCTCCGGCTCTGTTATTTACGCATATAATCCCGTCTACACCATATTGCAGCGCTTTTAAAGCCCATTTTCTTTCCGTAGCATCATGATATATAACTCCTCCGTGCTTTTTCACTTTTTCGACAACCCACGCCGGATTCCCTAAAGCAGTGATAAAAAATCGACATCCCTCTTCCAAAGCAATGTCAACGGCTTCTTGCATACGTTTTTCATAAACCTCCGAAGATTTTTCTACGATAATATTCATTCCGAACGGTTTATCGGTCAGACTTTTTATATATTTTAACCCCTCTCTCATCTCATAACCGTGTACATAGGTCAAAGAGAGCGGTTGTACAATTCCGAGTCCTCCGGATTCCGAAACTGCTGCGACAAGTTCAGGATTACTGCAGGGATACATAGCCCCGCAAATGATAGGATATCGGATACCTGCCCGTCGTGTAAATAAAGTGGTGATTTCGTCCATGCCGTCTCTGTTGTAAGGGTTGATTTTTTATATCATTTATTGTGAGTTATTTGATAATATATAGGCCAATTTTCATACAAAATAAGGAAATCATTATGCCCTACACACCGATAGTCGGAACTTTAGGTTATATTCTTTCTCCCGATAAGCGCCGAGTGCTGTTGGTCCATCGTAACGGAAGAGAAGATGACGATCACATAGGAAAATACAACGGATTGGGCGGCAAGATGGAACCGAATGAAGATGTTCATTCCTGTATCCAAAGAGAGATTTTTGAAGAAGCCGGAATCATCTGCACTGAGGTGGTGTTGCGAGGGACGATCAATTGGACAGGTTTCGGTCCGAAAAAAGAAAGCTGGCTTGGATTTATTTTTAGAATTGAAAGTTACACAGGCGAGCCTTTTACAAAAAATGAAGAGGGAACATTGGAATGGGTGAATATAGAAGACATCACCCTGTTACCTATTTGGGAAGGGGATAAAAAATTCCTTCCTCTTGTTTTTGACGACAATCCCCGAATATTTCACGGTTACATGCCTTATGACGGAGAAACTTTTTTAGATTGGTCGTATGTTCGGTAGAAAAAGTTGGAGCAGGAAAAACTTCCTACTCCAAAACCTCTATAATCTTCCCAAAAGGAAAAGAATTAAAAGAATAATCAGTACAGTCCCTAACACGCCGCTTGGTCCATATCCCCAACCTGCGCTGTAAGGCCAGGTAGGAATGGCTCCGATTAATAACAAAATCAAAACTACAATAAGAATAGTATATAACATTACAGCCTCCTTTAGGCAATTGCATACTCAAGAAGAGAGAGTAACTCCCAATAGATACTTCCCCGCGATAGTTTCAAAGTAAGCGATCTTATTACACCTGTCAATTAAATTATTCAATCGAAATAAGATCTGATTAACCTATTAATTATGAAGCATTTATTAAAAACCTTTAAATAATTAGTTAACCGTGTTATCAAGGAATTATGAGAGCATGATAAAAAAGAGATCGGGGCTGTCATTCAATTCTGCAAAATCCGGACTATACACAACGCAGTATCCTGCTCATGTTTAAGCGCTTAACTATTGTCTATAAAACATAGTAGCGAAGAAACCATATTCAACGTGTAGCGTATTAGCTATGTCATCATTAAAAAGGGAGGAAATTATGTTTAATAAAAAATCTATCGGATTTTTATCCTGTATAATAGCATTAACTTGTGCATCTATCGCTCATGCTGATTACTTTCAGCAAGGAGCAACTCAAGACACTACAACCATGCGCCAAATGCAAAACGGCTCTATGCAAAACGGAAGAGTCCGGATGTCTGACCAACAATTAGCACAAGAAGTTCGCGATGAAATCAAAGCAGGTTGGTTCTCAAAAGGTTATGATCAAGTTAGTATTGAAGTGAACAACGGTGTTGTCGCTATTAAAGGAAGCGTTCCTACTTGGAGCGATAAAGCTAAACTGGAAAAGCAAATACGCAATATCGATGGCGTTATTACTTTAAACAGCCAACTTATTGTGCAGGAACCTATGTCAAAAAGCACTATGAAAGACATGCATAAATTTGCACAAGACACTTATGCAACTTCTGCTGATGACCAATTGAACAAAAAAATTCGCGATAACGTAAGCTCCGGCTGGGTTTGGGATAGTTATAAAGACGTTTCCTTAAACACTGCTAACGGTGTTGTTACTCTAAAAGGTACCGTTGCAAGCATGGATGATCAGAAAAAACTGATGGATGGTATCCAAAAAATTGACGGAGTAAAATCTGTGAAAAGCGAATTGATGATGAGTGATCGCTCTTAATTTTTTTAAACTATTATCAATCAATAACTTGGAGTTTATTATGAACATGAACAAAAATATGTTTGAAGGTAAATGGCACGAATACAAAGGTAAAGTGAAAGAAAAATGGGGCAAATTAACCGATAACGATTTAACTGAAATAGACGGTAAAAAAGAAGCTTTGCTAGGCAAACTTCAATCACGATACGGCTATGCCCAAGATAAAGCCGAAACTGAACTTGCCGCATTTGAAAAATCCTGCTGCTGCGATAAAGATAAATGCGCTCCGGGATCTTCTTCACACAAAAACAACAGATTCTAAGCAGAAAATTCAATCCAAGCTCTTCGGAGCTTGGATTTTTAACGGAGGTTTGTCATGGGAAGAATGTTTATTTTATGGCTTTTGGGAGTTCCCTTCTTAGTCATCATTCTCTTAAAAGTTTTTGGTATTATCTAACAATACTTTTTATGGATCGGATTTTGTATACACGAAATTCGATCCATAATTTTTTCTCTGTCTTTTCTTAAATTTCCCCTATAATCCTGCCTTTTATAAAGTTCTTATTCAACATATTGTAAATAAATATTTTTATATTTATTAATTACTATTACTAAAATAGATAATAATGTATTATTTAATTTATTTTTTTATTAAATATAAGGAAAAATCATGCAAACACAATCTCTTTCCGAAAAAGCTAATTCCCTTTATGAAGGGTATTTTCATCCTCTTGGAAATATAAATTTTAGTCAACGCTATAAGGGGGAAAAAGCCAAAGTTGTATTAATAGTAGCCTCCTATTTTACAGTTATCATTCCTGCCATGGTTATTGCCGTGTATGCCGCCATGCACCTTCTTTCATATTTAATAGGACGCTTTAAAAAAGCACCTCCTTCCGATTTAAATAATTTTCCCCCGCAAAAAGTTTTACTAAATAATACCCGGAAAAATCAAGGAATAAAACCTACAATCCCTACAAAAACCTTTCATCAAAGAGTCGTTTCTCAAAGAAAACCTACCTTCTTGGGCAATGCAAAGACAGTTGTCAGTAATACAACGAATTATCTGAGTAAAACAATTACAAACAATTATCCGAGCGATGAAACAATTCGTTCAGTAACTACTTTTTGGCACAAATGGTTTCAATGGGAATGATTATTATTAACCCTAATGCTGTGACTTGTCGCATACGCATTAAGTTAACATGAATTAAGTAACTGATAATTAGTTAGTTATATAAGATGTGATTGAATTCGCGCAGCGTTTGGAGTGCGGTGACTCGTCACCGATTTGCCCTCGCATCGACTTGTCGAGGCGTTTTAAGCGATATTTTATGTTTATAGATATTCAGAACTTCGTTCAAAGATTAATTCTCTAAGTTTTGGAAAGCGCATCGACAAGTCGATGCGAGGGCAAAGCGGTGACGAGTCACCGCACTCCAAACGCTGCGCGAATTATCATTTTCTTTACTCAATCACATCCGGTTTATAATTATCTTTGCATTTTCTTAATACAACCTTGCATAAAAATAAATATTTAAGAATAAATAATTACTATTAATAAATAGTTAACCGGTGTATAATTTTTTTTATTATTATATTAACAATAAGGAAAAATCATGACGGTCCTCTCACTTTCCGGAAAAGCCAACACTCTTTATAAAGCGTATTTTCACCCTCTTGCAGATGCTCCTTGTTTTAGTGAACGTAATAAAAAGGCAAAGGCAAAAGTCGTAGCGATAGTAACCTCCTATTTTACCATTATCATTCCGGCTATAGTTATTGCCGTATTCGCCGCCATGAAATTCCTTTCTTTAATAGGAGGATGCTTTAAAAATGCCCCTGCTCCTACCGCGAAAGATCTTTATGATTCAAGCGGAAACTTAAACCTAGCCCGTCTATACGAAAAAGACGAATACAACGAAATGTATGACAAAAAAAAAGCCCTTCATCATTATATTGTAGCTGCAGATAACCATAATGCGAAGGCACAATTACGACTTGCCAAAGCATATGAATGCGGTGAATTAGATTGCTCGCAAGACAAAAAAAAAGCGTTTAATTATTATCTTAAAGCTGCAGACCAAGGCCTCATGGATGCACAGCTCCGGCTTGCCAAAGCATATGAATTGGGTCAATTAGGTTGCCGGCAAGACCTGAAAAAAGCTCTTGAATATCATATTGAAGCAGCAAATTCTATAAAATATCCGGCTGAGGAGCGAGTTCGCCTTGCTCGAGCATATGAATTCGGTAATGACTTAGGCTGTGAAATAGATAATAAAAAGGCTCTTGATCATTACACTATAGCTGCTGCAAATCATTCCGGTGTGGCGCAAACTCGACTTGGTAAAGTATATGAATTCGGTGAATTAGGCTGTAGCAAAGATTTCGACAAAGCTAATACCTATCAGGGAAATAAAGTTACTTGAAGTTGCTTTTCCGGTCCTATCTTTGCACTTTCTTAATACCACCTTCACTACACAAAATAAATATTTTTAAATATAATAATTACTATTAATAATAGTACTTAATGATGTATAATTAGTTTATTAATATATTTAAACATAAGGGAAAATCATGACGGTCTCCTCTCTTTCCGGAAGAGCTAATACTTTTTATAACACGTATTTTCATCCTCTTGCAAAAATCCCTCCTTTTAGCGAACGCAATAAAACGGAAAAATTCAAAGTCATAGCAATAGTAGCCTCATATTTTACAGTTATCATTCCTGCCATGGTTATTGCCGTGTATGCCGCCATGCATCTTCTTTCTTATTTAGGACGTATTAAAAAAGCACCTCCTTCCGATTTAAATAATTTTTCAAAGCAAAAAACTTTAGCAGATAAGGGGAATGCCGTAGCGCAGTCTAAAGTCGGCGACATGTACAGGAAAGGAGACGGAGTAAAAAAAGATCTTGGCTCCGCAATTGCGTACTACACAAAAGCTGCGAAAAACAATGATGCGAACGCGCAATACCAACTTGCAAAATTGCATATAAATAATCTCGGATTACCAACAAATATCAAAATAGTTCTTACACACCTTGAAGCGGCAGCCAAACAAAATCATGGAAAAGCATTGATATGGTTAACCGGTCTACATAACTACGACCATAAAGTACAAATAGACGAACAAACAATGGAAAAATATCTCCCACAAGCGATTGCATACTTTACCGAGGCTGCTAAAAAAGATACGAAGGATTCGAAAGCCCTATTTATACTTGGATACCTTAATCGCGATCAATTGGATAAGAGTATGGAATATTTGATAAAAGCGGTGGCTTTGGGCAATATAGATGCCATGAAGCTGTTTGTGCATCTAAAAAGTACTGATGAAAAACGCCCTGATTATGATAAAAAAATCATTGAGATCCTAACTCCAAAAGCAAACTCCGGTCATCTAAAATCACAATTAACACTTGCAAAATACTATAATAGTTTATCAAATAGCGCAGAAGAAATTAAATATTACACCTTAGCTGCCAAACAAAACAATGTTGAAGCCCAACTTAAGCTTGAAAAATTATTACCTGTGGATGAATCTCACAATAAAAAAGCCTTGATATATGTAACTCAAGCTACAAAAGATCCTTATGATTCACGTGGAAACTTTCGACTAGCCATGCTATACAAAACCGGTCGTAGAGTGAAACAAGATACTCAAAAAGCCATTGAACATTATACTTTAGCTGCAACTAAACATAACGTGAAGGCACAACTCATACTTGCCGAAGAATATGAATTCGGAGATGATTTAGTTAGTGAAATAGATCTCAAAAAATCTATTGAATATTATGCTCTGGCTGCAGACCAAGGCGATTTGAATACACAACTCCGACTTGCCCGAGCATATGAATTGGGGGAATTAGGTTGTACAATAGATCTCAAAAAATCTTTAGAATATTATACTCAAGCTGCAGATGAGAATCATAATGAGGAGGCTTGTGTCCGACTTGCCGAAGCATATGAATTCGGTAATTTAGACTGTGAAAGAGATCACAAAAAAGCTCTTGAATATTACACTCAAGCTGCACATAAGAATGGTGAGGCTCGTATCCGACTGGCCAAAGCTTATGAATTCGGTCAGTTAGGCTGTGAAAAAAATTTAGAAACGGCTAAGTTCTATTGTGGATACGACGAAGACTCATAAAAACAAAGCCAAAACGGCAGAGAACCTGCCGTTTTGGTCAGAGAAAGGAATTATCTGCGTGAAGTTGCAGCTTCTCTGTTCACACCGCTTGAAAAGAAAGATCCTTCAGCGATTTTAGTTAATTTTTTATCGGCAGCGCCTTCTTCGTCCAAAGAATCCTGAAGAAGATCCACAACTTCGCTTTCGAAGTCCAATTGTTTAGCGAAACTTTTTAGAGTTCCGTAAGTCGCTATTTCATAATGTTCAATTTTTTGAGCTGCAGCAATAATAGCGGCATCAAGAACAGGAGATCTTGTGAAAGTTTTTACTAATTCACGAGTTTCCTGTACCATTCCTTGCATAGCTTCACAAGTATTTTCTGTAGCGTTGCAACCGATGATAGAGAAAATTTTCTCTATTCTTCTTACCTGATTCTGAGTTTCAACCAGATGTTTTTGGATAGTTTCTTTCAGTTCTTTTAAAGAAACTGCATTGATTACTTCCGGCAGGAAAGTAACTAATTGCCGTTCACAGCTGTACATATCTCTAAGGATATCAACAAAAAGCTGTTGTAAAGTTTGGTTTTCCATATAAAGCTCCTAAAAAAATATTATATTATTAAATTATACACGACCTGTTCGTTCAGGATTGCGTCTTGGAGGTTGATTTTCCAAGTCTTTATTCCCTTGTTCCCAGTTCACTTCCCTTTCGCTTTCTTCCATATCGTCAATGTAGGGGCGTGTATTGGTTTGGGAACGTTCCTGACGTTCTACGTCGACATCGTGAGGATATCCTCTTGCTCTGTCGTCGTAATCTCTATCGCCGGCTTCGTCATGAACACCGGATCGGTTTTTATCGGCACCGCAGCAAGATTGATTACCTGATTTTACGTCGCGATGAACAGGTTTTTGCGCCGGATTTTGGGATACATTTTTTTTATCCCCGGAGCAGGATTTATCTGAAGAACAAGAATTATTTTTCTTATCCGTTGTCATAAAACACCTCTTTTTTTAATTAAATTATTAAAAACAACAAAATAAACTAAAAAATATAGATAGATGTTTAAGACAATCTATTTTGAGCGTGAAGAAGTACCTTTTCCCATAGAGGAGCTGCTTTTTGAAGGAGCTGCGGGTGATTTAGATGAACAAGGTGTTGAAGTAGAACAAGATTGTTTACAATTCTTAGATGAACTTTTTTTGTTTTTTGTAACCATAATAAACTCTCCTTTTTTACGGTTTATGAAAAAAAATATACTAAATAACAGAGAAAGAGATATTCGTTTCCATACGGAAAGAACACTCTTTCTCTTTTTACGAGACCACAGAACGTGATCGAAAAACCAAATTATCTTTGGTTAGGATTCTTAGGATTATGTCCTTCACGGTTATAATCTTGTGAAGATGAATGCTGAGGATTTTTACCTTGGCGTTGTTGATCGCCTTTTTTCACATCTTCACGATTTCCTTGTTGTGGAGTACGTGCGTTTTTATCTTGCGGAACAGATTTAGTTCCTTCATTTTGATTTGAAAAGTTTCTTTTATCTTGTGGTGCCATAACATTTCTCCTTGTTATTAACAGAATTTAGGGCAAATTTTGCGCATGCGGAGGGAGAACCCTTCGCTTTCCCCGGTCGGACTTGTCCGAAAAGGGATGCTTGCATAAACTGAGATATAAGATTTTACCCCAATTTTGTACATACTTTTTCTAACATTCCCTTTTAGAAGGAGATAGATCAAAAACAAAATAATTAAAACATTAAATTGTTTAAAAGAAGCAACTTAGAAAACAACTAAGTTTTAAATAGAGGACACCTCAAAAACGTCATGAGATAATAGGAGACAATCGAGAAAGGTTTGATCCGTTTCATCTAATATATAAGGGAAGAGCTCCCTGCGGATTTCCTTGTTGTCGAGGGCAGGCCTTTCATCGAGAAAGCCCGATTCGATAAAGTGCTTCCTGATTCCTTCGACAGTCCTTTTCTGCAGACTCTTAACTCTTGCATCACTTTTAGAATCAAGGACTTCCATAATTTTCTTTGCATCATCGTCCAATTCTCGGGAGAGAACCAGCAATTCATGCGCTCTGTGTTTAGGAACAAATTTTTCTTCGAAGGCTGATGCCGGGACCCGC
This sequence comes from Chlamydiota bacterium, assembly GCA_013288845.1. Lineage (GTDB taxonomy): Bacteria > Chlamydiota > Chlamydiia > Chlamydiales > Criblamydiaceae > JABDBB01. The sequence continues at coordinate 22,652 of JABDBB010000012.1, read as the reverse complement.
GTTCCCCTTCCGATATTTTTGATCTGATAAAAACGTTCCAGGATTTTTTTGCGCTTTTCCATGTCGAAAAAAACGTCGGAGAATTTTTTTTGTATATCGTCCGGTTTTAGGGAGATATAATCACCGTAGACAGAAATACCTGCATTAAGAAGGCGATACAGCAATTCAGGGGTATGGGATAAATAATAGACTGAAGCCATTTCAAGCGGCCGGCTGACGTTCAAAGCCGGAATTTTAAGCAACTGAGCATAGGACACCATGCACTCGCTCTCGGGCCGGGGAATCGCTTTAGGAATGACCGATCGATTCAATAGCGGGAATTTAATGAAAGCCTCTTCTTTTTGTATTTCAGCCAGATCGAAAGTAAAGAGGTCCGGCCTTTTTTCTTTCCATTTAGGAATTTCTTCCGGATTGCAGGTGAAATAAAAAATCTGTTTCCCTTCGTTGGCTAATTCTGCCAACACTTCGGAGACAGCATTGAATCTTTCCGGATCCGAATTGGCCAACACTTCGTCCAAAAATAAAGGCAGAGTCGGATGTACTTTTTCGCTATCCGATTGAAATGCGAGGCGAACAGCAATCAGAAGTTGAATTCTTGTCCCTCCGGATAAAGCATCGATGGCTCTACATTCCCCTGTCGCGTTGTGGATCGCTTCAAAAGTCGATAATCCCCTATCATTTTTTTTAGGAGTCCGGAGAGAAAAAGCATTTTTGGTAAATCTGCGAAATCGCTCATCGGCGAGTCGTAAAATTTGGGGACGTGAGTCATTGACGTATGCCTCTTCGACCTCTTTAATCAAGAGAGCCGTCAGAGAGTTTCCTGCAAATCGAAGAGCTGCCTTTTTTACCTCATCACATTTGTTGGTATAGTGTAGAGAACGAGTTTGCCCTTCGAAGGAAGTTTCCATTTCATGTAGACGATTTTTCAGTACAGCTCTGTCTTCACATAGTTTTGTGTAGGCTGATGCCCGGTCCTCTTCTTTTATTAAGTCTTCGCGTAAAAAATCGATATCCTTTTCGATGAGGTCCGAATTTTCTCCTAATTCCCTTTTTAAATTTTCGAAACGATTTTTTTGTTCCTCCAAAACACGACAAAGATCGCGATAGGCCGGTAACAGTGACACAAATTGTTGTAATTGACGCGGATTTTCTACACAGTTTGTTTTGGTCAGGATCTCTTTTGCTTTTTCCTGAGAGCAGGAAAGTTTTTTATCGAGTGCGGCAAGTTCTCGGATTGACGTTTGAATTTTTCTTATTCCCAGGATTTTTTTTACAAGAGCCTCATGAATTTTTTCCGGTTCATCGGTATCAGAAAAGGAAAAATTGAAACGGGAGATAAATTTTCTTCGAAGAAAATCTTCCTCATTAAATCGTTTTTCAATACGTTCCAGTTCATTTTCTGCAATTTTAAAAGCGAGACGTGCTTCGTGAAGCTCTTTAAAATATCCGGCAAAACGGTAGCGGGAAATCGAAGGGAATTCCATTCCGCAGTCTTTTCCAAGAGATAGCAGGTCATTTAGATAAACGTGATATACTTTTTCCTCTTCCTCCAGGATTTTTAGCAGCCGTTTTTTTTCTTTACTTTGTTCCTTCTGAAGAATTTCTTTTGCATATATCTCTGTAGAATCGAAAAGATGTTGCAATACAGAAGAAAATTTCCAATTGACAGGCAAAGAGGAAGAAGATCTGCTATATCTTCTTTTCAGCTCCCGGATTTTATATAGATCGACCGATGTTTGTAAAAAAACGAACAATAAAGGGAGCGATAAAAGGAGCATAAACGGATGATAAAAAGGAAATGCAAAAAAATATGCTGCAGACGACAAAATTCCGAGGATACATAAAGCAGTTTCCCTACGCCGGGAGCGGAGAAATCCGGTCAGCTCGGTTAAAATTTCGATACCCGCATGACTATTTTCGCCGGTCGAATCCGGTATATCCGAATATACATTGATTTGCGCGCGAATCCCCTCTATTTTGACTCCGGAAATTTCCGTTTTTTCCAGGGCAATATGGATCAGATCCGGATTTTCTATGTGAAAATTGTTCATGGAATCCGGCTGAAGAACTCCTAAAAAACGGGCATGATTATCGAGGGCCAGACGTGCCTGTTCGTAAGCCGGCATAATTTTGTAGAGTTTATCATCCTGTAATTTTCTGATTCTACGAATTCTTTCTGATTCACTTTCGATTTCGTCATCGGAAACCGGATCCGGATTTTCCGATCCGAATACATTTGCCGGATCGTTTATTAAGAGCTTAAGTTTTTCGATGTCTAAAGAAATTTCTTCAGCTTGTTCGGCGTATTTTTTGTATTCTATCCAATCGGTCGGATCAATTTTTGCAGAGACAATTTGTTCCGGAAATTTTTGTACCTTGATTTCGGATTCTTCGATGTCTGATAATAATGATTTAGCCTCGATAACTTTTTTTAAAGTCTGTACACGATTGACCGCTTCACCGGTTTTTTGTATCGCCTCTTCCAGATCCGGCAAAGACTCTTTATCTTTTTCCAAAGATTTTTGTTTTTTTAGATATTGATCGAATAGATCTTTTGCAGAATTCCGGTCTTTAAGAGCCTGCCGTATGTTAGGAGCAACAAAAAGTTGCTTTTCTGCTTCGCAAATATCATAACCACCTGCAATTTCTTTGGAAATGTTATGGGCAAATTCCCTGTCATCTGCCGTAAATATCTCGTCCAACGTCATATTAAAACAGGAAGAAAGATGTTCACCCGGAAGAAGATTGATATATTCATTCCCCTCCTTTCCCACAACCCTGTTTCCCTCTTCCAAACTCATAGAAAACGAATGTTGTTGATACTCCCACTCACTCTCGACAGATGCCGGAGAGAAGTTTTTATATTTCTCAGGCCATAAAAGTTTTTGCACAGCCAGACAAATTGACGTTTTTCCCGATCCGTTCGGACCCGCAATAATATTTAAAGAGGGCGATAAGGAGGAAAGGGTAAATCCACCGTGTTTAAAACCGGGGAGTTTATGAAAAGTTATTTTTTTTATTTTCATGTTTACATCTGTTTTTGAGCAAGTAATTCATCCAATAATTCATATCCGCGACTTAAAAATAATTCACAATATTCTTCTTTAGAAGGAAAAGCCGATTCACATTGTCTAAAAGAAGAATCATTCCGAAATTCAGTCTCCATATATTCTTGAAGGTACTCGGGCAATAAAGGATTTTCTTTATATTCGCATAATTTCTTTGCCAGAATAGCCACCGGATCATTTCCTTCTTTTAATCGTTCAATATCGTAAGCCGGTCGTGTTTGGTTGTCTATGGACTCAATAAAATAGGGAATTCGATGCTCCTGCACGACAATTGCCGCCCCCTCTCTTGCAAAAAATTTACCGATATTGCGGCGTAGCTCCCTAAAAAATTTTGTTCTTCCCGTAAAAATAAGGTGCAATCCGATCTCTTCAATCAAATGTTCCGATCCGAGAATCTTTCCGGCTATGACAGAATCCGTTTTTTCCAAAAGCTCACTTTCCCAATCGTCTGATTGTAAATCGGTTACATCTATTTCGAGTTTATCCCAATACAAATACGCCAAAGGAATTTCTTTAGAGGCAATGTTTCCTCCGGAATCTATGGTGATGTGCAAAGCCCCTCGGGAACCGGATTCACTTTTATCTAATCCCTGCAAAGAACCGCAATAACGGATGAGTGGTTTTTGCGATAATTCTCTAGGGATATGCACATGACCTAAAAACCAAGCCCGGTGTGATCCTGAGAGGAAATCCGATTTCCTAACGGGAGCATACTTACTCCCGGATACCTCCCAATCACAATGGAGAAGTCCTATTAAAATTTCCTCATCAGAAACATTTTCTAATTTATAATGCGAAAAAGGATTTTCCTGCATAAACGAAGAGGTAAAAGACAGTCCGTCAATATGAAGAACCCTATTTCCGAAAGTACAGGTACGCCTTTCCCACTCCCCTTTAGATCCGAGAAGGGAAAATCCGGGAAGATTCATGGAGGCATGAATGCGTTCGAGAATTTTAGCGTCGTGATTTCCCGCTATCGCAATCACCTCTATTCCCCGTTCAATAAGGCGCCTGATCCCTTTTTTAATCAAGCCGGACATTTCAATAAATAAACCGTTGCTATCCAGTATATCACCGGCCAATAACAACGCATCTATTTTTGGTGTAGTTGTGAGGCAGGTTTCTATCAGCCTTTCCCAGGTATGAATGACAAAAGATTTTTCTCCTGAACGCCCTACATGTCTTCCTAAATGAATGTCGGCAGCGCAAATAAGGTGTATTTCTTGCATAGATAGGTTCCTTTTATGTAGGAAGCGTTTAACACGCGCAGCGTTTGGAGTGCGGTGACTTGTCACCGCTTTGCCCTCGACTCGACTTGTCGAGGCGCTTTTAAAAAATTACAGACTTTTTTTTAACAAATTTTTGAAAATCTATAAATACAAAAACATCGCTTACAGCGCTCCGACAAGTCGAGTCGAGGGCAAAGCGGTGACAAGTCACCGCACTCCAAACGCTGCGCGTAGTAAGCTCCTCTTATGCTGCGCGAATTCTAAATACAGTACCATATTATCTGATAAGTAACAATTTGTTTATAAATCTTAAATCCGGTAGAATCTTTTTTTTACACCTCTTACCGGGAAGAGATTTTATGTATCGTTTTACCTTATTTTTTTTCTCTTTTGTTTCTATAGCCGCCTCTTCAAGTATAGAAGCGAATGCAAATCAAACCGAATCCCCTTACGGTTATTGGCCTTCTCCCATCACCGAAAAATCGCTTATCCAAAATTATAAAGGATTCGGATATACAGCCCTTGACGGCGAAAATATCTATTGGACAGAGTCCCGCCCTTCCGAAGGAGGGCGTTGCACCATCATAAAATGTGACCTGTCGGGAAAAATGACCGATCTGCTTCCTAAAGAATACAGTGCTCTATCCCGCGTACATGAATACGGCGGTATCCCTTTCGCTGTAAAAACTGATAATCTTTATTTTATTAATGCACCGGACCAGGCTCTCTACTTTTGCTCTCCCGAGGGAACCATCACTCCGGTTATTTCGGAAAAAAATTTACGATTTGCAGAACCTGTGATTACCTCCGCAGGAATTTTTGCCGTTGCCGAACTTCATGGAGAGGGGTCTATAGAAAATTGTATTGTACTCATAAAACCGGAATCAGGAACCTATACCAAAATTGTGTGCGGATCAGATTTTTATGCTTCACCGACTTACAATGAAAATACAAAAGAATTGGCATGGATATCCTGGAATCATCCTGATATGCCGTGGGATCATACAGAATTATGGGTCGGAACACTTTTGGCAGGCGGAATAACAAAAACGCAAAAAATCGCGGATAACGGAAGAAGTTCCGTTATTTCTCCTAAATGGTCTTCAGAAGGGATTTTATATTATATTTCTGACAAATCGGGATGGTGGAATATTTATCGATATCAGGATTCTATCGAAGAAAATATTTATCCTGTTCACGGAGAATTCGGCTACCCCCTTTGGAATTTAGGTCAGTCCCGTTTTGATTTTAAAGGCGACAAAATTATCGCAGCTTATGTAAAAAACGGGATAGAAAAGATGCTGGAAATTGATCCCGAGACAAAAAAAGGGACAGAATTTCCTTTAAGCGGCACCTGTTTCGGGCAAATTCGATCCAATGATTCTTTTGTATCTTTTCTTGAATGCAACCCTTTATCCGGCACAAAACTTTGTAAAGTCGATTTTTCCGATAACAAAAAAACAATTTTGGTGGAGAACACCTCTTTTTTCAGTGATCCGGAAGAAATCAGCATCGGACAACATCTTACATTCCCCTGCCCGGGCGGTATTGCACACGGCTATTACTACCCTCCCAAAAATAAAGCCTATAAAGGATTACAAAATTCTCTTCCTCCCCTGATTGTAAAAGTACATGGAGGTCCCACAGCAAGCACAAAAAATGTTTTTAGTTTGTCTTACCAATATTGGACAAACCGTGGTTTTGCAATTCTAGATGTCGATTACAGAGGAAGCACGGGCTACGGAAGAGAATATCGGAAGCTTTTAGAAGGCAATTGGGGAATCACCGATACAGAAGATGTGGAATCAGGAGCCCTTTTTCTGGTTAAAAAAGGATTGGTTGACCCAAAAAAAATCGCGATCACAGGGGGAAGTGCGGGCGGATTCACCGTTTTAAATGCCCTTATTACAGGAAATGTATTTACTACCGGCGCAAGTTTTTTTGGAGTAAGTGATTTGGAATTGTTGCTGCAGGATACTCATAAATTTGAAGCTAAATATTTCGAAAGACTCATAGGACCCTATCCTGAAGCGAAAGAATTGTATGTATTGCGCTCTCCCGTTAATTCCGCTGATAAATTAAATCGACCTGTCATTTTTTTTCAGGGGATGGAAGATAAAGTAGTTCCTCCCAATCAGGCTGAAAAAATGTACAATGCGCTAAAAGACCGGGGCATTGAAACACAACTCTTTCTGTATGAAGGGGAAGGACACGGATTCAGGAAAGCGGAAAACATTGAAGAGTCTTTAAGAGAAGAGCGTCTTTTTTATCTGAAAGTTTTTGAATCAGCACAATAAGAAGAATTGGAAAATAAGAAGAACTGAGGGCGCGCAGCGTTTGGAGTGCGGTGACTCGTCACCGCTTTGCCCTCGCATCGACTTGTCGATGCGTTTTAAGAGATGTTTTGTGTTTATAGATATTCAGAAATTCGTTTACATATTAGTCTTTAAATTTTTAAAAACGCCTCGACAAGTCGAGTCGAGGGCAAAGCGGTGACAAGTCACCGCACTCCAAACGCTGCGCGTGTTAAACGCCTCTTAGAGCTCTTCCCGGATATTGATCATGCGAAGATCATTTTTCTCATTGACCTCCAGAAGAGTCCCGGAAGGAATTTCGATCCAATTGTCATGTTCTTCGGTAACAGGTTCGGAAGAAATGATAATGGAAGATTTATTTTTCAAAGGATTTTCCATGCGACAGGTATCTCCCGTGCAGGAAAAATCGGAACCGTAAGTATAGTATAAACTTTCGGGAGTTTTTTCTATCGGAGTGGCGTATCGGGTGACTACCATATTTTCTCCGTCGGTCACTGCAAAATTAAAATTCGACCCCTCTTTAATACCCGCATCTTTAGCCCATTGATTTAAACGAAGAATAGTGGCTGTCATGGCCTGTGTCAGCTCCGAAGCGGTGTATCGCTCACGGCCTTCAGGCAGTTCATTTAAAAAAACGGCAAAGGCATGTTCGGAATCGGTAGTTCCTTCAATCATATGATAGAAAGGATCTTTTAGTGAATTTCTGAGCAGACGTTTAATTTTTGAAAACTCTCCGATATATCCGTTATGCATCCAAAGGAAAGGGCCGTATTTAAAGGGGTGGCAATTGACATTACTGACGAGCATTCCCGGAGTCGCGGCTCGAATATGGGCAAAAATGCAGGGAGAGCTCAATTTCTCTGCAATTCTGTATAAATTGCGGTCTGCCCAGGCAGGGGTAAGACTTGTGTATAATCCGGGAAAAGGATCAAATACGGGATCATACCACCCTAAACCGAAGCCGTCGCCGTTGAGCGGTTCTTCCCGCATTTTTGCACGGTAGCTTTGTTTGATCAGCGAGTGACAGGGCCGAGTCAATATATCGGCAAGAAGGACTCTTTTCCCTTTATAAGCTAAAAATCTACACATTATGCCGTTCCTTTTCTTTTATTATAATTCATTGCCGGTTTTTTAGGGACGATAGAACCCCGGTATAGAGGCCTGCCTTCAGCGATATACACAACATATTAAGTGTAAAACACTTAAAAAATTCAGTTCTGAAAAAAAATCGAATTTATTTTTTTTATAAAAACTCCTAAAAAAAGAAAATTTTATCATAAAAAACTATAATTCATCGATTTAAATAAAAATTTCAATAAACTGTATTAACTTTATCCGATCAAAAAAATAAAAATGTTCTTAAAAAAACGGGATCCGGTAGAATGAAGAAAATAGAGGTCGATTACTCCGGAGGTCAAGTTGATCCGCTTTATTTTTAACTTCATCTTTTTTGGTGTATTATTTTATGCCATCGCTCATTTTTTCCCTGATGCATTCGAAAGATTGGTTGGTTGGGCTGAAAAAATATATGCATTTTTTGTAGACATCACCGTTGCTGTCATTGATTGGATCAGCGAGCTGACAAAACCGAAAAGTGCACCGGGTAGCGGAAGTAATGCCGGTTTTATTATTGAAGGAATCGTAAGATTTTTCAAATAACGGGAAAATAAGATTTTTCCCTCCCGTCTAAGGCATTACTAAAGCATTTTTCTTTATACACATTTTTTCTTGAATATATATTTCGTACGTACCACTATGTTAAGAAATATATTGAAGGAGTGTGTGTATGGTTTATAACTCTCAAGAACCCGGATCCTCCGGCATTGCTGCCGGTATCTCTCAATTAGTTTCAGGATGTCCATACGCCCATAAGGTTACCGAACTTACCTCTAAGACTACCGATTGGGGTAGAAATACCCTCTATTATCTTTTGTTTGGAAGTGCCGAATGTTTCCGAGAACAGATGAGAATCGAGCCCGGCATAGACCGGTTTTTCCCGGAAAAAGAATTTCCCGTCGGCCATAAAATCAAATTACGTGTAGTTACTGATCCTTCGAAAATAGAAAAAATATTGAAAATAGCACGCTATTCTGAAATCATGACAGGAGGATCCGAATTCGACGCTCTTGCCCATGTTATCGGAGACAAAAATCCCCTTACTGAAATCACTGAAGCAGAACATGATAAAATAAAACAATACGCTATGAAGACCCGGTTCGGAGCGAATATTATAAATCAAAATGCCTTGAAATATTTTACTTTTGCAAAAAACTTTGTGAAAAAAGAGTTTTCTTTGGCAGATGGAAACACTCTTTTCAATATGACAGAAATTCTTCCTTGTTTTACGCTGGGCATCTCCTCAAATATTGTGTTCGAAAGTGAAAATACCTTTTCCGATTCCAAAATAACATCTGTCATTGGAAAATTAGAACAATTTATCAGTGAAGGTATGTTGGGACACGTACGTCATTTTGTACCGGGTTGCCTTGATCATGAAAAAACAAAATGTATGCAAACTTTCGATCAGGTTGTAAAACAAATTCAATATCCGGAAAAACAAAATAACGGCTTTGCCTGTACCATGAAGCGCGATAATTTTAGTGACGAACAGATCGCTTCGATGATCAAAACCGTGCTTGTCGTGGGATCGGGGACGACAAAAAGTACTCTGATTAGTGCCATATATGAATTACAAAAAAATCCTGAATACCAAGAAAAATTATACCAGGCTCTTGTAGCTTTAGATATTCCGGAATTCAATGAAGAAGAGTTGTCGGATCAATCGGCAGAAGCTTATCGGAAACAAATTGTCGATAAACTTTTTAAATGTGAAGAATTAAAACATTTTCTTCTCGAAGTAATGCGTATCCATTCCCCGATTCCTATACAAGGAAGAAAAACAGTCACTCCTATCATAATTGACGACCTGATAATTCCTGCCGGTACAACCATTTATCTTACAAATTTCCTCGCAAATCGCGATGAGGCAAATTGGGAAAATCCTTCAGTATTCGATCCTTCCCGTTTTGAAAATGCAGAAAATATTAAACGATTCAGCCCTTTTAGCGTGGGAAAAAATGAATGTATGGGACGTTTTCATGCACGTATTACTATGATGTGTTTTCTCTATCATTTTCTTATGGGGTATAAAATTCCCCCCTTTGATTACGGTATAGATGAAGTTAGAATGGGAGATTTTTTCACCCACGCATTTCTTCGCGCTATTCAAGCATTTCTGCAGCTTAGAAAGAAGATGGGAAACTAATTAAGGGTCATTCCTTCTACGGCAACAGGAAGCGAAGAGGTGATTACCTCTTCTCCGTCTTTTACCGCATCGCCGGTGATGTATACTGTATTTTTATCGGCTGCCACGACTGTTACCGGGCGGACCTCTAACGTTCCTTTTGTCGATTTAATCCATATTTTATTTTCTTCCCGCAGAGCTTTTACGGGAATTTTGGCGACACCCTTTGTTTCCGGTCCGTCAAACACGATTTTCACATCGGATCCCAAAAGGAGCGGCATTGTCTCTTTTGTCCCCTCTTCCAGATTAAGAGGATCCTTTACCACCACCAGAAGCTCTACAAGACGACCGTTAGGATCCATTCCCCCCAACAGACGCAGTATCGATCCCTCTCGTTTTAGCTCCTTTCCGTCACCTAATTCACGGATAACAGAGACCGGCATTCCCGGACTTTTATCCTTCGGTAGATTTAAAAAGGCTAATTGATTGAAAGGGATGCTTACTTTGATGCGAAATTCATCTATAGAGACAAGCGTGGCAATTTTGGTGTGGGGGAGAATCAGCTGCCCTTTTTCGACAAATTCTTCCAAAACCAAGGCATTGAAAGGAGCTCGGAAGATGGTCCGCTTCAGATCGACAAGTGACTTTTCTAAACTGCTTTGCGCAGCATGTAGAGCCGCTTCTTTTTCTCTTAAATGGGGAATCCGCAAAGCCAGATCTTTTCCCAGTCCCCCTTGTTTCAAAGAGGAATCGAGTAGCTGCCATTCCTTTTCGGCGATCAGTTTTTTCCCTTTCTCTTGGACAAGTTCAAACTCGGCCTTTTCCACTTTGGCTCTGTTTTGTTCGACATCGACAACGTAGTCCCTCGGATCTAATTTTAAGAAGATTTCCCCTTCTTTCAGAATTCCCCCTGCATCTAAGTCCGGTGACTGTTCAATCACCTTTCCTTTTACTTCGGATAGAACAGAGAGATTGCGATGAGGTTGGACTTTTCCGTATGCGATGATAGGAAGTTGCAGCGTTTCTTTTTTTAAGGTGATCGTTTCGATGCGAGCCGGTTTTTCCCTTTCGGATTTTTTTTCTTTATCGATAAAAGAGTTGCAAGAGGAAAATAAGGTGATGCCTGCGATAAAAAGACCGGTGATTCTTGTAAATTTCCTATTTTTTGAAGGATTAAAACTCTTCATTGAACTCTCCTATTTCACCTTCATTCCATGTAAAAATTCCCGGCTCCGACTCTGTTCTTTCCGGACATCCGAACAATGCCGGGGATCCTAATGCGCGATATAGAGTAGAGCGGTTGACTAATAAAATTCTTTTGTCCAAAATCATACGCCTTTCAAGACGTTGTACAGCCTGTATAGCAGAAATCACCGTCAAATAATCATTCAGACCCGTCGCATAGCGTAAACGCGCTTCGTCTAAATTCAGCCTTGCAATTTTCACCTGTTTTCCCAATTGCTCTAAAACTTCCAGTTCAGCCTCTTCATTCACCACAGCATCTTCCACTTCCTGTAAAGAAACTAAAAATCTTTGTGCAAAATTATCGAGGCGTTCTGCCAGAATTGCTTTTCTCCTGTTCACTTCGCATCTTCGGCGACAGCCGTCAATAATGGGAGTGACAAATCGCGTTGCGATTCTAAACAATTCTTCCTGGAATAGCTGTCCGATATCGCGCGTTCTTAATTCATAAAGAGTAGGAAGTGTCAGTTTAGGATATATATCTGCGATGGCTGCCGCCACTTCGAAATCGGCACTCTCGACTCTATAATGAGCGGCGCGGAGATCGGGTCGTCTTTGGATTAGCTCAGCAGGAGTTCCCATGTAAGGAAACGGCGGCAATTCAATTTGGGTGAATTGTAAATCGGCAGACCAAAATTCGGTCGGAGGATATCCGAGAAGAATACTGAGCTGATGAGAGGCATTTTGTAGAGCGGCTTTCACGGGAATTGCAGTGATTCGGGTTTCTTCCAGTTGTAATCTCTGTTGATAGACATCCAAAGCGGAAGATTGTCCTAAGCTGAATCGCAATTCCACCAACTCGAGCAATGTTTCACTGACCTCTACCTGATAATTGATCAGATCAAGAAGAGCTTTTTGTTCCTGAATGGTGAACCAACTGTTTGTTACGGCACCGCTTAAAAAAAGAGCGGTGGCTTCCACCTCTTCTTTTGTTGCGCAATAATTCAGGTCTGCCGCCATGATTCTGGAATCGATCCTTCTCCATAAATCCACCTCATAGGAGAGAGTCGGTGCCACTAAATAGCCCATGTACGAAGTATTGGTATCGTTTCTGTGATTAATTTGGTGAGTGAATTCGGCGGTAGTCGTCAGATTAATCTCGGGATACATTTCGGAATTGACAATGCAGGCAGCGGCTTTTGCCTGTGCAAGTCGATCCCAAGCCTGTCTAAGATCAAAATTTTGCCGAAAAGCAATTTCGACAAGTTCATTGAGGGCCGGTTGTTTAAATTCTTTCCACCATTGCGATATATTTCCCGATCCCCCTTCACCCTGAAGAAAATTGTCGGGAACTTTTACGGGAGGACGATCAAATTTATGGACATGGTAGACAGAGCAGCCTGAAAAAAAAAGAAGTATACAGGATAAGGCAATGATATTTTTTTTGTACTTTTTTTCCTTCATCAAGGAACTCTCCGACTCCGGCTATTTTTAAAGATTCATACTTTAATCGGAGATAAAAAGCAAGTTTGAAGATTTACCGGATTTCCCTGATAATTTCTTCGACTCTTTCTTCCGGTATGCAACGGGATAATAAAGATATTTTCGTGTCAATTTTTATTGTATTTACACTATCACCCAAAAATGAGTGAGGTAATATAGCGGTATTTCCGGAAGGCCTCAAACAACGTCTTTTTAAAGAGGCCTGTACTAAGCATGTTTTCCAATAATTGTTGGAAGAGATTTCAGGTTTACTGCCTATCGCCTGAACAAAACAGGAAACTTTGGATCTAAAAGAAAAGGGAAGGTTCCTTATTGCGTGGTTCCACATGTTTCTTCTTCCGTTAAACTCTTCATGCGTCGGCAATTTTCCCTCTTGTCTTTGAAGTGTAAAATTGTCTTCAAATAAACACTCTTTATTTACGATAACAAAAAAATACACCCTTACAGATTCAGCATCGAAAAAAGAGTCGGGGAAGGTTATTACAGCCCGTTCGATTACGAGATCTAATAAAAAGTTCGAGCGTGAATTTCTCCAATAGCTCATAGGATGATTGGGCAGCATAAAACACCTAAAACACTAGTTATTAAAAACTTAAGAATTCTCCTTCAGAATCTCTGCTATCCTTGTTTTAGGAACGCAGTAGGGAGTTAAAGCATCTTGGACCACTCTTCCGATTTTCATTCCGTTAAATCCTTTACAAAGATAATCTCTTTCATCGGCAAATTCAACCTTTTCATTTCGATAACTTTGCACAACAGATACTCTCCAAATATTTTTAGAGTTCGGCTTCTTTGCAATTCCCACAATAAGCATGCCGACACCGAATTTTTTAAATAAATCATCGTTCTCCGGCCAAGTAAGGTTTTGTCCGTCCCATACCTCTTTAAATGAAAGTTGTCTTTCCGGGGCATTAGTGCCGGTAAAGGCAACGGAAAAATTACGCTCCCACAAAAGCTGTTTATTGCTCATGATAAAACAATACACTTTTGTATTCATTTCTGCGGAAAAAGCAACCGAAAAGAGTTCACCGGCATGTGCAACAGTTCCTAAGAATAATCCGAATTTTTCCGAATGAGGATAATAGCGATGTGTAACCGGCAGAATTGCCATATTTCCTTCTTTATAGATAAAATCTATTGAATATCCTGAATAATTTCGAGTATCCGCTCTTCCGATACACCTCGAGAAGCTAAATTTCCTCGGATGCTTGTTTTAATTTGTTCCGATTCATCTATCTTCCAAAAACCTCCTCCTATAGTTTGGGCATATCCTAACGGGGAACAACCGAAATGATACCGAATAACTTCAACAGCCGGTGCATGCCACAATTTTTCGGGGTCGGAAGGTTTAGCAGGTACAGACTGAATAAAAAATGAGACATAAGACCCCAAAGAAACCGGAAGATCCTCTATTTCTTTTCCCCATATTTCTTTATTTGCTTTAAATCCCGGTCCGGCAGTCGTTTTTTGAATATAAGCTTCAGTTTCCCATAAGATTTTTTTATTTTCCAAAACAAAAAAATAAATTTTTGTGGCGGAATCATCGGGAAAATGAGTATACAATCCTACTTGAGCACGATTCACTACTTCCTCAACCGCCGCGTTAAAACAGTCTTGTTTCCACCAATTCAGAGGGTTAATTAGAAACTGTAACATATATGTATACCTCAGAAGTTAAATTAGTCGATCTCTTTGATCACTTCCTGAATTTGCTCTTCCGATAAAAAACAGCCGGATAATTTATCTTTGACTATCCTTTGTATTTCCTCAAGATTCCCTCTATTGAATGCCTTCACAGCTCCGGAGAGCTCGGGACCGGGGCCTATATTTCGATAGAATTCATTCACACATATTATTTCCGGTAAGCATCTCGAAAAGCATCCGTTAATCGACTTACCGACCGCAAAAATAAGCAAAGAAAGATATTCATTACGGAAAAAAGACAATAACTTATTGTTTTCATCGGCTTTTTCCCATTTCACGATTTGTGCATCCAATATCTGATGACAATATGCTTGTCTTTGATCAGGGTTTTCACCGCTAACCTCTACAGAAAATTTATCATTGAATAAAAGTTCTGTCTTTGACTTCACAAAAACATAAACTTTTATCGCCTGATTATTCAAAAAACATTCCGAAAAACTTTGAGCAGTATAGGGAATAGCTGCATAGGCTTGTGCTACGTCTATAAAAAAAGAATATTCATCTCTTGTAATTGTTAATCCTGACATATTTTACTCCTTCCATATTAGTTTCGGTTACCTGAATTCAAGAAATTTTTATTATATTTTTTCCGAGATATAATAGAAAGAAATTTAATAGGCCGTGAATTCGATTCCTCAATCGGACATTTTTTTTGGTTTATATTATAAGAGGATTTTAATTCGCGCAGCGTTTGGAGTGCGGTGACTTGTCACCGCTTTGCCCTCGCATCGACTTGTCGATGCGGTTTAAGAGAGGTTTTGTATTTAAAAGAGGAGTGAAACTTGTATAAATAGTATTCCGGAAGTATGTAAGAAAACGCCTCGACAAGTCGAGTCGAGGGCAAAGCGGTGACAAGTCACCGCACTCCAAACGCTGCGCGAGTTCAATTACATCTTCATCTAAAGGTTTATCCGCCTTTTGCTTCGGATCGCTCCTCTTCACCTTTTCCGGTTGCTTTACCGTTTTTTTTCTTTTTCTGTTTCGGCTCTTTATAGATATCGAAGACATCTTCATCGACAATCAGTATTTCGCCGTCTTTCACGGTGACGATACATTTTCTACCTTTATTCGGATCGCTCAATAATTTTTCCGCTAAAGGATCTTCCAAATATCTTTCGATGGTCCTTCTGATAGGTCTTGCTCCCATTTCCGGTTCAAAACCCTTATCGACCAGGAATTCTTTTGCCGTCTCATCTAAAGCAAGGTAGATATCTCTTTCTTCCAATCTCGGAATCAATTTTTTCAGTTCAATATCGATCACGCGTAAAAGCTGTTCTTTATTGAGAGGATGGAAAATGACCAAACCGTTTAGTCTGTTTAGAAATTCCGGTTTGAACTGTTTTTTAACAGCATGTTCAATCTTCTCTTTAATGACATCGTAATCCAATCCGCTTACGTCCGTTACTCCGAATCCGACCTGACTATTTTTTTTGATCAGTTCAGCGCCTAAGTTTGAGGTCATGATGATGACGGTATTTCTGAAATCAATTTTTCTTCCAAAGGAATCCGTGAGGCGTCCTTCTTCCAGAATTTGCAGGAGGATGTTCATGACATCAGGGTGAGCTTTTTCGAGTTCGTCGAATAAAACTACAGAATAAGGTCTTTGTCGCACCTGTTCGGTAAGCTGACCGCCCTCTTCATGACCTACGTATCCCGGAGGGGAACCTGTCATTCTGCTGACGGCGAATTTCTCCATGTATTCACTCATATCCACCTGAATGAGTGCATCTTCTCCTCCGAAAAGATGCTTAGCGAGGAGTCTTGCCAAGAGGGTTTTTCCGACACCTGTGGGTCCTAAAAAGAGGAACGCCCCTATCGGTCTGTTCGGATCTTTAATATCGGCGCGACTTCTTCGTATGGCGCGACAAACAGTTTCGACTGCATCGTCTTGTCCGATGATATTTTCTCTGAGAATTTCTTCCATTTTGAGAACTTTTTGCGTTTCTCCTTCGGTGAGTCTGCTGATAGGAATCCCTGTTTGTTTTGCGACAACTGCAGCGACATCCTCTTCATCGACGATCACTTCCTGTTCCAGCTTATCTACTTCCCATTCCGAATGAAGTTTTTGCAGTTCTTCACGGAGAGTTTTTTCTTTATCGCGAAGGGCGGCGGCTTTTTCATATTCCTGTTTACTGATCGCCAGTTCCTTTGCTTTTTTTGTTTTTTCGATATCCTGCTCATATTTGCTGATGTCATGCGGTTGATTCATGACGGAAATCCGCATTTTAGCACCGGCCTCATCGATGAGATCGATTGCTTTATCGGGCAGATAACGTCCGTGTATATATCTGTCTGACAGGATGGCGGCGGCTCTGAGAGCAGCTTGAGTGTACACACATTTATGGTGTTCTTCGTATTTAGCTTTTAGTCCTGAAAGGATTTCTATTGTATCTTCGACGGTAGAAGGTTGGACATGTATTTTTTGGAACCTTCTTTCGAGTGCGGCATCTTTTTCGATATGTTTTCTAAATTCATCTACGGTGGTAGCGCCGATACATTGAATTTCCCCTCTTGAGAGAGCAGGTTTCAGAATATTGGAGGCATCGATTGCCCCTTCTGCCGCTCCGGCACCTACGATGGTATGTAGTTCATCGATAAAAAGGAGGATATTTCCGTGTTTTCGGATTTCATCCATGACCGCTTTTATACGTTCTTCAAACTGTCCCCGGTATTTTGTTCCTGCGATCATAAGTGCGAGATCGAGGGTGATCAGTTTTTTCTTTCGGAGATTATCGGGAACTTCGCCGCGGACGATAGCTTGAGCGAGACCTTCGACGATAGCGGTTTTTCCGACTCCTGCTTCTCCGATAAGAACCGGATTATTTTTTCTTCGTCGGCATAGGATAAGGATGAGACGTTCGACCTCATCTTTGCGTCCGATAACGGGATCCATTCCCCCTTCTCTTACTTTTTCGGTTAGGTCATAACCGTAAGCGCGAAGGGCCGGCATTTTATCGATAACTGACTGACCTGCTGCGGGAGGTTTTTCAAAAGGTTTGGCTCCGGGGCCTGTGCGTCCTACAGTCGGTTCTGATGAGGGGGGAGGGCCGCCTATGGGGGGAAGTTGCAGATTGAAAGTCTCTAATTCTTTTAGGACCTCTTTCCGCACTTCTTTTAGGTTCACATTTAGATTTTCCAAGACCTGAGCTGCGACTCCGTCTTCTTGTCTGAGAAGTCCGAGGAGGAGATGTTCGGTTCCTACATAATTGTGATTGAGATTAGCGGCTTCTTCGTTGGAAAATTCAAAAACTTTTTTTACTTTACCTGTCAGTGCAGGTTCACCATATACCTGAATTTCCGGTCCGTATCCTACAAGTTTTTCTACTTCTGCCCGTACCGTTTCGAAATCAATATTAAGATTTCTTAATACATTAACGGCAACTCCCTGTCCTAATTTTAGGAGTCCGAGGAGAACATGTTCTGTGCCTAGATAATTATGATTAAGACGCTGGGCTTCTTTTTTTGCCAGTTTGATGACCTGTTTGGCTCGATTGGTGAATTTATCAAACATACGATACCCACTTGATTGGTAATTAGTGATTTAATCAAAAAACACAAGAATCCTTTCAGTGTTCATCAAATATCAGTGTGCCGGGCACCCTGATTTATTTGCAAACCTTCGCATTGATCAACCGGGGATCCGGTATCTCGTTTTTACTCGACTTTAAATATAATTTAATTATAATTAAACCATCTCTTAACATTGAATATATAAAAACATCATATAATATAAGAAAAATATAAATATAGAATATATTAAATTATGACTGATAGTTCTGCTATTACTTCCCCGACCGTTTCTCCAAGCACCTCAGGGTTTGTCCCTGTAAAAACGCCTACCCCGGAAAAATCCGACAAAATTGTCAGATGTGCGGACAATGCTTTTGAATTTAAAATTCCGCATTCCCCTCTTTTATTAAAGAAAAAAGAAATCATCCAATTTACGAAAACCATGCGGGTGATTCTTCCTATCGAGCGATTTTCCGGTAAGCCGAGTCCAAATAAAATGCAGTTAAAAAGATATGAAGAAATTATGCAGCTTATTATCGACGAAGCCGGGAAATTAGCTGCCAAGGATAATAAACCCCTTTCGAAGAAATATTTAAAAAAAATTACGGTGGTCGGAAAAAATTCCGGGACAAAATGGGTTATCCGAGGAAGAAAAAAAACCTTATTCCATAGGATAGCACAACTTCTGTCGCGTCTGAATATCGTACAGATAGTGCAAAAGTACGATAAGCAAGCCTTTAAAACATTGGAACTTTCCGAAAAATTTTCTCTGTCGGAAAAAATTCGACGACTTTTCCGTAAGAAACGGGCTGAGCAATCGATTTTCCAAAGTGATCCTCATATACCTGTAATTTCAGATTTTTCTAAAAAAAATACCCGCGGTATCGATTCGAAAAAATTCGTCGATCCTTTTACTGAGATTGCAACATATGCTTATAAATATCTGGAACGGGATTTTGTTACACATGACGGCAAGGTTTTGGAAGACAGCGGTTTTTCCGACTACACCTTTATTTTGAATAAAGACAAGGTTACTAAAATTGAAACGCTTACCTTGATTCACAAAAATGATTTAAAAGATGAGCATGTAGAAAGTGTCGCGAGAGCCGCCGCGAGATATAAAGAGCATTTGCTTGCCGAATACGGTCAGGAAAAATGTACATACATGGCTCATAATGCCCGTTATGATTTATCGGAGTTAGTTAAGTTATCCCCTCAGCATGTATATCGCTTTAATATTTTAGCCTGTAATGTGGAATCTGATGACATTGCATCTATGATACAGAAGATGCATTATGCCTCCTTATCCATTTCAGAATCGGATACAAAGTCTCTTCATACTTTCCTTCTCGAAAAAAAATCAACTCTTTTTTCGTTGGAAGAAATACAACGCATTATGCGATGGGTAAAAAAAGAATCCGGAAATGAAGAGCCTACCTCCGGTATCATGAAAACTCTTGTTTCGAAAATTATGCCCCAAGAAAATTTAACGTATAAGACCGGATTAATCAAAAGATTGATTTATTTAGACGGCATAAAAAACGAAGAAAAAACTCTTGAGAAGTATTTTGCCAAGCCAAAAATAAAGGCCTTATTCTCAACAGAAGAGGAATTGAAAGACTTTCTGGAATTGTTAAGTTCATTTCCTATTTATTCCGGTGAAACACCAAAAGTCAAAGATTTTCATAGAGCAGTACAATTTCTTTACCAAATAAAAAGAAAAATAGATTTTAAATCTGACGACATGAAAAACCAAACAACGCTTCGTGAGTTTCATTCTTTAGAGCATTTAAAAATCCCTGCGGACAATCGAACTTCCTCTTTTTATGGTATGACGCTACAAGAATTTTCCGATCAACTTCGGGAAGTTGAAGCGGATCTTTCAACAAAGCAGATGAACGGATTAATTGAAGCCGCTATGATTCAGAAAGAAGAAAGGGAAAGAGCTTATACCGGTAAAAAAATTACAAGAACCATAGGATCAGCATATACTGTGGCTGATACAAGATTTTACAAACCTTGGACAGATCTACATGAATTGCTCCAGGGGATGGATTTGTTGGAGACTGATTTTCGCTATGATTATTATACGGGAAAATATGTAAAGCTGACGCAAGAAGAGAAAGAGAATCGATTTAATGAAATATGCTCTCATATTTTTTCTAAAAAGCATCTTTTCCGACAACATCCTAAAGAGGGGTATCGTCAGGGAGCACTTCTTCCCGGTCCTACTGATTCCAAAGGAAATAAACGATGGTATAGTGTCAATAGTGCTGTGGCAAGTGCGCACGGATTTTTAATCTATGTGTTGGATCCTGTAGGAAAAGACAATACGCTTGACACACATATCACAGGAAGAAGTACAGCATCAAGTCTGTATGCTTACAACGGTTTTGCGACAGTAAGAAATGATGTAAACCCTTGGAATGCCCCGGGATACGAAGGATTAAAAGATCTTGAGGAGATACTTAGTAAAATAAGGAAGGATTATACCATTCCTTTCTGGGTAGGATATCAGCTAAGTGCCCGTAAGGAAATTGACTCCGATAAGCCTGATCACGAAAAAGTCTACAATCTGTTGACAAAATCCAAGAGCTTTTTTAAAGAAAATATCATCGGGAAATACGGAAGAAAAAGTCTTCATAGAATTATTAGAGAAAACGACTCTCTCTTTAGTGATATTATGTGGCTTGAAACAACACGTAAGAATTTCTCTCAGAAAGTCAAAGTATTGGTTTCCCGAATATTTTCTAATACAGAACTTTCCGCTTATGAGAAAATTCTTTTTAAATTTGCTCGCAATTATTCCAAACAATCTATTGCAAAAGAAACTCCGGAAGAAAAAATTAAACGCATCGAGGAAGAGATACAAGATGCGAAAACTATCACTGATTTTATTGAAACTGTATTAAGCAAACATCCCGGAAAAACAGAACTCATCGCCGGATCCCAAATTCTTTTAAAGGAAATTAAAGAGCATATTTTAGAATATTCCGAAGAATCACTCGGTTCCGAGGTAATTTTGAAGCAACATCTTCCGGAACAGATTTCAGAGGCTTTTACTTTAATAGATCACTACCCTGAGAATAAAAATTTCGACCTGCTTAAAGAAGCTGAAGAAAAAATCAGAAAGTATTCTATCCGGATCAAAGAAAATCCCGAGAGTAAAAAAACAAGAGCTGTCAATCCGATAGAAAAAAAAATAAAAGAGGACTCTCCCAAAATTCCCGAAAGTTGTGACGAGGTCATAGCCCGCATTTTAAATTTCGGTAAAGATAGAATAGCGAGGAATTTGACCCTTTCCGGTCACAGTTTGGGAGGATCAATTATACAGGTCCAAGCCTATTACATGACTGTAGGCAACGATAGAATGCCTTTACCCGGCGCTACCTTAAAAGTGCGTCCGAGTGATGATCCCGGAATGAATACAGAAGACAATATCGATTTATACGAAAAGCTTCTTATTCATAGCGAGCTTATGGAAGAGATGAAAAGTAAAATTGACATTCGCTATTCCCATGATTTCGGAGATTTTGTTCCGATGGGAGCTCCGGCACATTTGGGAGGATATAATAAAGAGATTAACGAACATCTTTTATATATTACGGAAGCATTGATTAAGGAAGATAAATTTATGTCTTCTTCCGATTTTACAGAACATTTTGCGCTCTTCTTAACAAATCATCCGGGCATTCAAGAAGAGGTGAAAACCCTGTTTGCCGCTGATGAAAAAGAGACAAAACCGATCAATCCTTCTCTGTTAATGGAATCCGAAGCCGGGAAAAAAATTCTGCTTTCTTTTATCAAAGAAAAAATAGAAGGTTTTTTACAAGTAAACACCCTTTTAAAAAGAAACTCTAAAAGAACGCTTGAACCTGAAGCGATCGATATCAATTTTAAACATGCTACACGATTTGAAACGACTAAAGTCGAGAAACGACTTTTATTGAATATCAATAAAAATCTCCTTGACGATATTGAAAATAAAAAATTCCGTGTGAATTTTTCTATTGTAGCAAATTTCATTCTCAATCTTCAAATACATCCGAAAATGCAGGAATTGAGTCGGCAACAAAAGGAATATGATCATCTCATAACCGCATTGACCGACAAAAAAGTGATTGAAAAAGAGGACTTGGAAAAAATTAAAACAAGTTTTCCAATAATCTATACGATTTATTCTAAGAAAAAAAAGCTTACGATCTCCGGTAATAGATTGCTTCGAAAAATAAAAAAATCGATAGATAAATCTCACAAACAACTAGTGAAATCTTATCCTAGAATGCATATTTTTCTTCTTCAACTTCAAAATTATGAGGATTTAACAAAAAATATATTCGGTAAAAAATGCATTGAAAAAGAAGATTTGGAAGTGTTGAAAACAAATTTTAAGAATATTTATACGAAATATTCTAAGAAAAAAAAGCTTAATATCTCCGGCAATGTTCTACTTCGGGAAGTAAAAAAATCGATAAAAAAATCGCATAGACGACTATTGAATTCCGGGAAAAAAGCGTATACTCTCGAACTTAAGGATCAAATAAAAATATGGCAACCCACATATTTGGGAGGTACCTCTATCACCTATATTGACCGGGAACTTTTGGGGAAAATAGGGAGTGCCGATATTAATGACAGAAAAGAGACAAGAAAAGTTTGGGGAGCGGGAATCATTGACTTTTTTAAGATGCAATGGATAGCTCACCAAGTCGGAATAAATTTCGCACCTTTTCTACAGGGAAAACAAAAAGATCCTCATACACCATACGGACACGGACATTCTATTCCTTATCAAAATCCTCGAACAAAAATTTTGGCCGTAAATAAAAATTCAGGCCCTTTTCTTTAAAAAAAGGGGAGCCGGCTCTTCCAACCAAGATTTAAACTCGCGCAGCGT
>JABDBB010000011.1 GCA_013288845.1 Chlamydiota bacterium | reverse complement strand
TTCCTCTCTCGCCTGTAGCCATCGGCTCTTCGGTTTCCGGATTGATGATCATCAGCTCCACATTGTACAGAGGGAGTCCCACGCCGATCTGCGGCTTTCCTGTGTGGTGTGCAGCTATAATGGGACCGCATTCGGTGATTCCGTATCCTTCCGTGTATGTATTCCGTATCCCGTGTTGCTCCAGAAGATCAAAAACTTCCTGAGAAGCCCTTTCTGCGCCGCATACTGTCAGCCGGATAGTTTTTAGTTGATCGGTTGTAGCCGATTTTAAAGTTTTTTTGATGAAAGTGGGGGCTCCGCAAAATAAGGTGATTCCCCATTTTTTTATTCCGGCAGCCAAATTCGGTCCGTCATTAGGATTCGGATAAAAGACCACTCTCATTCCGGATAGAAGACCTGAAAGTCCGCTTACGCTGAATCCGAAAGAGTGAAACGGAGGCAATATTCCATAGATAATATCATCTTCGTAGAGAGTCAGCGCTTCGAATCCCCCTTTTAAATTGGTGAGAATATTTTTGTTTGAAAGGGGAACTCCTTTAGGCAGACTTTCGGTTCCGGAGGTAAAGAGGAGAACAGCTATGTCGTCTCCTGTTTTTTTATCAGACTTAAAGTGGCGTAAAATGGATTTCACCGGAAGTTTGGAGAGGAAAAGAGCTTTGAGCTTTTTAACTACTCCGAAATCTCTCCGGACATCTTCCAGCATAATAATTTTGTCTTCAATTTCACTTAAGTCTACGTTTTCCAGTCGGTCTAAAAATGCCCAGGAGCTAAGAATTGCCTGCACATTAGACAATTCCACGACCGATTTCAGGTGTTTTGGTCCTACCGTCCAATTGATGGGGAGAGGAATTTTTCCTGCAAGCTGACAAGCCAATATGGTGGTATAAGCGGCAATTGCTGAAGGTAAAAAGATTCCTACATATTCACCCGGAAGAGTTTTGATGTATTCGGCAAGAAGGATAACGCGAACGGATAATTGTGAGTAAGTAAGGAGACCCGTTGTATTATCCGCACAGGCAGAGCATCCTGCAAATCGTTTACAGTTGTGTAAAAAAACTTCCGCAAGGGTCTCTCCGGGAGCCAATGCTAATTTACTATGCGATCTTTTTTCCTGCCATTTTTTTAGATCGACAGGGGCTTCTTCGATGATTTCTTCCCAGGTAATTTTTTTTGCGGCGATGCCCATGGTTCTGCCGACGGTAGTCAATTCTTTTACGGGAACACGCTCCACATCGAATTCTTCATGTAAGAAAGCGGAGAGTTCCGCTGTATCCAGCGAATCTAGACCGACATCGCTCGCCAGATTCATCTTAGGAGTTATTTCCGTAGGATTTTTCTTTACCATCTCCGCTATTTTTTCGGTGACTTTGCTTTTGATTCCTTCCGGAACGGAATCGATATCAAAATCTTCTTCCGATCTTTCCTTAGCTGTTTTTTGGGGATACACTTTGCTCCATCGACTATAAGAAACAAGAACGGTAGAGTCGCCGGGATACATACTTTCCGTTTCGGAGAGTCCGTCAGGTTGGTTGTACCAATTTTCCAGATATCGATTGAATTCCAGTCGGGAAACTTTTTCTCTGGGAAGGCTTTTCGGTGCGGGAAAATATTCTACTGTAATGGTTCTTCGCGGACTGAAAAACAGGAGATTTTTAAAAACATGTTTGATTCCGGTAAAGAGAACGGGAAAAAGTTTGGGAGTCTTTCCTTCAAAATAGCGGGAAAAACTGCTGCCGTATAGCCCTTTAATGCGTACCAGGACAATATTTGCCTCCGGTGATTCCATGACAATACGATATACAGCTGATGCTCCACCGATAATTTCTTTATTGCCGTCTTTTAGATGTCCTGCGGGATAGATAAGGAAATTTTCCCGCTTTTTCAATCCTTCAATAACCTGACCCACCACCTCTTCATTTTTCTTTTTTTTCATTGTATTGCTGGATACATCAAAATTGGGAATGGGTAAAGCATTCATCATTTTCATTAGAGGGTGTATGACAGGAGCGTAATAGAGGTATTCAACAATGAGAGGACGAATAGGATAATGTTTAGGGATTCCCATGCTCACTACGGAAGGATCAATAAAAACAGCGGGGTGATTAGGAAGAAAAAGGGTTCCTCCCGGTTGGGAAAGTGTTTTTTTATTGAGATTCTCTGTACCTTTGAAAATAATCCGGTAACGAAACCAAAAAGCTATTCGTAAAATAAAAAAAATAAATGAAGAGAGGATGTTTTTCATTGTAAGTCTACCTTTTAAAATAGTATTGTATACCAAAGATTGTGTGATAACTCTTTTTATTTCACAAGTAATTGTTTGTGCTTTGATTTATCAGACTTGAGTTTTGTAAACTAATTTTTAAGGAAATCTATGAATCGTATACCCATAGCAGACATGCATTGCGATCTTTTAGCCTATCTTGCGGGAGACCGGTTAAGAACTCCTTTTGACAGGGCCGCTCGCTGCTCTATTCCTCAATTGATCGGGGGAAATGTAAAATTTCAAACAATGGCAATCTATACACCTACAGAACCCGGATCTGTCATCTCCGGCCTTTCTCAGGTTGCCTGTTTCAAAGAATTATGTGAATTATATACTCGATTTTTTACTCCGTACTCTCCGACAAAATCTTTGAAAGATACTTCGAAAATATCCGTTATTGCAGCGGTAGAGAATGCCTCTTCATTTTTTGAAGAAGAGAGCGATCTCGATTCAGGATTTGCTTTGCTCGATCGTTTTGAAAAGGAAATCGGAAAGATTTTTTATCTCAGCTTAACTTGGAACACGAACAACCGTTTCGGCGGCGGAGCTCACGGAAATGAGGGGATTACTCCGGACGGATCAGAACTTCTCCGGTTTATGGCCGATAAAAAAATTGCTATAGACTTAAGTCACGCTTCAGATCGATTGGCTTACGACATTATCGAAGAATTGAATAAAAATAGTTTAGAAATCCCTATACTCGCAAGTCATTCCAACACGCGAACCGTTGCGAATGTCCCAAGAAATTTACCCGATGAATTGATTAAAGAAATTATTTCTCGAAAAGGGATCGTTGGCTTCAATTTTGTAAGACAATTTGTGGGACCCGACGTCTCAGCTTTTAACAGACAATTGGAACATTTTTTAGATCTCGGAGCCGAAAATTCTCTCGTTTTAGGTGCGGACTTTTTTTACGGATACGATGTTCCTCTTCAATACCGAAAATTACCGGAAGAACTGTATTTTCCCGGATATGAAGACTCTTTTTGCTACTCTAAAGTGCTCGATTTATGGAGAGAAATTTTAGGAGAAAATGAAGAAATTCTTACAAAAATTTGTTGGAAAAATTTGGATGACTTTCTACAAAAAAACATCCCGGTTTCCGAAGCTTCTCTTCGATATTGTGAAGAAACATATGTAGGTTGTAATAGAGATTTTTTTAATTGCAGTTCCGGATCCTAATCCTTCCGGCTTTGTATTTCCCGGCAGCCTCGACAGAGCGCTGGAAATAAAGTATAAAATCCGGTAGTATTTTAAAAAAAGAATCTTCACCCGGTCATTTATGAAAAATAACACTCTCCTTTATGTTTTTATAGCAATGATCCTTGCCGGCATTGCAGGCTTACTCACGGGACAAACCGGTACCGTTTTCGGAGTTCCGTATCTTGAAATTTACAGTCTGATCGGACAGCTTTTTCTAAACGCACTGACCCTTGTAGTTGTTCCTTTGGTTGCAGCTTCTATCATTACGGGGACAGCGAGAATTGCCTGTGAACACTCCTTCGGGTCGTTAGGACTCAAAACTTTTTCCCTTTATTTCCTCACCTCTGCTCTGGCTGTCATGTGTGCCTGGTTTGTTTCGGTGTTATTGGAACCCGGAATAAAAGAACATATTCCCAATTCCGCCATGGTGTCCGGAACAGAGGCGTTGCAGGAGATACAAAAAAATCAGGGCGATGTATTTGATACGATAAGACAGATTTTTTTAAAACTTGTCCCCTCCAATATTTTGGCTGTGGCATCACAGGGACAGATGCTGGGACTCATTTTATTTAGTCTTTTATTCGGATTTTTTATTCCTAAAATTGATGCCGAAGCAGGAAAAGCATTGCTTGGATTTTGGAAAGGGATTTTTGAGGTAATGATGTGCATGACTCACCTCGTCATGAAAGCTTTGCCTTTGGGGGTATTCGGATTGGTCGCGAAGGTGGTGGCTACCACCGGATTTTCTGCATTGAAACCCATTGCCTTTTTTTTCGTGACGGTCTTTTGTGCCTTCGGTATCTATTGTTTTATTGTCCTTCCCCTTCTCCTGAAATTGATGGGGGGAATCAATCCTTTGAAACATTACAAAGCTGTAAGTCCGGCCCTTTTCACCGCTTTTTCTACAAGTTCATCCGCGGCGGCGTTGCCTGTCACCATTGATTGTGTGGAGAGACGAGCCGGAGTCTCCAATAGGATTTGTAGTTTTACCGTTCCGTTGGCAATTTCTTTAAACCTTTCAGGTACAGCACTTTACAGTTGTGTGTCTGTGTTTTTTATCTGTCAGGTATACGGACTGCAACCGGGATGGGGAATGCAGTTTTTGATTGCCCTTTTGGCATTATTAACCTCTATCGGCATGGCGGGGATTCCCTCCGCTTCTATTGCCGCGATTATCATGATTCTACAAACTATCGGTCTGCCGGCAGACGGAATTGTGATGATCATGGCGGTGGAGAGGATTTTGGATATGTTTCGTACGGGAATTAATGTGTTAGGACATACCTGTTGCGCGGTTTTAGTGGCTAAATCCGAGGGAGAACATGTCTCCGAATTCTAATAAGACCGTTGTTGTGGCCATGTCAGGAGGGGTTGATTCTTCCGTTGCCGCCTTACTTCTGAAGCAGCAGGGCTATAATGTCGTCGGAATGTACATGAAAAACTGGGAAGAGGGAGAGGACTGTCCCGGGGCTGATGACTATGAAGATGTCATACGTGTGTGCGGACAAATTGATATACCTTACTATTCCGTCAATTTTGTAAAAGAATATCGCGAAAATGTATTTGCTTCGTTTTTAAAAGAATATGCTGCCGGTCATACACCTAATCCTGATATCCTTTGTAATAAGGAAATCAAATTTAAAGCGTTAATGGATAAAGCGTTCGAATTCGGAGCGGATTTCCTGGCAACCGGGCATTATGTGAGACGACGCTCCTCACCCGAAGGAGTGCAATTATTGAAGGGAAAAGATCCTTCTAAAGACCAAAGCTACTTTTTGTATGCAATCAACGGAAAGGTGTTGGAGAAAGTACTTTTTCCGGTAGGTGAATTAGAAAAAAAAGAGGTGAGAGAAATAGCTCGGGAATTCGGTCTGGCCACAGCCAAAAAGAAGGACAGCACCGGCATTTGTTTCATCGGCAAAAGAGACTTTAAAGATTTTTTAGGAAACTATCTCGAGAAAAAACCGGGAAATTTCGAAACGTTAACGGGAAATGTTGTAGGTAAACACGACGGCGTCGCATACTATACTATCGGACAAAGAAAAGGATTGGCAATCGGCGGACCGGGCGAGGCTTGGTTTGTGGTGGCAAAAGATATCCCTAAAAATATTGTCTACATAGAACAGGGTGTGAGACATCCTGCCATGTATGCAGACAGTTTGACAGCGACACAATGCGACTGGATTTTAGGTCCCCCTTCATTTCCCTTTCGTTGCAAGGCAAAAATTCGATATCGACAGGCAGATCAGGAATGTGTGATTACAAAATCTGAAGGAGAGATAATTTTTGTAGAATTTGCCGTTCCGCAAAGGGCTATTACAAATCGGCAATCAATTGTTTTTTATGACGACGAAATATGTATAGGAGGAGCTCTTATTGAAAATCGGGGCTTGTCTTATTATGAACGAAAACTTCCGGTCCCCAAGCAAGTATCTGAATAATTCTTGGGTAGCGATTAATTATCGAATTTGTTAAAAATAAATTTTATAATTTAGTTCTTCAGAATTTGTTTATCGGTTTATGGAATATGGAAACTACACTAAAACCCCACAAAGAAACAGTCGGAACAATGGTGTGCATCATCATTAGCGGCCCTTCCTTAAACGAAGCTAGGGAACAGGTCAAAAAGGCATCGCTCAAAGCTGACCTTTTAGAATTTCGTTTAGACCAGTTCGGATTTTCTCAAATAGAGGCTATCGCTCATCTCAAAGAAACCACAACTTTACCGGTGATTTTTACTCTGCGAAGTCGCTCTCATGGAGGGGAATATAAAGGTGATGAACAGCAACGATTAGAAGAAATAAAAAAAATTTTAGTTCTCGAACCGGATTATATAGACCTGGAATATGATGTAGCGCTTTCCTTTTATCCTGAAGTGAAAAGAATATCTCCCGAAACAAAATTGATCAGCTCTTTACACGATTTCGCACACACTCCGAAAGATCTACAAAGCGTTTTGGATATGATGAAGAAAGATTATATATCTCTCTACAAAATAGCTGTAATGGCTAATTCATGTCTGGATTCTATGAGAATGCTCCGTTTTATTCGGGACAATGCAAAAAAAGGATTGAAACTGGGCTGCGTCTGTATCGGAGAGCAAGGGATCATGACCAGAATTTTAGGTCCGAAATTCGGAAATTCTCTGGCGTTTTCCGTATTACACAAAGATCTTGTTGTGGCTCCCGGACAACTTGCCATCGATGAGCTAATGGGACGTTACCATCTAAGGACTATAGGAAATGAAACGGCTATTCTGGGATTGATCGGCGATCCGGTAAGTAAAAGTCCAAGCCACTATACGCACAATTATGTAATCAATGATTTAGGATTGAATGCTGTATATGTAAAAATCAGTGTTCAGCCTCAGGAATTACATGAATTTATCGACTACGCTAAAAAACTGAATTTTTTAGGCTTAAGTGTGACGATGCCTCTAAAAAAAGCGGTGGTCTCTTTAGTGACGGAGGAGAGTCCTGACTCAGGAATAGGGGCTTTTAATACTTTACGACTCAATCAAAAAAAGGTCGAAGGGGCCAACACAGACGGAATCGGCGCATTGAATGCGATCGAAGAATTCGGACTTGTAGAGGGAAAAAGAGTCATTATTTTAGGTGCAGGCGGCGCCGCCCGAGCCATCGCTTGGGAAGCCAAAAAACGGGGCGCCGAAGTGGTGATATTGAATCGTACAGTGGAAAATGCTGCTGCATTGGCAGGCAGTCTCGACTGTAAATACGGCTCTTTAAATGAATTTTCTGCCTACGCTCTCCAAGGATACGATATTCTTGTAAACAGTACATCGGTAGGTTTGTTCTCGGAAAAAACACGACTTCCTATCGATGCCTCCAATATGCTGGAAGAAAAAGTTGTTCTCGATGTAATTCCCGGAAAGGAAGAAACTCCTTTCCTTCAGGAAGCAAAAAATAAACATTGTACAATCATCAACGGAAACACAATGCTCATGCTACAAGCTGTCGAGCAATTTTATTTCTGGTTCAGCAACACAATCAGCCGCGAAGAACTAAAAAAATCCTTTAATGAAGCTTTTAAAACAATACGTGAATAACAATTTTTTTAGAGAAGCTATTAAAGCTTTTAAGACAATACGTGAATAACAATTTTTTTTGGAAAATTAAAACTCATATAATTACGGAGTAAACATGATTGTCGGCATTCCAAAAGAAATAAAAACTCGCGAATACAGAGTCGGCGCAACACCGGACTTTGTAATGGCTTTTGTGGAACGGGGTCATAAAGTTTTAGTGCAAAGCGGAGCCGGAGCAGAAATCGGATTCTCCGATAAAATGTTTGCAGAAGCGGGCGCAAATATTGTCCCTACCGCATTCGATGTATACCAAGCCGATATGATCATCAAAGTAAAAGAACCGCAGGAAGCTGAATTTCCGCTGCTAAGAAAAGGGCAAATTTTATTCTGCTATTTACATCTTGCTCCTGACCCCATACAAACTAAGAATTTACTCGAAAAAGAGGTGATCGGAATCGCCTACGAAACGGTCACCGATCACAGAGGAATGCTCCCTTTACTAGAGCCGATGAGTGAAATTGCCGGACGTCTTGCCGTTCAGGTAGGGGCAACAGCTTTGCAAATGAAAGGGGGCGGAAAGGGTGTTCTTTTAGGCGGTGTTCCCGGAGTTTTACCCGCAAATGTCATTGTAATCGGAGGGGGAGTTTCGGGCACCGAAGCTGCCCGGATAGCGTGCGGATTAGGAGCGGATGTAACGGTGCTCGATATCAATCTCGAAAGGCTTCATTATCTGGATGCTCTTTACGGCGATAAACTGAAAACTCTGTACTCTACAACTGCTGCATTGGAAAGTCTGTTGACATCGGCGGATCTTGTTATAGGTGCTGTACTCGTACACGGGAAAAAAGCTCCGCGTCTCATGACGAAAAAAATGTTGGCATTCATGGAGCCGGGATCGGTCCTTGTCGATATTGCGATCGATCAAGGCGGCTGTTTTGAAACTTCGCGTCCCACAACTCATGACGAACCCACCTATATTACGGATGATGTGATACATTATTGTGTGACGAATATGCCGGGTGCCTGTGCCAAAACTTCTACGCAAGCTCTTACAAATGTGACAATGAAATATGCACTGGAAATAGCGGATAAAGGTGTTAAACAAGCTCTGACGGAAGATGTTCATTTGCGAAACGGGTTAAATGTCTGTCTCGGATCGGTCACCTGTCTCCCCGTTGCTAATGATCTGAAATATAATTATGTGCCTCCTGAAAAAGCTTTGGAGCAATTATGAGATATACCATCGGAATAGATTTAGGTACCACAAATTGCTCAATCTCCTACATCGATCATGAAAGCAAAAGTAAAAGTCCAAGGCCTTTTCTTATTCATCAAACTATTCGTGAAGGCTACACTCAACCGCTTCCCGAGTTGCCTTCCTTCTGCTATATTGCAGAACCGGGTGAATTTACTGACGGAACATTGGATTTGCCTTGGGAAAAAAAATCGGATTATACAATCGGGACCTTCGCTTTGGCACAAGGCTCTCGAGTCCCGACGGGCTTAGTCCGGTCGGCAAAAAGTGTTCTGTCCGGATTCCCCGGAAGTCAAAGGGACGCTATCCTTCCTTTCGATGCAAGGAACGAAAAAAGTCGTATCAGTCCTGTAGAGGCTTCTAAAAGATATTTACACCATATACGAATGGCTTGGAATCACCAAATTGCAAAGAACGATCCGAATTCGGAATTCGAAAGGCAAGAGATCATCATCACAATCCCCGCCTCTTTCGGAGAACCTGCACGTGTCCTTACCGCTGAAGCTGCTAAATTAGCGGGCTATGAGAAAATTACTTTTCTGGAAGAGCCTCAGGCAGCTTTTTATTGGTGGATTTCACAAAATGAGAAGGATTGGTCTTCCCGATTTCAATCGGGAGATATCATTTTGGTGTGTGATGTGGGCGGCGGGACAACAGATTTTAGTCTGATAGAATTTACCGGCAAGGGTGATACAGCCGGATTCGAAAGGATGGCTGTCGGCGATCATCTTCTTTTGGGAGGTGATAATATGGATGCCGCCTTAGCTGAGTACGTGGAAAATAAAATCGGGTCAGATTTTGAGCCGGATTCTACCATGAGAAAACAACTGTATTATGAAGCAAGAAAAGGGAAGGAAGAGCTTTTATCCGGAAAAAGTGAAGTATATAAAATCACGATTCAGGGAAAAGGTTCGGGTGTTGTCAAAGGCTCCGTTTCCGTTGAATTGCATCGGAGTGAGGTAATCCGATTTTTTACAGAAGGATTTTTCTCTGTCCTTCCTTGGGAAGAGGCGCAAAAAATTCGCCGGAAATCCGGATTCCGCTCTTTAGGACTTGCCTACGAAGAAGAGCCCTCAATTTCGAAGCAGTTGGCGCATTTTTTAAGCAAATCCGGATCGAAAAAACCGAATTTTCTTTTGTTCAACGGCGGTGTCATGGCTGCAAAAGAATTTCGGGATGCGATAAAACAAAATATGGAAGGCTGGTTTTCCGATAACACAATAGAGCTTCTTGAAAATAAAAATGTATCAGACGCTGTTTCCCGCGGAGCGGCTTATTACGGAAGAATAAAAAGGGGAAGCGGAATAAAAATTCGGGCGGGATCACCAAGAAACTTTTATTTACAAATAGAGGAAAAAGTCCTCTGTGTCATGGCCAGAGGAGCAGACGAAGGTTCGCTATACGAACCTCTTCGGAAATTTTCGGCGAAACCGAATAAACCGGTGTCGTTTACGCTATACACTTCTCACGTTCGTATCGGCGATAAACCGGGAGATGTCATTGCTCTCAATGAAGAAGAATTTTATCGATTGCCTCCTATCTTCACGGTCCTTCGCTACGGAAAACAACCGAATGAAACCGATGCCGGAATTTCCGTTGCTTTAGAGGTTCTGTACACGACTTTGGGTACGCTCCAACTTTCCCTGCTCTCTTCCGCTACTGATCACCGATGGAATCTCGAATTTCAGTTGAAAACAGCTGAAGGAATTGAAGACCATATTTCCTATTCCGAAAAAGGACGTACAGACGAAACGTTTGATGATGCGGCACTCACCGAAGCTAAATCGATTATCGATGAATTTTTTACCGGCAACTCTTCCGTAAAACCTTCGGAAATTATGGGGAAAATAGAAGAATCCTTAGATCTGCAACGCGAAGAATGGTCACCGGGTATTTTAAGAAGCTTGGCAGGTAAGGTCCTGGCTCATGCCCACTCCAAAAATATTTCAGAAACTCATGAGGCGAAATGGTGGAATCTGATCGGATATTTTTTAAGACCGGGATTCGGTTTTCCTCTTGATGATCATAAAATCGGTGAAGTTTGGAAAATCATTTTACAGGATTTAAAATCACCTAAATCGGAAGAATGCGCTTTGCAACAGTTGATTTGTCTGAGGAGAATTGCAGGCGGATTGAACAAAGGAAGGCAAACAGAGATCTATCACCACATCACCTCTTCTTTCGGCAGCAAAAAAATCCAATTGTGTATCCCGAAAAGTGCCGGGGAAAAATATCGTCATCAAGAGAAAATTAGAACTCTTTCTTCCTTGGAAAGAATAGAGCAAAGTCACAAAGTGACTTTAGGGAGAGCTATTCTTGCTGAGGTCAAAAAAGGAAAGGGGACAACGGCAGATTTTTGGGCATTGGGGCGATTAGGATCACGATCTTTATTTTACGGAAGTCCGGCTCATATGATCTCCGGCAAAGAATGTGCGGAATGGGTGATGGAACTATACGGATTGCACAATATATATCCGATAGACCGGTTGTCGTTTCCCCTGACGATGCTGGCAAAAAAAACGGCGCAAAAAGATTTTAATGTCTCACAGGAAATTAGAGACAAAATCAAGATTGTATTTACCGGTGATTCCGACCGAATAGAAATGATAGAGGGAAATGTTGTGCAATCCGACGGCGAAAATGATATATTTTTTGGAGAAAAACTTCCTGCAGGGCTTTGTTTTGGAAATGATCTTTAACAGATCTCTTTAGTACTTTGAGATTATGGGAATTCGTATGCATTTACCAAAAAAACTACAAAAATATCTGAAAAAAGCCGAACAGCTTATACACAAGGGTTTGGTTCGCGATATCGAATTTTCGGGAGCAACTTATCAGGTTTATATTGTAGAAAATGCTTTAGAAGAAGAAGAGGGGTACTGGGCTTTTATACAACTGGATCCGAAGGGGGAAATTAAAGATTCTTTTTGTGCCTGCGAAGAATCGGAAGCACAAGGGGGATGTGTACATGTCGCTGCCGGTTTCTTGCGGATTTTTAACGGAAGGGAGCGTCCGCTTCACTCGCGATTCAGAGATTCTTTATGGAATGAACTGTGCACTATTTTTTTTTTCCGGCTTGGAGATAAACAATCCGAAATCATTCAAAATGAAAAATCTCTCTTTTATTGCAAAGAAAACGATAAACTCATTTTTTCTATAGAAGCGAAAACACCGGAATCTTCAGAAAAACTCAGAAATTTCTTTATAATCAATCCGATAGAAACCGAAGAAACTTCTTTAAAATTTTCCAATCTGACTGAAGATGATTTAAATTTATGGCGACAGGGTAAACCCGGACCGCAATTGCGTTATGAATTGTCTTTTTGGAACGAAATTGCTAAAAAAATGATGATTCTACAGGACGAAAGAAATATATACAGCATATCTTTCGGATATACAGAGAACAAAATTCCGAATTCGATAAAGATTTTTTTTCGTGAATATGAGTTTTATTTTGATTTACGTGAAGAGGATCTGATTCGTATCATCCCTTTTTTAAGCAGCGTAAACTCTCCCCTTTCCGTTCATACCACACAAAGAGAGGCTATACAACAAATCACCTACGATAATCTGAAAGGTGAACTAAATGTCGAACTGAAAGAGGAATACTCTTCGGAAAAAAAAGATTTCGAAGTCAAAGATAAAAAATATCTTTTCGGCGGTTGGAATTACGTTCCGGGAGAAGGATTTTATGCAGTGGACCAATATCATATTCTGGCCCGACCGAAAATAACGGGAGAAAGGCTTTCCGATGTGTTGGATACTCACGCCCACGTCATAAAAAAATTACTAAAATATGATCATCTATCCGAAGAACCTGTAAATCTATCCTACAGTTTACGTTTCGATAAAGATTGGAATTTACACATCGAAGAATATCTTTTCGATAAAGGCGATTTATCCGGTCCGGAAGCTCGACTGTTCGGCAGATGGGTCTATCAGCCTAAATACGGCTTCTTCCCCATCGAAAGTCGGCTTTTCAATGAGATAGAAACAATTATTCTTTCCGACGATGTCCATAGTTTTGTCTCGGGTCATCGACTTTGGCTCAATACTATAGAGGGATTCGAAACGCATTTAACCTCTATAGAGGTAAATATACGATACAAAGTGACTCCCGAAGGGAATCTGCTGTTTAAACGTCTTTTGACTTTGGATGATGAAGAGACTGACAGCAAAGATTTCGGAACTTGGGTCTATATCACCGGCCGGGGATTCTACTATAAAATCAGCGCTGCAATAGGCTTATCAATAGATCCGGATATACCTGTCTCCAAAACAATGGTTTCGGGATTTATAAAAAAAAATAGAGAGGAACTGGCTCTCATTCCTAATTTTTTCAGTAAAGAAAATCCATTACTAAATGCCTGTCTTGAAGTCAAAGTTCTTGACGATCAAACGATTGCTATCGAACCGGTGTACACTTTTTTTTCCGAAAGAAAGCAACAATCCGGACAATTTTTTGATGATTTCCTCTACATCGAAGGAGAAGGGTTTTATGAAATCCCTTTGAAATTTCGTCTTCCGGAAAATTATCGGACTAAGAGTGTCCTGAGCGATAACGAGGAATTGACCGATTTTTTTGAAAATGATTTACCGGCATTTTCACATCGGATTCATTTGATCGAGAAAAAAGTTTTGGAACCTTCCGAACTTTTTTTGGAAATCGAGAAAATTACTATCCCCAAAAACTCTTCTCGGGGGATTTATGAATTTCATCTCAATTTTATATCAAATTCAGGTTCCGCAAATATCTCAAGCATACGCAAAACTATCGAAGAGGGGAAAAGATATTCTTTTACCGATGCAGGGAGAATCGATACAAAACAATTGCGTTTTCGTTGGATAGAGGGGATCGAAGAAAAAAATATCGATTTCGAAAACGGAACTGTCCGGATGTCAGCCTTGGAATTTTTTAGAATTAACGCTTTCGAAGATATCCGCTTGAAAAAAAGCAAAGGAAAAGATTATACCGCTTCAAAAAATATTTTGGAGTCTCTTCTTAACACCTGCTCTTCGGAATCCATCGACCTCTCGTTGCTGAAAAGTGCTCTTCGTCCGTATCAGGATATGGGATTGAAATGGCTCTGGTTTCTTTATTTAAATAATCTTTCAGGCCTTCTTTGCGATGACATGGGATTGGGAAAAACTCATCAGGCTATGGCGTTACTGGCTGCCTCTACGACATTTAATCGTATGTATGATCCGAAAAAGAAAATCCATTTTCTCATCATATGCCCAACTTCAGTAATTTATCATTGGCAGGATAAGTTGGAAACGTTTTTACCGGATTTACGGGTTTGTGTTTTCCACGGACTAAATCGGAGCCTTCGCGATTTCACCACCGATTATGACATTCTTCTGACCTCTTACGGGATTTGGAGGAACGAAGTATTTTTATTAAAAAAGGTGGATTTTGAAATTGCTATATTCGATGAAATGCAGGTAGCAAAAAATCATACCAGCGGAATTCACAGATCCCTTTTAAAAGTGAACGCAAAGATGAAAGTGGGATTGAGCGGTACTCCTATAGAAAATCGATTGAGAGAATTAAAATCATTATTTGATATCACCCTCCCCGGATATTTTCCGGGAGAAAAGGAATATAATGATTTTTTTGTGAAACCGATTGAAAAAGACGGCGACCCGGAAAAGAAGGCTCTTTTGATCAGACAGATCAAACCTTTTTTTCTCAGACGTAAAAAAGAGGGGGTCCTTCGGGATCTGCCGGCCAAAACGGAAGAGGTTGCCCACTGTGAATTACTGCCGGAACAATTCGCCCTCTATAACGAAGTTCTGAAAGTCTCTCATAAAAAACTTTTAGATGAACTGCAAAATGAACACAATCCTGTTCCCTACATCCATATTTTTGCCCTTCTCACAAATTTAAAACAAATTTGTAATCACCCGGCTCTGTATTTTAAGGATCCGGACAATTACACCTTTTATCAATCAGGAAAATGGAATCTTTTTACAGAACTTCTAAGCGAAGCAAGAGAAAGCGGACAAAAAGTTGTAGTGTTCTCTCAATACCTTTTTATGCTCGATATCATAGAGAAATATTTAAAAGAGTCTTCCATCCAATTTGCGGGAATCAGAGGATCGACAGTAAAAAGAGGGGAAGAGATCAAAAAGTTTAATACTGATCCTGCCTGCGAAGTTTTTGTCGGTTCCTTGCAGGCTACGGGCTTGGGTATCGACTTAACTGCCGGATCGGTAGTAATCCATTACGATCGATGGTGGAACGCAGCAAGAGAAGATCAGGCTACCGACAGGGTTCATCGAATAGGACAAAAAAGAGGGGTACAGGTATTTAAACTAGTGACAAAAAATACTTTTGAAGAAAAAATCGACGAACTGATCACAAAGAAAGGAAAACTCATGGAAGACATCATCGGCTCCGATGATCACAGCTTCGTCAAGAAATTTTCCAGAGAAGAGCTTGCTGAATTGTTGGCTTATGTAGAATGGTAATCCGAGGCGGACAGAAAATGCATCAAAAGACGATGACATTTTCTGTCCGCCTCGGATTGTCGGCGTACGGATTACACCTGATCCGATGCAAAATTTTTTCCGGTGTCACTCAGTGTTTTTGCTTTTAAAGCTAAAGCGGCCTGAAGGAAACGCATGACTTTATCAGACCCCGGAGATCTGATCACTTCAGGATGACTCACTTTTAACATCAAAAGAGAGTAATCAAGAAAATTATTGTCGATATCTTCGCCTTCTTTCAAAATGAAAGCGAAAGGATGCAGGAGGTCCTGTAAATCTTTGTTGCGTAAGCTATGTTCTTTCATATGTATAACCCTCCGGACATACAGAATAGTTCATGGTTCTTTTTCTTGTAAATACGAAAGAGTTTTTTAAAGGACTTCTTGAAAATTTTGGAAAGCGCTTGCGTAAGCGCTTTCCAAAAAAAGATTATTCTTTGTGGTAGAATTTCCATCCCCATGCAATACCAAGTGCAGATCTTCTTTGTTTCAAGTCAATTTCACCGTTACCCACTCCACCCGTGTCGATGTTAAAGTTAATAGGTAAACTAACTTTTTGTCCTTGTGCATTCGGTTGCGGAATAGTAGCCGGGATAGAGCCGTTCCCTCTGATTTTCTTCTGCATTCCTGCGGCATAGAAAAAGCTAAACTCATGCCAAGGATTGAAATTCCATGTAGCTCCGAATGTCACCACATTTTCCATACAATCGAGGGTCAGGATATTGACAGCTGTCCATTTTGGAGTAATCGGACTGCTCGCATGTCTGAAACCTGCTCTTAAAGTAAAGCATTTATTCATAACATATTCAAAACCAAGTCTGAAATAGTTTTGATTTCTCCAACCGAATCCGGCACCGTTAGGAGAGCCTAATAAATTATTTGCTAAATTAGGGAATGTCTTATTTTGTAACTCAGGAATACCTTTCCATTTAATGAATTCGTAATCAAAGGCCACCGTTAAATTACAAAGGAATCTATAAGAAATACCTGCTGTATAACGCATAGGAATGTCAAATTTTCCGAAATCAGCAATAAATCCGCTGTACTTATCGAAATCACCCATCTTTGTTTTAGGCTGCCACCCGATACCGAATTTTATGTTATCAATTTCAAGAAGATAACCGATCATACAACCGACACCGTGGGAATAGTCGTATCCCCTGTTCGTTGTTTTTCCCGGTGCATCCGTAAAGGACGGAAGGTCAAAACTTTCCAATCCGTCAAGTTTTAAACGTTGAATATTGTAATTAATCGCCACCCCGATAGAGTGCATATTGTCGAATTTTGCAGCCAATACAAACGCGCCGGTTTCATGAATATAGTCCAAACCTGTCGGTGTAGTACCGAATAATTCAAACGCTTTTCCGTAAGTTGTTTTCAGATCATTTCTGTTATACAAAATAAGACTTGTAGCATACTCAACCGGTCTGCCGAATGCACAGGAACCTCTGAACCATCCCATATTTACCCCGAATTCAGGCACGTAGGTATTCGGAGTTTTAGCCCCGTCACGATAGCCGTCAAAAAAACTCGGCGGAACTCCCGGAGGAATCAAGTAATTGGTCGGAAGATCCCTAACCATCGCCCCTTGGTGAGTCTGCACCCAGGAAACTCCTAAATCTATGCGATCAGGAAGATTTGTGATACTTGCCGGATTATAAGCTCCTGCAAAAGCATCTATCGGATGGGATACGGATGTAGCAGCCATTCCGGTAGTCTTAACTCCTGCAAGAAGTGCATCGACCTTTGTTGCCTGGAGTGACATAGCTGTAACACCTGCCAACATCAGTGTTTTGAATTTTCTGAGTTTCATGGAATTCTCCTAATTATTGGGTCAGAATTTTCGGCGGTAAATTTTGAAACCGAATTTAAGTGATACTTCGTAAAACTGTTTTTTGTAAATAAAAATATTACTTTGATTAAAGAAAAAATTTTAAAGAAGATCCCGATAAAGAGATCTCTTGGGAATTCCGCGCATTTGTGCCGAAATTTTTATCGCTTCGGACTTGGTTATCTGATAGGTATTAATCAGGAAATTGACATGTTCTTCAGGACTGAGATCAGTGGAACATTTTGCTGAAAAGAGGGGATTTTCTGAAATGAGGATGACGATCTCTCCTTTTATCGTTGTGTTTTCCAATCGGATAAACAGATCGTTCGCCGTTCCTCTATAAATCGTTTCAAATTTTTTCGTAAGCTCTCTCGCTACGACAACTTCTCTATCGGGATCTATCTCTCGTAAAACATTGAGAAAATTAATCAATCTATGCGGAGATTCATAACAGATTGTAGTGCCGGAATAATGAAGGATTTCCGAAAAATCCGTTTTAAGTCCCTGATCTTTTTTGGAGAGGAATCCGACAAAACGGAAATTTTCCGTATTGAATCCCGAAACAGTCAAAGCAGCGATAGCGGCACAGGGACCGGGAAGAGAAGAGACTTCGATATTTTCTGCAATACACTTTTTTACAAGGTCCGCTCCGGGATCTGCTATAGCCGGAGTTCCGGCATCTGAAATCAGACAGACAACTTTTCCGTTTTTTATATCCTCTATGATCTCGAGTGCTTTTTTTGATTCATTGAATTTGTGATAACTTTTTGTAGGAGTTGTGATCGAATATTTTGAAAGTAAAATAGCGCTGTGCCGGGTATCTTCACATAGAATATAGTCACATTCTTTTAAAGCTTCAATGGCTCTAAGAGTGATGTCGGAAAGATTTCCTATCGGAGTAGAAACGAGTATAAGCATGAGTTTGAGAGAGTTTGGTAAGATTAGGAGGCACCCAGATTTGAACTGGGGATGGAAGAGTTGCAGTCTTCTGCCTTACCACTTGGCTATGCCTCCGGTGTAGAAAGCAATTGTTATAAAATACCCGGAAATTTAGGTCAAGAGAATATCGTGATTAAATTCGAAAAAAAAAGTTTTCTGAAAAAACAGTGAATTCCCTTCAAAATATCGCAATACAGGAAAAGAGGATTCGGATTGCACAATCTAATAAATTTCCTTTACCTTAAAAGCTGAATGATTTAAGATGTACTTTTAAATTCGATCCTCGCATGTTAAATTTCTATGTAAGATCGGTCTTTAACCCTATAAATAAAAGTTATATATTATGATGAGTCAAATGGAAAATTTAGATTTAGAGACAACACCTTCAGAGCCTTCAAAAGAACTTAAAAGTGAGAGTGAGAGTGCCGGTCCGATGGAAAATGTAGTCGCTGAATCCGAATGTACGGAATCCCCGATTGAAGTTGTTTCGCAAGATCCTGATGCCTGTCCATCCTGTTCCATAACTTCCGAGTCATCCGAAGTAACCTCGGAATCTGAAATCACCGCGGAATCTTCGGAATCCGACGAAAACCGGGATCGTAATAAAACTAAATTTAAAAAGTCCGGTGTAGGACAATCACAAAAAGAATTTGAAGATTTTCTCGCTTCTTTAAACGGACTTACCGATCCGGATGCAAAATTAAAATCCGCTGTCGACAAAATGGAAGTATATCTTTCTCAAGGCAGCACTCCACAATTTAGATTTTTTTGGGAAATCAGAAAACTGTGTCTCGAATACTTTAAAGAAAATATCTCTCCCGGAGTTCGCGCAGCTCTATGGCCGAAATACAGCGAATTATCTAAAGAAGCTCGTAGATTAAAAGAAATGTTTGATGAGCAAAGTGCGTTTGCCGTTGAACAAATCAATATGGCAATCGATGCTTTGGAATCGGATCTCATCAATTTTGATGACTGCATGAAAAAACATGAAGACATTCAATTTCCCTTCCCTTCCAAATATCTGGAAGAAAAAATTTCGGGTTACGGCGATTACCAAAAACGTTTGAATCTCTTAAATGCCCATGCTTCCCGAGTCAATACTCTTCGAAAAGAGCTGATAAAAGTAGACATGCGCGTAAAACAAAAAAATAAATTTTTCCAAAGACTTTCAGAAGCGGGCGATAAAATCTTTCCTTTAAGAAAAGATTTAATCAAGCAAGTCAGCGAATGCTTTATTGAGGATGTCAACACCTTCATCTCTACTCATTTTTCAGAAGAACAAATCAATGATTCTGTCTTTTTCTTACGTGAAGAAATTAAATCTCTTCAAGGAATGGCGAAGTTCTTAACCCTTAACACTCAATCGTTTACATCTACAAGATTGAAGCTGAGCGAATGCTGGGATAAACTAAAGGGTGTTGATAAAGAACGCAAAAAAGAAAGAGCGGAAAAGAAAGAACTCTTCAAACAAAACAGCGAAGAAATACAAACAAAAATTGTAGAATTCTCCGAAAAAATGAATGCAGGTTCCCTCTCTCCCGGCGCAGCCAACAGAGACCTGGATGAAATCCAAAAACATATGCGTAATGTAGAATTAGGTAGAGATGAAGTAAAAACTCTACGTGATGAAATCGGCTCACTTCGTTCTGCTATTACAGATAAAATGAAAGCGGATGAAGAAAATCGTCTACAGGAAGAAAAAGAAAAACTGCGCTTGAAAAAAGAGAAAGTAGAAGAGGTTAAAATTCTTATCGATAATTTCTTTGCCGAAGCACAAAATTTAACTGCAGAAGCAATTGAAAAAAGACGTGAAGAATTACAATCCCTCATCAATGAACATAGAGACATTTCTACAAAAGAAAAAAATGATTTGGAACGCCCTCTACGCAATCTAAATGATCTTATAGATGCAAAAAGAGAAGAGGCTTTACTCAATCTTTCCGAAGATGATCAGGAAGTTCTACTCAATCTACGTGAAGTTCTTAAACAAAGAAGAAAACGCCGCAAAGAGATTAAAGAAAATTACGACTCTTTAAGAAAAATTGCCGGCTCTTCAGGTCTCGATATCGAAAAAGCTATGCTCACTAACGAACAGGTCAAAGCTGAACGGGAACGTTTGGAGCATATCGATGAAGGGATCGCCGAAATGGAACAAAAGATTTCTGAGATTAAAATGAAAATCAGATAATCATTTGATGACGGCTCCCTCTTATACGCAAGCCGCTTTTTTTGATCTCGATAAAACACTCCTTACCGTTAACAGCAGTTTTCGATTCGGAGTGCATCTTTATCGAAATCGGATAATTCCTTTCTCTTCCATGGCTTTTCTGACAGGAATATATTTTCTGCATTCAATCAATCGTAAAAATACTCAAAGCATCCGAGATATCCATTTTCAATGCTTTGATCGATTGTTTTCCGGAAAAAATGCCTCCGAACTATATGATCTTGCCGACGAATTTGTAGAAGAAGTATTTCACGCCGTTTCAAAAAAAACAATCGCAAATATCCTTCAGCGTTGCCTGGATGAAAAGTGTTTTGTCGCCATACTTTCAAGTTCACCGGAATTCATCGTCAGATCATTTGCTAAAAAATTCGGCGTTCACGAATATTTCGGAACGTCCTATGAAGTGAATCAAAAAGGGGATTTTTATAAAGTCGGCACCATTTTTGACGGCACTTCTAAATCGAATTATGTAAACCGGACGATGGCTAAATATTCTATTCCGTTTGAAAAAACAAGCGCTTACTCCGACTCTCATTTAGACCTACCTTTTCTTGAGGCAGCAGGAATCCCCGTAGCTGTCGATCCGACTCGAATATTAAAAAAAGAATCTCTCCAAAGAAATTGGCAAATCATCAATACCTAATAAGAAGTTAATTCCGAAAGAGGTATTAGAGGCTTGCCGCTTGGAGACTACAAACGATGCGCGAGTTCAATGCCTATTATGTAATAGCCTTTGTATAACCCGTTCGAAGCTAAGCCTTTTCAATTTTCCGGCCGGATCTTGAGCTTCTAACTTAGACCATTCAGCAGGCGTTGCATTGTCCACCCAATTATGCAGGTTTTTCCCAAAAGTCTCAAACCATTTAGAGTGCTGTATTGTCAACATATTAAACTCAGCCAGTGCTTGATCTGAAAAATCTTCCAACTGCGTAGCTACAAACCAAATCCCATAAAGGTCTTTAAGTGTCTTTGAAGAGCTCTTCCGTTTTGGAAAAGTAAGCCCCTTATGAAATATCCAAGCTCCGGGAGATACAACTCGTCCTCTTTCGCCTGAAGAGGTTTGAAATTCCGTCGTCATGCGTAAACTTAATGACAAATAACTAAGGGGTTGAGCAACAATACCTCCAATCTCAACATTTTTGTTTTTATCATTTCGAGTAGCGGAATCTGTTAGGAATTCTATCTCTATCTCCAAGCCATCGATCTCCTTTACGTATGCTTCTGTGGCAGGAATATCTACATCTTTAAAAACGTGTGTAAAACCTGCCTCATAAAGATGTTTTGCGATATTTTTTTTTGAGATTTCCGGTACTCGTCGGGGAATCAGCGAATCAATATCTCTCGTTCCTACAGGAGTATTCTTTAGCTTGGGATCAGCAAAATAGAGTTTATAGATGAAGAGTGCAAAACCACCCCCGATGACAATAAATTCTCGCCATGGACCGATTGAGTTTAGAAATTCGGAGATAATCTTATCTTCTTGGCTTTCTTTCATTATAATTAACTCTTTTTGTAGATACTT
Source organism: Chlamydiota bacterium (assembly GCA_013288845.1). GTDB lineage: Bacteria > Chlamydiota > Chlamydiia > Chlamydiales > Criblamydiaceae > JABDBB01. The sequence goes on along the minus strand of JABDBB010000011.1, from coordinate 12,244 downwards.
TTGAGATCAGGGATACGTTCAGCCATGAATTGAGCTTGTTCTTGTCCACGCAGAGGGAAATGGTAAAGATCAAGGAAAGTTAAAAAAGCGGGGCAAATTTTTATATTATTGTCTGAATCCGTTCCAAGATTCAGCAAACTCTCGTAGTACGGTTCAATAAGTAAAACCTCATATCCTCTTTCTTGTGGTTCTAGTTGAAGAACATCTTCCAACTTTGATCGGACAGCCGGATCAAGCATATATAATTCGAGGGTATTCAGATTGGTATTTTTATAACCATGGGCTTCAGCGGCTGAATGCAGAGCTAATGCTACCTTTTGACTTAATTTTGATTTCTTTAATGTATCCAGAAGCTCTGATTTTCCTGACAAAGCTGAACGATAAGTTCTCATTTTGCATTTTTTCGCGATGTTGTAGTACTCTAACCAGCTTTCGAGAAGAGGCTTTGATTTTTTAAAGAAAAATTTCTTAGCCGTTCTCACCCCTTCTGTTTGAAGAAGTCCCTTTAAAGCTAAGATGCCAAAGACACGTCGGACTAATCCCAAACTTACCCCTACTTCATTAGCTACCTCTCTCAAGGAAAATCTTTGCTTCTTTATTCCTTCTCTTAAAAGCCAATCAAGAATAAGTGCCGACCTATTGGCATAAATGTTACCTTCTGCAGGATACTCGTTAGAACTTACCAGAAACTTACCTTCCATTGTGACCTCCTACTGTTCATTAAAATACACTGTTCAATAAATATTGAACAGTTAAAATTAGTGAACAGTTGAAATGGATGCCGAAAGATGTTCTGAATTTACCGATTCTTTATAAATAAACCTCTTGGTTTCCGGCTCATGTTAATAATGATATTTATAGTTGTTTAGTTTATAATAATAATTATAGAGAGAGAAATCTGTAGTCTTATTTATTTGTAAACCATTGTTTTTATTGCCTTTAACTCTTTTCTAAAGGAAGGGAAGGATGGGTATTCCGGGGTCTCCGTTTTCAGGACTGCTTCCGTCGAATCGGTCTTCAGCTGCTTCTATTCCAAGAGTATCGGAATCCAATTCCGCCGACCTTCATTTTTCTTCAAAAGACCGTTTTCTCCTTAAAGATGAATCCGAAGAAAGGAATCATGAAGATGCTGCCTTTCTGCTGCCTGAAGGAAGTACCTCTTTTACAGAATTTGTGAAAACCATCAATAAAAGCATCGATATTTTCGAAAGATCCGGATCCGAACCGGGATCCGAAAATGAGTCAATGAACGAGGGAATAGAGGAGAATGCGGGAATTCTTGCCGGAGTCCTCCATAAGTTGCGTTCACGAATTTGGATGTATTTGAGAAAGCGAATTAAAGCGGAGAAGAAAGCGGATGCTTTGATCAAAATTTGGAATAGAAAGGTTGCCTGTCTTGCGAAATGTTCCCGAAGAAAGGATGTGTTTATCAGACTATGTATAGACGAATTCAACCGTGAATCGGGCTTGCTCAATATCGAATTAGAGGAGATAAATCAAATCGGGATGACAATCGGAATCGATAAAATAACCCTCATAGAACCTGTTATTTCCGGTGACGTATTTTCTAAAATTCCCGAAAGGGAAAAGACTCCGATTTTAGATATTCTCCGACGCTATTTTGTACCTCTGTATAATGCGGGATTAGGATTGACCTTTTTTGACCGGTCGTTGGATACCGAAGATCTCCACAGAAGATTTGTCGGGATTCATAAAAACCAAGATCCGGCGCTATTTCCGGGATTTTCTTCGGAAGACTTTTCGGATGTATATTATACTCTACTTGGCACTGATATCGCCTCGGATGAATATTTCGTGAAAGAGATCTTCGGACCGTTGCATGAAAAACTTCTCTCTCTTCAGCTTGTCAGAACTTCTTTACTTGACGGCGATATATTTCTTTCCGAATCTGAAATTCATGAAGTCCGTATTCTTATTCTCAATATTTTATCGAAAGCAGCTTTTCAATCGGCAGCCGGACCGGCTTTTCACATATTAGGAAGGGATCTCATTAAATCAGGTTTAGATGAGAGTCATCTTTCTTGTGTGTATGCTTTAGGATTCATGATGAGGTTGATTTCGTTGATTCGAACCGGAGTGGTCCGGAAAAATGTGGAATCGCTGATTGAAAACAACAAAAGGGTTTCTCTATTTCCCGAAGAAGAAAAGAGGATGCTCACGGACAAACTCTGCGCCTGCATAGCACAGACAATGTTGCTGCAGGGTTTTGCACAAATTTCCGGTATTCCTGAATTCTCTCCGCTATCGGATCAAATCCTAAATTACTGTCGGGAAAAATCGGGAATAGGAAGAAAGATAGAAATTCCTACTTTTAATGATATTCTTTCGGACAGATCGTTTATTGATTCTGTTAAAGCGTATTTAATCGGTAGATTGATTGAAAGCGATGTACCAAAAACAAATGCCGAGGCGATAGTAAAAAGGGGATTTTCCCAAGTGATCCTTTGTGTTCCGTTTAAAGAGATCAGTGAGTTTGTTTCTTCTTTGTCGGCGCATCTATATTTGGCGGGAATGCGAAATAAAGAACAGGCCAAAAACTTAGCCCGGGAAACCGGAAATCTTCTTTCAGAATTAGCACCGAAGGCTCTTCTTCAGGAAAAGAAATTGGCTTGGGGATTCTCTTTAAATCAGATAGATAAAACACTTTTATTGCAGGACAAGGTATTGGCCTATATTTTGACCGGATTTGAAGAGGAGACATACAAATCTGCCTATAAAAAAACCATAGAATCTCTTTTTGCAAAGATCGGTTCGGAAGAATCTGTGAATTTTTTATTATCAGACAACGAAAAGGACCGTCCTCCGGAGTTCATGAGAGAGGTATTGGTCCGGTTGGTACTTGGATTAAAAGAACAGGAGATTCGACTTGAAGATGCTTTGGAAATTTCAGAAAACACTTTAAAGTATCTTTTAAAATCGAAACAAGCTCTTCCCGGATTCATTTGTAATCCGATAAAAATAAAAATCCTCTACGCTTCCTTGGTAGAAATGTTCTCTCGTTTTAAATTGCCCCAACTCATCACCGAAGAGCTTTCGGCGAAGTTGTTGAGTAAATGCCGGGATTTCCGTGAGGAATTTCTCGAAGAGAATTTTGTCGATAGAGTTTTCACGGTTCTTAAAGAAGTCTTGAGCAGAAAAATTGCCGGTTTAGAATCGGCAATCGCTAAATATCAACAAGAACCTTTTGCTCTGCAAAAAGGTTTTTTTCAAGACGGACTTGTTTTTTCTAACGAGCTATTGCTTTCGACAGCAATCAATGAGGCTCTTGTTGCCTCGGGAATAGAAGAGGATAAGCGTGAGTTATTGGTCTCAAATGCTTTATCAGACTTTGCTCCGGAGAGCGATGAGCAGCTTATTACGAAGGAATGTGTGAAAGCAGGATTTTCCGAACGATTTTCCGGAGTATTGGCCGAAATTATCGGAGAAAAATTTTCGTATTTTTGTATCCCTTCTGAGGAAGCGGTTTTGGGGAATCAAAATTCTATGTCTCATAAAAATTTGGCCATTATGTATGTGGTTGATCGTATTTTGCATTCTAAAGCGTTCAAAATGAAGATGAATGAATCGGTTAAAGACCGAATTTTTGCTCTTGTTGAAAATGCCTTTCAAACTCCCGATGCCGGAGGTTCTCCGGAACAATTTTCCCGGACTCTTACAGCTCTTTTTGCGGATATTTCGGAGATAAATCCGGCAATGACGAAAGAGGCTATAGCAGAGTTGACTTTTCCTTCTCTTGTAAAAAAAGAGCTGTTTTTGCGCCATCTGCGATATCTGACGGGGCACTATCAAATATCAAATCCTGAAGAAGTAAAAGAAATCACCGATGAGTTATATCGGACCGGCGATGCCTTTGAAGGAAGAGAGGCTCTTTTAGAATCTTTAAAAGCATTGTTTAAAGAAAAAGGGATTTCCGAAGAAAAGATTCTCTTACTATTGAAATTTATCAATCCGGATATCTGCCTTGAAAATAGAGAGGATTTCGATATTGAAAATCTTAAAACAAATCTGTCGAATATAATGAAGGAAAAATTCAGCTCGGTTCTTTCCGAAGAAAAAACCGGGTATATTGCCGATTTATTTGTTACTACTCTTTTAGGGGATGATTCTTTTGTACAAATGATGGCAAATCAAATCGAAATTTTGATGCCGGAAACGACCTCAAAAAATTATAAAAAACTCCTCGTTCATATTATTTTAGAAAATATACAACACGCTACACAAACGAATTTTGATAATTTTACATTTAATGAAATGTTAACAGAAAACGGGAAGCATTTTTTGAAATTAATGCGAGAGGCTTTATTAAATAATTCGGGAATCGATGCCGGATATACAGACCGGACGATCGATCTGCAAATATAGTGAGGAATATATGGTACTTCCTATAGATCCAAGTATTTATCCGCTAAATCCTAACGGGCTTCCTATTGTCATTCCGGAAAATTTCCAAAAACCGAATGTAGGAACGTTACAATCTTTTCCGGGACTGCCTCCGCAGGAAAACTATGTGCCGCGTTTATCTCCTCCCGGTCGAATAGACATCATGACTTATTCTAAGATCGTCAACAACAGCATCGACAGACTGAAAGAGATGATCTATTACGCCGCTATTGTCAATCATGCGATTACAAAAAGGTTCTACCAAGGAAATGTAGTAACTGCCGAGTCTGCAACCGGTTCGTCTGCAGAAATTGCCAATCAGATTTTTGATACGCAGGTAGAAGACCCCAATTTCAAAAATTTTATAAATCAAGGGGTCAATGTCGACACTGCCGATATGAATAATGCGATCACTAATTTTATTCTGGGTCCGGATAATAACGAGATAGATGCTGAAAATCAAATCGTCGACAACCTAAATCAAGCCATGCAAAATTTTGCCCTTTTAGCAAATCCCTCTCCTTCGGATATTGCCGCCTTAAATGCTCTCCTCACAAGTTATAATAGTTATGCGGCAACAAGAAACAATGACATCAACAGCTACAACAATGCCGTCGATGTATACAATAATTCTGTCGGAATAGGCACGGTAAATCCGGACGGTTCAGTGACGTATCCTCCCGGATCGGTCAATGCGGGGATTCAGGCTTTTAATACTAAGTATCAGGGAACGGGAACATTTGCTCCCCTCCCTTTTTTCCAAACTTTAGAGCATAGAGATCTCTTGCCCGTACCGCTCCCTCTTGCAAATCCTAATCCGGTTTTGACGACGCAACTAAACGGAATCCTTGTCAATCCCTCTCCGATTACTGTTTCGGCATACAATGCATTCGAAGCGCTAAACAATGAACTGAATCAATCTCAATTATCCGCCCCTGATTTCGGAGGAAATGTCACTGCGAATGCAGCAATTAACAATTATAACCTAAATGCAGTTCCTTTAGAACAGGCGGCAGTAAATTCTTTGAATACTGCCATAGCGGCTTTTGGAAATCCTAATAATCCGGCTTACGGAAATTCCGCTCTTCTAAATGCTGCGGTCTCTACATACAATTCGAGCGTTCCGGCTCTAAATAATATCATTAACGATTTCAATACGGAAGCGGTCGGAGGATTCAATACTACGATCGGAAGTCGTCTCAATTCGGGAATAGCCGCTATTAATTCGTTATTGCCCACGGAAATACAATATGATCAGACTATTCTGACTCCGGTACCTCTTATGCCTGCATTTTCTCAAAGCTCTGTTCTTTTGAAAGCAATAACTCCTTATCCGACAATTGCTCAATACGAAGCTCCTCATATAAAAGGTAGGGGATTTCATCCGGTTCAACTCCCGGATGATTTTGATATAGATGATATCCCTCCCGGTTATGATCCTATATTGAATCCGGACGGAACAATCTCCATCAATCAATTTCTCCCCGTAACAGACATCCCCACCGATCCTCCGGCTTCGGTACCGGATCCTTATGCGGATATCAATTCCTTTTTCACCGGATTGAATTCTTCGATCGCTACATACAACACTTCAGTGGGAGATCCGACAAGTCCGGCTTCGGGAACAGAAAATGCCGCTATTGCCACATTAAACTCTGCCATTGCGACATGGAATTCGCAAACGACACACTCTTCTCAGGATCTTATCGACTTGCAAGATGCCATCACCTTTTATATCAACGAGGCTGCCATACTCGATGATGCGATAAACGGAGTAAATGCGCAGGTAAATATTTTTAACACAGATACCTCAGCACCGCCTGCACAAAATTTAGCGAATCTAAATCAACAAATTGGCCTGAACAATTTAACGCGTCAATATTATAATTTAGAGCCGATTCCTACTTACGGAGCAAAAGCGTTACGGAATCTGATGCCTTCTGCGCCGGTCATTCCTCCGGGGGCCGATCCGACTACTCTTTCGACATTCTCTCTGCTGCCAAAAAGGATTGATTATTCGACGGTTCCTCAGATGACGCAAGTGACTGTAGAGGCTTTTTATCTGTTTAATCAGGCAAGTGCAGTCAACTCCTCTGTAGAAAACAGTATCTTTACCACACTTCAGCAAACGCAAGATCCTAACTTTCAAGGATATCAATCTCTTCTTGAGGGAGCGGGCTCAATCCCGAATGTATACGATAACGTTTTAAATAATTACAATACCATGACTCTTCCCGATCCGGGAGGAATGCCTCCTATAGCGATATCCGGAGGAAATGTTCTTCTTGATCCTGCTACACAGCAGGCTGTAACGGATGATCTAACGGGGGCAATTAACCAAATTCCCCCTCTTTCCCAGGTAGCCTTACAACAAAAAATCGATCAATATAACAACTACTCGGCTTTGGTAAACACGGAAATCACAAATGCCAATGCGGCGATCGACAATCTCCGGACCAATATGGTCGGAGTCGCAGATCCTATGACAGGGAACTATCCTCCGGGGACTTTAAATGCTTTTGCGCAATCGTTCAATAATACATATGGAACCACGGGATTAGTAGGTCCGTTAAAAATTTTGGATTCTCTTCAGGATATTACCCTCATGCCTACGGCTCTTCCTCCTGCGGGTTCTCAGGTTATTATTGCAGGGCAACCGGAATCTCTGTACGGATTAGGTGCCTTATTAAATGCGGCAATTCAATCGATCAATCCGGGTGCCGGAAATCTTTCAGTCAATGCCATCAATGCGATCATTGCAAACTACAATATGCAGACGGGAAATCCAAGTTCACCGGCTCCGGAAACAGAAAACGGTATCATTCAGGGTCTCAATAATGCACTAAGCAATTTCAATAGCGATGTGGCTTCGGGAAATCCGGCTACAGACCCGAATCTCTATTTTCAGGCAATCGATACCTTGGATATTTTAGGGACTTCCGTTTACGATACAAACGCAAATATATTGGATAACGGCGGAATGCTAGGCCTGACCTCGGTAACCGGAATCAATGTCCTCAACGGACAAATTTCGAATTTCAATACAAATTCTCTCGGCACAATCAATAGCGGAGTCTCTTCGCTCCTCACTGAAATCAATAGTGCTCTTTCTCCTTTCTCCTTTTTAAATTTCTTTCCTTTAGCAAGTTTACAATCTCGGGCACAAATGCCGGAAGCTCCCGATACCTCTTCTCCGGTTCCGGGAGAGATCACTCCTCTTTTAGGTGACAGAACTTTATATCCTTCCGTCGGATTCAACTTAACTTTTCCGGATAGAGTCGCAACTACCCCAACCTCGATTCCTACCTATTTTTCGATAGTCGGAAATTCAAGTGACTTAACTAACTTAAACAACAATGTCTACCTTCCTTTAATCCAAGCCATCAACGCGTACAATAACTCTCTTGCTCCGGGACAGGGAACCGCCTATGAAAATAGCATACTGCAGCAACTCAATGCAGCAATCACCTCTTTCAATGCGGGAACAAGTACTTCTGATGACCTAAAAGAGGCGGTCTCGGAATATATTCAACAAATTTCAACGGATCCGGGGAATGTAAACGGAAATATCAATTCCCTGAATACGCAAATACAAAATTATAGAAATCTATTCGCAGCTGCCAACTCTTCTCTGACTTTTTGGGGACTGCCTGTTATCCCTTCCAATTTCAACATTCCTTTAAGAGATGCCATGCAATCTGCGCCTCTTCCTATCATAGCTTCGGGAAACACCTACGCATTATCAAGCTATACCCCTCATCAACCGCAACCTTTAACAAACAGAACAAATCAAACGTATCCGACAATGTTAGTACCGGGCAGCTCGGGTCCTACATTACAACCGGAGGAATTGTCTTTCTCTAATATCATGACGACCACTGCAGAACAAAATTTGTTCAACGGAATAATCTCAAACAGAACGGGATTCGCCAATGTGAGAGCTCTTTTGAAAAAAATAGAGAAATTTGCCGACTTTCAGGATTTTTTAAGAGGAAAACGGGTCGAGTATTCTAACTCCTTTAGAGAGCCGCAAAGAATTGCTTTATACCCTTCTGTATCTCCCGGATCTGTTGCTGCAGCTGCCATGGCCATAGGCCTCACATCACACAATTTCGAAGCTTTATTGCTGACTGACTTGTTCAGAAATGTGATGTCACGATTCCAGGCAGCCCAATCCGGAAACTCTCCGGGTCTGTTTCAAAGCCTGATTTTTGAATTGCTAAACAAAGTTTCCGTAGCATCCTTTACTCCGAGTTTATACAGAATAGGTGCCGATATCTCGTTCCCCTCTACAAGTTATAATTTAGGAAAATTTGATAACAGTCCTATCAGCCCGATTACGGCTCTGGGATTTCTGGAACAACTTCTCCAACTCGTAGGCTCCGACACAGTTTCAGGGGAAGTGGGAGAGGCTCTGGGATCGCGCACTCCGGGACCGATCATTGATGCAGTTTCAGCCGTGCTCAACGTTTCTCTACTTTCACATGGTCTGGTTGTTGTCAGCAACGCATTCGGATCAGGTGTTGCCGGAGGAATTTTAAATCAGGTATCAGCCCTGGGTTCCAACGCTTTTTTTAAAGACAATTTATTGCCCAAAGTGATTCTTTCCGATCAAATCCTTCAGGCGAGAATTCATACAGATGCTATCAACGACGGTGCCTTGCGGGATGCTATCCTGGCTGCAGCTACGGAAGACCAACTCATTCAGGCAGCCGAACTTGCGGACGATATAATCCAACAGGCAATTGAAGATGATGAAATAAACGATTCTATTATCCAAGATGATGAAATCGATGATGAAGACCTGCAAGATGAAATAGATGATGATCTTACCGATGCCGACACGGAAAGTGATCTGACTGCACAGGCCTTGATGGATGACTTAGAGCAGCGTGCCTTAGATTTTGACATTCAAAATGCAAGAACTTTGGCTTATCAGACGACGGCTGAGTTGGTCTCAAGAAATTATCTTATGTCCGAACTCAACCGCTCTGAGGTAGAACACCAATTAATTCAAAATCAAGTGATTGAAGATAATGCAGAACAAGATGAACTGAATAACTTTCTCCTCATCTCTTTTCTGGAAAACTTTGACAGGATACAAATTTCAGAAAACTCTCGTCGGGATGCTTTGGCTTCCGCTTTGCAAAATACATTTAATCTGACCCCTTCAGTTGCCGGATCTGTTGCGAATTCGATTACAATCAATACACCGACCATAACAGCCTCACCTCTCGATATTCCGGGTGTAAATACTGACGAAAGTGCCTTTAGAAATGCTTTATGGGATCGCATAGAGCAAAACATAGAGCAGTATGACATCAACAGAAGAGCTATCGTACAGGATGAACTAAAAAAAATCATTTTAGACGGAGATCATTCTCTAAGAAATCTATTGAATCGAAATATCAGCCGGATCAATGAACTCAATGACGAAAAAATAAGTCGACAACTTGCAGATGAATTAAGAGAGCGATTTTCCTCTGTTACAGAACCTTCCGTATTTTTAGCGCGATTGCAGGATCCTCTCTATTTCGGAATTTATTCACCTTCTTCCGGTCCGATGTACGAAGGAATCCGAAAAAATGACTTACATCATGGACAAAGCGGATTGGAAATTCAGGTTTAATTTCCGTATAATAAACCTCTGCTTTTTATCACCTCCGCCATCCACTCACATACTTTTTGAGTTTCCGCACGCTTAGCCGCATTTCTAGAAGTACTTATTGCCGGCACAAACGACAGGCAATCGCTACTGATTTCGGTAATATTTCTTATTATAATAGGAGCTATTTTGTCCCGAACTTCGTTTTGAAACACTACATCCTGATTTTTTATACTTTGAAAAAAATCCGTCGCGATGATCGTTGAAGGGGATAAGCCCGGAAATTCTCTTGTCTTTAAAAGATCACAAAAGGCTTTGAGACCTCTAGGCTTTATGTTCATCAAAAATATTGCATTTTGCTTGAATTCCCCTGCATGGAAGTGTATATCCAGAGGTGTTAACTTTTGATGATTATAAATAAGGATCAATGCCGATCTAAATACTCTTGTCAATGTTTTTGTCAAATCATCTTCATGAGTACCATCGAGATAAAACTCTATCTTTGTCGGAGGTTCAGTAATTTTTTCAGGTCTCATTTTGATCTCCGGAGTTAAATTAAGAAGTCTTTTTAACATTATCTCGAGTATTAAATCAATGGCTTTTCTTAAATTTCGTTGAATCAAAAAAAATGTTTTAATAAATTCTAAGTTGGAGTAAATATAGCATTCAAACGGAGAGGTCCTCTATGCTATGTCCTAAAAGTACAATTCCGAAAAAGATAGAAACAGACTCTTACTTACTCTGTACAGGTGAAACTGATTTAGAGCGTTTAACAATTTTAAATGACTTGTATAATCCTTCTTCCCTTGATTTTTTAAAAATAGAATCCGGAATGAAAATCCTGACTATAGGTTGTGGAGTCGGTTTACTGGAAATTGAATTGGCGAAGAAGGTCGGGGCGAAAGGAGAGATCACGGCAACGGATATAAGTTCCCTTCAACTTGCGATTGCTTTAGAAAATAAAGAAAAAGCTTCCGTTCCGAATCTTACTTTCAAAGAATTAGATGTGGCACAATTGAATTTGATTTCAGAACAATTCGATAGAGTACATTGTCGTTTTGTTCTTTCACATATGCCTTGGGAGTCAATCAAAAAATTATTGCCTCTACTCATGAGTAAGCTGACTTCCGGCGGAGCTTTAGTGCTTGAAGAGGTATCAAATATGGATTCTTTGGGATGTGAACCGTTTTCTGAAGCATATGAACTGTGGAAAACATTTGTACATATGCAATTTGATGTTCAAGGCTCTGATCATTCACCGGGCCGCCGGCTGTATGAATACTTACAAGAACAAGGGTATGACTTTGTATACCAAACTCATCAACCCAAACTGAAACAAAAAAGAGAGAAGAAGATTTTATCTTTAGGTATTCGATCTCTTGCCCCGGGATTTATAGAGAAAAAAAGAGCTTCATCCGAGCAAATTTTAGACGCAATGGAACAACTAAAAATACTTGAAGAGGATCCGAATATCATCCCCGTTTATACAGAGGTCTCTCAATTTTTCATAAAACGAAGTAAAGGTTGATTTTTTTAACCATTTTAACGATTCTAAAGGATACAAATAAAATTTGGATTCTATATGCCGTTCGAAGACTTCCGAGAATTTTTAACTGCTTTGCGCGACAAAGGAGAGCTCATTGAAGTTGATCGTCTTATTTCTTTGAATTTGGAAGTGGGAAAAGCTCTTCGTAAAAGTGCTGCACGCGCCGGACCGGCAATCATATTTAATAAAACCGGCACTCCTTATCCTCTGGTTGGCGGAGTCTATAATTCCCGGTCAAAAGCACTCATCGCTTTCGGGGCTACGGAAGAAAATGTCTTTGATAAAATCCTCAACGGTCTAAATCATCCTATTCCCCCGGTCTTAATCGAAAACGGGCCTTCCCAAGAAAATGTGATCACCGGTGAGAACATTGATTTATCTCAACTGCCCATACCGCTGTACAGTCCGGAGGATGGGGGAGCTTATATTACAGCGGGAATTGTTGTCAGCAGCGATCCTGATACCGATATAACGGATATAGGAAATTATCGCTTTCAGGTCATTGATAAGCAAACACTCTCATTTCTTGCACAGCCTAATCATCGTTTTGGCAAGCATATTGCCAAAGCACGAAAAAAGGGATTTAAAACATTTCATGCAGCACTGATTATTGCTGTCGATCCCATAATTGCTTATACCTGTCAATTTCAATTGACTGATGACACAAATGATTTTGATATTGCCGGGGGATT
>JABDBB010000010.1 GCA_013288845.1 Chlamydiota bacterium | reverse complement strand
CTCCAAACGCTGCGCGGATTCAATACCTCTTTCGCAAATACCTACAGAACGGTTATATTAACGACAAGTCACATAAAAAGCTTTTGCACTAAGTGCATCCTCTTCCTCTATAGTCAAATATCTCACTGTTCTGACTCCCTTATGACTCACCCCGATAATTTCATTCGTTGTAAATGAGTTACCTTTACGTACAAATGTAAAGGTTAACGTTCCCTCAGAAATCATTTCTTTTTGTTTTATATTGAATTGCGGCCGATTCACAATAGGAATAAGCTCTTGAACAACCCGTTTGTCTGTATATGTGGCTGAATAACTCCACCACCGGTGGCTCGCCTTCATATCGACATCATATTCAAACCTTTGAGAAATGATGCAGGTAGTCGATTTTGCAATTTTATGTGCCGTTTCGATGAACGATGTTAAATCGTTGCAATTTTCTTGTTTAGTCTCTCCGGCCTCAGTTACTTCAAAAACTTCTTCAACAACAACTTTCGGTGAGAAATAATCGGGTGAAACTGTTTCATCTTCAACATAGAGCTTATTCCAAAGTTCTATATATTTTTTTTGAACATCCGCAACGTACATAATATCCTCTGCTTGTTAATGTTAAAAATTATTTTAACTTACCAATGAAATATGTCAAAGCTTTTATTTATAAGTGCCGAGTCTCCACCCGATATCTTATAAAAAACGCTCAAAGTCATCTGTCACGAAGGGATTTATTTTTGATCGGCGGCTTTTTTAAGGCGTTCTCGAATACTTTTCCATAGACCGACATCGGGAAAATCCATATCGACACCGACATCATTGATTCCTTCCGAGTCAAGGGTCCGCAAGAGATTGTAGAGGCCGGCGGCGACAGATTCCGGTTCATCGAGAGATCCCAGAAGAAAAACTCTCATTGTTTTGGGGTAGTTTCTTTCTTTGAATCCGAGAATATTACAGCAATTTTCCGGAATATTTTTTTCGAGATACATCGTTGCCAAAGGGGCATAGTGACGATAATTCTGACCCGGACATAAAGGACCGGCGCCTGATTGTTTAGCGACGACCATCGGAGTATACCCGAGGTATTCTTGAAAATTTTCTGCGGGAATAGTCCCTAAACGTCCCATGTGCCATTTATTGTCTAAAAAAATGAGGATAGTGGATTCCAGTCCGAAATTCGAATTGCCACCGTCAATGACAGGAAAATTTTCGCCGAAATCGTGTTCTACATGCTCGGCTTTTGTGGAAGAGGGTTTCCCTGAAAGGTTTGCTGAAGGCATTACAAGCGGCCCTGTGAGAGCAAGAAGTTTTAAAACTTCCGGATGATTGGGAATACGGAATGCCACGGTGGATAGACCTGCCCGTACAGTTGTCGGGATTTTTTCCGGAATGCAGGGAATCACCAAAGTGAGAGGACCCGGCCAAAATGTTTTGGCGAGCAGTTCAAATTTTTCGGGAAAATCAGTTGTGAGATTTCGAATTTGCTCTATGTCAGCTACGTGGACGATAAGCGGATTATCCTGTGGTCGTTTTTTGAGGGCAAAAATTTTCCGAATTGCCTCTTCATGTAAAAGAGGAGCTGCCAATCCGTAGACAGTTTCCGTAGGGACTCCGACAGGATGCCCTTGAAGTAGAATTTCAGCAGCTTGAGTGACAGATACTTTCATCAGGGTTTAAGGAGTTGGATGATTTGTAAAAGAGAGGCGATAAACAGGTCAATTTCTTCCTTAGTATTGTAAAGACCGAAAGAAATCCTGACAGTACCCTCAAGACCGAAGCGCCTCATGGCAGGTTGTGCGCAGTGATGGCCTGTTCTTACGGCAATCCCTTTTAAGTCCAGCATCGTACCGATATCAAGAGAGTGAATCCCCGCCACAACGAAACTGATGATGGCCCCTTTTTGCTTGGCAGTTCCTACAATGCGCAATCCGGCAATCTTCGTCATTTTTTCGGTGGCATAGCGGAGAAGATCCTGTTCGTGCTTTTCGATTGTGGGAAGACCGATTTCATTCAGGTAATCGATTGCGGCACCCAGTCCCATCACCTCTACAATCATGGGAGTGCCCGCTTCAAATTTGAGAGGAAGTACATTGTAAGTTGTTTTTTTGAAGGTCACCTCTTTGATCATGTCTCCGCCGCCCTGATAAGGAGGCATGGCATCCAGCAATTCTTTTTTTCCGTAGAGAATCCCTATGCCTGTAGGACCGTAAAGTTTGTGTCCGGAGAATACATAGAAATCACATTGCAGATCTCGCACATCGACTTTCATGTGAGGAGCGGCTTGTGCACCGTCTATGAGGACTTTTGCACCGACGTTATGTGCTTTTGCGATGATTTCTTTTACGGGATGAAGAGTGCCGATAGCGTTGGAGATATGAGCAAGGGCGACAATTTTTGTTTTAGGTGAAAGAAGTTTTTCGTATTCTTCTATGATCAGTTCTCCCGCGTCATTGACCGGAATTACTTTTAATCCGGCTCCCCGCTCTTCGCACATCATTTGCCAAGGGACAAGATTGGAGTGGTGTTCGATTTCGGTGATCAAAACTTCATCGCCCGGATTGACAAAAGTTTTTCCGAATGAAGTGGCGACGAGGTTGATCGATTCGGTGGTCCCTCTTGTGAAGATAATTTCTTCCGAAAGTTCTGCATTGAGAAATTTGACGATTTTTTCCCGGATTTTCGAATACTGTTCAGTAGACCGGACAGCGAGTTCATAGACAGCACGGTGAACCGTTCCGTATTCATTTCGCATGAAATCGGCCATCCGGTCTATCATTACATCCGGTTTTTGCGCAGTAGCGGCCGTATCGAAATAAATCAAAGGTTTGCCGTGCATTGTTCTGCGAAGTCCGGGAAAATTTTTTCTTATATCCGAAACATCGAAGTGTACCATTGTCCGTTCCTCATTTATTTAACTTAACGTATATAATTTTGTGCTTTATCTGTCAGTTTTTTTGCAAGGGAAGGGAGGCGAATTCTATTGATCACCTCTTGACAGTAGGCAAAAACAAGAAGATTTGTCGCTATCATAGGGGAAAGACCTCTTGATAACAGATAAAAAAACTGTTCTCTATCCGGACGACCGACGGTAGAACCGTGAGAAGCTTTTACATCGTCAGCAAAAATTTCCAAATTCGGTTTACTGTCGGCATGAGCTCTTTCGCTTAAAAGTAAATTGTTATTCAACTGAAAAGCGTCGGTTTTTTGTGCAGCCTGTCTGACAAATATTTTTCCTTCAAAACTACTTTTGCTTACGTCTCGAAGAACCCCTTTAAACAGCTGTCTCGAATTACAATTAGGAGCACGATGATCCATGAGTACATTGATATGAGACTCTCTTTTATCGTACAGCATCCACACACCGTCGAGTTCGGCAGAAGATCCTTCCTGAGATAAAATGACATGATAATCGTTGCGATAGGTATAGGAACCTTCGTTAATATTGATCGATTGGAAACGGCTGTTGCGTTTGAGATCTGCACGTACTGCATCGAAATGCCAATTTCCTTCTCTTTGATTCGTAACGTCTTCTGTATAAAGGACTTTTGAATTCTCCTCTAAGGAAAAATCGATCAGCCTGTTGATCAGGCACTCTCCGTCCGAAAGTAACTCTAAAGAAGAATAGAGAGTAATTTCCGAGCTTTTTCCGGCAAACACCTGTATTCTCGGAGTGATCATCGACAAGTCATCCGGAGTATTGACAATATGGATGAATTGCACAGGTTGTTCCACGATAGTATTCGGAGGGATGTATAGGAACAATCCCTTGGCATGAATAGCCCCGTTAAGAGCCGCAAAAGCATCGACCTCTTCCTGTATTGCCTTTTCACGATTGTTGCTTAAAAATGCTCCGTAAGTACGCGTTGCCTCTGCCAAATCCATCACGACAACATTTTCGGGAATTTTTTCGGAAGAAGATAAATCTTCGCGGTATTCTCCGTTCACAAAAGTAAAATAAGCACCTTGGCATTCAGGATACACATAAGCTGAAATATCCGATTCCGATAAATTTATTGAAGAAGGCACACTGTATTTTTTTGAAAAAAGTTGTCTTAAACGCACATATTGATAGACTTCCGTTCGTTTTGTCGGAAGGCCTATTGCAAGAAAATGCTCTAAGGATTTTTTTCTGGCTTTTTGTAAAGAATCCCCGTTTCCGCTAGCTAACTCATAAATTTTTTCTAACATCATCCGGAAATCATCTGCTTGTGAACAATCCTGTGTCATCATTCAGCAACTCCCTCCCGAATTTTCGATTCTGTCTCTAGTCGATCATACCCTTTATTTTCTAATTCCAAAGCAAGTTCGGGACCGCCTGATTCGACGATACGTCCGTCTATCATGACGTGTACATAATGAGGTTTGATATAGTTGAGAAGTCTTTGATAATGGGTGATCAGAATTAAAGAGACATCCGGATTCATCAATTTCAGCACGCCGTCTGCCACAATACGCATCGCATCGATATCCAATCCTGAATCGGTTTCATCCAGAATAGATAAACGGGGTTTTAAAACCGCCATTTGTAGAATTTCGTTCCTTTTTTTCTCTCCGCCGGAAAATCCCTCGTTCAGATTTCGATACATAAATTCCGGTTTGATATCCATGGAGGCAATGATCTCTTTTAGGATATTTTCAAATTCTTCGGAAGAGACCTCTCTTTCACCGCGCGCTTTCCTTTGAGAATTATAGGCAATTTCCAAAAAGCGTACATTGGAGACTCCGGAAATTTCTAAGGGATATTGAAAGCTCATAAACAATCCGTTATGACTCCGCTCTTCCGGTTCCGTTTCTAACAGATTTTGGTCTAAAAATTGTACTTCGCCGTCGAGAATTTCATAAGCCGGGTGTCCTGCCAGAATTTTTGCAAGGGTAGATTTTCCGGCGCCGTTAGGACCCATGATCGCATGAATTTCTCCGGGATATACGGTAAGATTGACACCGTCGAGAATTTTATTGCCTTCGATGGCGGCAGATAAATTTTTGATTTCGATAAGGGGTTGTTTTTTCATAGATTAACCTACAGAATGTTCTAGTTTTAATGCTAACAGCTTTTTTGCCTCGGCAGCAAATTCAAGAGGCAATTCACGAATCACCTCTTTACAGAAACCGTTGACAATCATATTAATGGCATCTTCCGCAGAAATTCCGCGCGATTGCAGATAAAAAATTTGCTCTTCATTCATTTTAGAAGTGGATGCTTCATGTTCAATTTCGCTACTGTTATTTCCTACTTCTATGTACGGGAATGTATTGGCAGAACATTTGTCTCCGACAAGCATGGAATCACACTGAGTATAATTTCTTGCTCCGGTAGCTTTCGGAGCGATTTTCACAAGACCCCGATAATTATTCGTCGACAGATCAGCTGAAATCCCCTTAGAAATAATTGTAGAGGTTGTATTTTTACCTAAATGAATCATCTTGGTTCCGGTATCCGCCTGCATTCTGCCGTTTGTGAGAGCAACAGAATAAAATTCACCTACAGAATTATCTCCCTGAAGAATACAGCTTGGATATTTCCAGGTGATGGCAGCGCCCACTTCGACTTGCGTCCAGCATATTTTGGAGTTTTTTCCTGCACATTTGCCCCGTTTAGTCACAAAATTGTAGACACCCCCCAATCCTGTTTTCGGATCACCTGAGTACCAGTTTTGTACTGTAGCGTATTTAATTTGGGCATTATCTAAAGCGATCAGTTCCACTACAGCAGCGTGGAGCTGATTCGTACTGAATGCAGGAGCTGTACATCCCTCCAGATAGCTGACAAAAGAGCCCTCTTCCGCGATGATGAGTGTGCGTTCAAACTGTCCTGTTTCCCGGTCATTGATACGAAAATAGGTGGACAGTTCCATAGGGCTGTGAACACCTTTAGGAATATAGACAAAAGAGCCGTCGGAAAAAACCGCTGAATTCAAAGCGGCAAAGAAATTATCGCCTATCGGCACTACGCTTCCTAAGTATTTCTCTACCAATTCCGGATATTTATGGACGGCTTCGGAAATCGAGCATAGGACTACGCCTGCATCATCCAATTTTTTTTTGAATGTTGTACCGATAGAGACAGAATCAAACACCATATCGACGGCCACATTTGTCAGCCGTTTCTGCTCATCGACCGGGATGCCCAATCTTTCAAAAGTTTTCAGAATTTCGGGATCCACCTGATCTAAGCCGGTCAATTTATTTTTTGTTTTAGGAGCGGAGTAATAATGAATATTTTGATAGTCAATAGGAGGGTAATGCACATTGGCCCAATGAGGTTCTTCCATCTCCAACCATTTTCGATAGGCTTTCAATCGAAAATTCAAAAGAAATTCAGGCTCGCCCTTTCTTCGGGAAATCTCCCGAACAATCTCCTCATTCAGCCCTTTTTCCAGTCGATCGGACTCTACTTCCGTAACAAATCCATATTTGTATTCGCTGCTGCCGAAGGTATTTTCTTCCGTCACAAGCCTTCTCCCTAAAATATTTTATAAGACAAACCAACATCATACCTTATAGCCGGATATAATTCATCCGGAAATTTGCTCTCAAACATGGAAAACCGGTATACTGACATAACCGACTTGTATAAAAATTTTTGAAAAAAACCCTGTTTAACCGATAAAACAAATAAAATATTATGACATCAAAAATCCGCGTCCTCGATGAACACACGATCAATCAGATTGCTGCAGGAGAAGTGATAGAAAATCCGGCTTCCGTCGTAAAGGAATTGGTAGACAACTCTATAGATGCCGGCGCTACCGAAATCACGGTGGAAATCCAATGCGGCGGCAGACAACTGATCCGGATCATCGACAACGGCTCCGGCATGTCTTCCGATGATGCCGTCCTTTCTTTTGAAAGACACGCCACCTCAAAAATCAAGACTCCCGATGACATCGCCCGGATCTATTCGATGGGCTTTCGAGGGGAGGCCGTTCCTTCTATTGCGTCGATTTCAAAATACACTCTCATGACAGCTCCTCACAGTCCGGAATCTAAAGGGACTATGGTGATTATGGAAGGGGGGAAAATGATAAAAATTTGCGAAGTCATTTGCTCTCTCGGTACAACTGTAGAGGTGAAATCTTTATTTTTTAATATCCCCGTCAGAAAAAAATTTCAACGTTCTCCCTCTTTTGACAGCATGGAAATTTTGAAAACCGTAACAAAATTTGCCTTGGCACATCCTGAAATAAAATTCACCCTTACAGATAACGGTCAGGCAATATTATTGGGAAAAAAGCCTTTATCAGATGACAGAGAAAGTAGATTTGCAGAGCGTATTATCGATATTTTAGGGAATGATTTTTTAGAAAAATGTTCCTATATTGAAAATTGTACGGAAGACTACCAAATAACCGGATATATCGGACTTCCCGGATTCACCAAACATAATCGTACGGGGCAGTATTTGTTCATTAACAAAAGACCGGTTTTTTCTCATTTGGTCCACAATGCTATAAGAGAAGGATTCGGCACGACACTCCCTCAAGGAAAGCATCCGCAATTTGTGTTGCATATCGATATGTCGGGAGATTTAGTGGATATCAATGTCCATCCACAAAAAAAAGAGGTCCGTTTAAGACAGGAACAGGAGCTGAAAAAAGCTTTGATAAAAGCTGTCGATGAAGCGCTTCATAAATCCGGCATTGCTCCGGTCATGCTGCAAAATCCTTATCCTGAAGAGACGCCTGAATGCGAAAATACAAATGAAACGTTTGCCGGATTTTCTTTAAATCCTGATATTTTCCTCATATCAGAATCTCGGAATAATGCACCTTCTTTTTTTGAACAATTTCCCGATTGTGCCCCTGTAATTGAAATGCAGCCTGAAAATCCTGTACCAAAACATTCCGGAGAATCTTTTTCTTTTACGCCGCCCTCTATAAAACCGAGAATTATTGCTGTTATTCCGGGATATATCGTATTAGATCCCCTCTCTTTGGGAGGGAAATTTTCCGAAGGTCTTTGTTTGGCAGATCAAAAAGCCGTACATTCGAGAATTATTTTTGAAAAGATATGTAGAGAAAAAACCGATACTCCTCTTGAAATTCAAACTCTACTCATTCCTCATAAATTAGAAGTGACTCCGGAAGAAGCTGCCGGCATACTTTTTTCTATGGATAAACTTCTTGCAACAGGAATACAAATCAAACAATTCGGCAATACTTGTTTTCTCATAGAAGGAGTCCCTTCCGCTTTGAGCAATATAGACATCGTTTCCTTTACCCGCAATCTTGCAACCGAATTTCAGGAAGATTCCGATGCTTCTTCCGGAGGGAAAGACAAAGCTATGGCATCCGTTGCAAGTCGATTCTCTATGTCCGGTAAGACTACATTACATATGTCGGAAGCACAAATTCTAATGAATCGACTATTTCTTTGCCGCCATCCTTACTTGTGTCCTTTCGGGAAACCGACTATCATTACAATAGGCATCAATGAATTGGCTAAATATTTTCGCGTGATTTAATAAATAGGAGCTACAATGAATTATAAAAACAGAATAAAAAAACTCCGAACCATTTTCGAAAAAGCAGGATGTGACGGATTCATTGTAGACAATCCGCTCAATATTTTTTATCTGACAGGACAACAGCTTTCTACAGGCACTCTTTTGATCACAAAAAAAAGCTGCCGTCTTATCATCGACAGCAGATATTATGAATCATGCAAAAACGTTTGCCCTTTTCCTGTTCTCCTTCAGGCAGGAGATCCCCTTTCTCAAATTTTAGAGGTCAAAGGATTCTGTGAAATAACACATCTCGGATTCGATAGCCAAAACACTTCCTATGATAAATATCTTTCTTATAAAGCTATACTCAAAAAGAAATCGATTAAATTTATCGGAATAAAAAATCCGGTGCTTGAACTTCGCTCTATCAAAGAACCGGAAGAAATTGAACTTCTGGAAAAAGCGGCAAATTTAGGTTCTGAAGGATTCGATTATGTCTGCTCGATCCTCAAACCGGGAATCACAGAAGAGGAAGTTGCGCGTGAACTCGAAATTTTTTGGAAAAGAAGGGGAAGTCGCGGTCTCGCATTTGAATCTATCATCGCTTTCGGAAAAAACAGCTCAATGCCACACTATAGACCTAAAAATGTTCCGCTTAAAAAAGGGGATCCGGTTCTTGTTGACATAGGAGTAAATCTTAATCACTATCATTCGGATATGACCAGAGTCCCTTTTTTCGGAAAGCCTTCAAAAAAAATGCAGGAAATATACGCAATCGTTCTTGAAGCACAGTTGGAAGCACTTGCATTATGTAAACCGGGCGCCCGGATTGCCGATATCGATGCGAAATCACGTGAAGTGATGGAACGGTATGGATATGCTAAGTATTTCACTCACGGATTAGGACATGGAGTCGGTTTGGAAATCCATGAACTCCCTGTTGTTAAAACGAAAAATCCGGTCATTTTACAAGAGGGTATGATCATTACCATTGAACCGGGTCTCTATTTGGCAGGAGAAGGGGGAGTAAGAATTGAAGACACCATAGTTCTCACCAAAAAAGGATATTCTATTCTAACCAAAGTACCGAAAGACCTCCTGATACTTTCCTAAGAGGAAATTAAGGTGCGCAGCGTTTGGAGTGCGGTGACTTGTCACCGCTTTGTCCTCGCATCGACTTGTCGATGCGTTGTAAACAATGTTTTGTGTTTAAAGATATTCAGAAATTCGTTCAGATTTTAGTCTTTAAATTTTTAAAAAACGCCTCGACAAGTCGAGTCGAGGGCAAAGCGGTGACAAGTCACCGCACTCCAAACGCTGCGCGTAATAAATTCTTCTTAGGTGGTTAGAAATCGATATTGAATCCGACATCTACAATGCCGGTATTGATCGACTCATCAAATCTAAGATAACGCCCTTCTATCAATAATGCGGCGTTCATGCAGCTGATACAAGATAAAGTATAGGATAACCCTCCGATGATCTGATAGGCAACTCCCCACTCCGAATGATGCACATCAAACATTCCCGGAATTATAAGCCTACAGTGTTCGTTTCCGAATCCGATTCCGGATCCAAAATAAGGGCTGAATCCGCCCGGAAGATTGCCTGTGACAAATAAATTGCCAAAAAATGCAATTTCCCTTACATGACCCCCTATTTTAAAATTCCCTTCTATTGTTTTTACATGAGAAAAAGAATTTTGAAGAAACATTCCTTCGACTTCACATTCAAAACGGAGCGGATCGTAATACAGGAACGGAGTTCCTGCAGCGAGTCCTGCTGCGATTCCCGGTTTATAGCATAAATCCGTCTCATTCATCCTATTCCCGCAAAAAGAAGCTCCGCACCATGGTTTAAGGTAAAAAGGGATCCCCTTTTTACAACAAATTTCGGGCACGATTTCTCCGAATGCAAAATTTGCGGATATTCCCGTTAACAATAATGCTGCTAATAAAAAAATTCTCATTTAAATCCCATTTCCTTTCTAAGTTTCGGAACAAAACGCAATATAGCGTCTCCTGCCGGAGTTTCGTGATTAAAAGAATCTTTCCAAGTAAGGCATACATCTGCGGGTGTTCCCCATGTCATTCTTCTTGGAATTTTAAAATTGTATAAATAATATTCGTCTCGGGTCCAATAATGGTTACATTGAATTTCTTCTACAGGAACGGTGACATCATGGTAACCCTCTAAAAAGGATTGTGTATGGCATCCCCCTAAAATATTCGGATTGACCCGATTCGGCCTCACGATTGATTTCCACATCCCGTTTATATATCCTTCATTGAGGACAAGAGTTTCGATCATGGTTTTATTTTTAGGAATTTTTTTGACATAAGAAGTTCCAAACATAACCCAAAGGACACGAAGTCCTCCGATTGTATCATTTTCATATTTTGCGAGATATTCGGTTAAAGAATCATCGGTTCGGGGCACTAAAAACTCATCGGAATCGATGACAGCCAGCCATTTCACCCTATCTGCGACAGCGATTTGAATAGCCTCTGCATAGGCGCAGCATTGAACAGCGTTCCAACTCGGGACATCGTTACTTGCGTGGGGATATTCTATCAGTCGAACCCATCCTTTTTTAATATAAGGTTCGAGTACTTTTTTATAATTGTCAGTGCTTAAATTGTTATAGAGGTAAAAACGCTCTACTCCCAGCATGTGATGATATTCGATCCATTCTTTAAGATAGGGAGCTTCATTTTTGAAAATCAGCACTACACCCAATTGATAGTCAGCTTCTGCTTCAAGTTGCACTCTTATATCAGGTATTTGAAAAAGATTTGCTACTCCTCCGCTTACAGAGCTGCCAAGAAGGGTAAAAAAAAGAAATATTGTATATATATATGCCATATTGCTCCGACTCATTCTAAGAAAAGAGTCAATCATAAATAGTTCAAATGAAATACTCAATAAAAAAATATACATTTTTTTATTGTATAGAATATTATTGAAATTGAATGAGGAGGTCAATCTATGTTTCTTAAACCAAGTGATTCATATTTACTGAGCTCGAATGTCCCCCCTAATATAATGGATGCTGCTAAAGACTATTGGCAGATGATCATTGAAAACAATAATCTCGGACTTTCCGACCGGCTTTCTCCGGAGGTAAGTACAGAATATTATGAAGGAGTCACTTCAAATCAAAATCCTAAGTACATCCTAAGCGGCAAATATACTGCGATGAAAGGCATTATGGCCATCAGAAAATTTGCTAAAAAACCGGGTTTCGGAGTGAAACTGGCTCTCTTAACTGATGCTGCTTCCATGAATGCATTTTTAGTGATGGCTACAGGAAAAGATTTTACCGTGAACCTGTCTGTGAATCCGCATCATCCGCAAAAAATTTCTTACGGAATTCAAATATGGAGTTGGACTATAGAACATCAAAAAACACTACTCGTTGCCGGAAAATTTTTCAAACTCGATAAAACATCCGAAGAGGATTTTTCAATCGAGGGAATTCCTACAAAAAAGAAACTGGATGAGCTCCTGTATCCGCCTATGATATTCTTTGATAACGCAACTCCCCCTCGTAGATGCATTCTTTTATAATAAATTTACTTTAGATTGCTATTAAGAAGCTTTTGCTGCATTTTTTATTCGTCTGTTTCTTTCTTTTATCTCTCTCCATTTACCGATGATTTGTGTGGCGAGAGGAATTGTATCTTTTCCGTAGGCACCGTAGCGCAAATAAATAACCACCACTAATTCAGGTTTTCCGAATTTATCTTTAAAAATAAACGTTTTTTCTTTTGGATCGTTATTTTCAAAAGAAATGCCACCGAACCAAAGATGATTATATTTATTTGTTCCTTGTTTAATATCGAGATCGATACTTTCCACAGACTCTGCCGTGCTTGTTTTTCCTGCAAGATCGGAACAGTATGTGACAAAATCTCCGATAGCTTCAGGATGATTCTTATATAAAGCCTGAAGACTTCCTATCGCCAATTGTCCCGAACGTTCTACCACACGTTTCATCCCCTCCAGAAGGATTCTACGAACCTGATCCGGTAAAAAAAGTTCCCGCTTGATGATTGTAGGATAAGCCCGGATGACACTTTTATCTGTTTGCGCATTGGCAGCGGTAAAAAGGGGGAAATCCAGTCCTACAGAAGAATAGCTTTCCCGGTATTTAAAGGGGGGGCTAAATTGAAATATTTCATCCCTTTCAGGAAGTTTCCCGACTGATAAATGGATAATTTTCGGCTGCAATACTTTGCCGCCGTTTGCAATAGCCGAAAGCATCACGGCCGTTTGTAACGGAGTCACAACTAATGTATGTTGTCCGATTGACATCGAGTACAATCCCGTTTTATTTTCTTTCAGATCATCGGGAACTTTTCCTGTAATTTCCATCGGTAAATCGATACCTGTTTTATCTCCGTAGCTAAATTTTCGAGCGGCGTCGGCGAGATCTTCTATATCCGAAAAAACATCTCCTGCAAGGAGGGCAAAATAAGGATTACTTGAACGCTCGAGAGCTGTGACGATATCGAGCTTTCCGATATTGGTAGAGAGACTCCTTGGAATTCTTCCACCCTTATAATAGCGGGGAATCGGTTTTCCCGTATCATGAGATCCGACAAATTCTTCTTTTCCCACTTTGTAGTATTTATCCTCTATTGTGAGAGGGTTGAGTTTTGCAATGCCGATATTGGGATCATTAAATTTATTATATCTTTGAATGAGACCTTCATATGCCGTTACGATTTTAAAGATAGATCCCAGAGTAGTTGCCTGTCGATATGCATGTGATCTGGCATATCCGTAGCCATATACAGGATAAAATCCTGTTGCCAGGTGCCTTTCCAGATGTACACCGTTTTTCTTTTTAAGATGAGGATAGCGACCGTAAAGAGGTCTGTCGAGGTCATTAAATGACCGTAAACTTTGTAAGTATTCAATGACAACATCGATATCGTATTCTTTCATGATGCGTGTCAGATGCCGATACGATTTTACCCACGGAAGTGCGCTGTGAGCTCCGCTTTGCAATTCTTTATACCAGGTCAAAAAATATTCTATGTATGGCTGCAGATTTTCATCCGGATGAAATTCCATCCATTTTCCCGTGAGAATTACGGAGAGAAATTGCCATTTATATCTGGCTTGAAATGCTTCAAAAAGTTTTTTTTCTTTTTTATCAATATAGTCGATATAGGGTTTCGGATAACTTTTTTCATCTTTCTCGATCATTCTTTTTTTTCTTAAATATTCCTTTTCATTTTCCTCGCGCCATTGACGGAAATATATATCATGAAAAAGAGTTTTGGTGTGTTCTTCCACCACCTGACTTATGGTAGAAAAAGCAGCCCCTGCATTACGGTAAGAAGATATAGATTGTTTTCCTACCCGATCAATCACATTTTGTGAAAAGAAATCTGCCCCTGCAACCATACGACAAAGGTCAAAAAAAAGGACTTTGTCATAATTTGAAGGGATTTCGCTAAAAAATTTATGCAATTTTTTTTTGATAGCCCATACTTTTGCTTGATTTCTTTCTATCTTTTCTAATAAACGATCACCGGTGACGGCGCCGACAGAGCCGGCATACTTTTGGTGTCCCTCTTCTGAATAGAGTGTATTGAACAGATGATAGATACATTCCGGTTCCGTTAAAACAATTAATTCCTGTAAAAGCAGTTGTAGCTGCACAATATCACGTACTGAAGAATATTTTTTGAATACGGATACGATAGGATTATTTTCCGGTAAAACTCGAGACAGATATTCATTCCAATCCAAAAATATTTCTTCCTGTACAACACCGAATTTATTGTTGTACACCTCTCTTTCTAATGAGCGCTTTTGATCCCAAATTTCACCTAAATACCCCTCCGTTTCAAACCAGCAGGTGATATTCGATTGTTTTTTTTGTTTTTCTTCCGGATTTGCGCAGGGGACAAAATCATTGGAATCGAATCGCGGATAAGACGCCAGAGTCAGAACTTCTCCTGTTTCAGGCTCCATGACTACGATGGCGCCTCCTTTAATCCACGGCTCTCTCGGACGGGAGTCGTCGGTAATTCCGGAGAGTCGGGGTTTTCTGATTTTTTCATTTTTTATAAGAAGCTCTTCGGCAAATTCCTGCAATTCTGACGATATAGTCAGCAGCATCCGCTGCCCTGCAATAGGCTCTCTTCCTCCGGGAAGCTCCAATAAAAAATTCCCCCTCGCATCGGAAAAATAGCTTTTTTTTCCTTGGAATCCCCGCATTTCCTCTTCGAATTGCCCTTCTACACCGCTTTTTCCGATATAGTCGTTGATATTATAAGCCTTTTCTTCGAGATCGCCTAATCGCCTTTTCACCTCTTCGTAAGTTTCCAATCCGGGGGGCAATTCCGGATATTTTCCTTCTTCCATAAGAACAAGGAAATCTCTCAGCGAATGAATTTCCCGAATGACCTTTTCATATTCTTCTCTGTTGATAGCTCCCATGTATCCCAAAATATTGGAAGCCACCTTTCCCTGAGGGTAGTGCCTTTTGGGATATCTTCGCACATGGATACCCGGCCAATCTTTTTCCAACATTTTTAATCTATAATATTCTTTCTCGGAAATATCCTCTTTGATTACGTAAGGCATATGTCCGTATAGAGTCACTTTTGCATGAATCAGATCGATAAGGCGTTGAGAATCGAGCTGTAGCTCTGCTGCCAATAAATCGGCTAAATTTGCGATATATTCTTTTCTTTGCAGAACACGGACTTTTTTTCCTGAAGAATCTTTTTTCCATGATACAGAGGGGATTTCTCTGATTTGAGAATACAAGAGTGCGGCCTGATATTGTACTTTGTTGACAGCCAACGGGATATTGAAACGATCGCGAATGGTGGCTCTTTTGGCCGGTTCAAGGATAGTCCGTGTTTGAGGTCGCCGCGATTTTTCTAATCGATCTTCATATTGTATGACCCCAAGGTGCCAACAGCGAAGGCCTATCATGACCAATGCTAAAAGAATTAAATTGAGGATTCTGTTTGCTTTTGCAGGGATATTGAAGTTATTGGTGCGAGGATTATGTTGACGGGAAGAATCTCTTCTTGAGGCCACAACGGATCCTTTTTTTATGCAGAATCATCTTTGGATAATAACGATACGTACTTTAAAAATTGACGAAAATATCTTCTTTCCGGATCGATTTCGCCGAGATCATCTCTTTTATAATGATGCTGTCGGATAGCAATAATCTTTTTTTCGGGAAATATTGTCAAATATTGCCCTAAATATCCTACTGCCGAAAAAAAATCAGGGTCTTCGTTAACCCAAAAAAGGAATCCGCATCCTGTATACTGAGGGAATGTCCCTTTATCGAGGAATCCTGAAGGGGTAATAGAGGCATTAAGCCACTCTTCACTAAGCAATCGTTTTCCTTTCCACATTCCTTTATCGAGAAGAAATTGCCCTACTTTCAATAAATCATCCGCTTTCATATGCAGTCCGCACGCACCAAGAGAGTTATTTGCGTTGTCACAATCCCATATATAATCGGAAATTTCTAAAGGAGCAAATAATTTTTCACGCAGAAACTCTTCTGCCTGTACTCCGGAAACTTTAAAAATGATAGCTGCCAGTAAATTTACCGCATGATTATTATAAGCAAATACTGTTCCCGGCTCATGAATAATTTCTTTAGAATATGCATACTCTATACAATTTTCCGGCGCGCTAATTTCGGATAGAACACAAGAAGGGTCAATACCGGATGTATGGGTCAACAGATGCCGAACAGTTATCTCTTTTCTTTTTCCCTTGTTCCAACCCGGCAGAAAATCAGACACGGGCCTGTCGACGGAAATTTTCCCGTCATCATAGAGGAAGCCTATACCCAAACTTACAAAACTTTTAGTGATCGACCAAACCGGAATTTTTTCCGGAGTATTGGTGCTGTACATTTGATAGAGAATTTTTCCGTCTTTTTGAATGATGACAGCATCGCTAAAATGACTTTTGGCCTCTTCATGAATCAGATCGATAACAGAAGGTGAGTTTGTATAGGCCGAACTGAAAATAAAAGAGAATAAAATGAGAGAGAGTTTAAACGATTTTTTTAACATTTTACATGAGCTCATATGAATAAAAACGACCTTTAATCTAACAATTCAGCTCATTTTATACAATCCCCCTCTTTTTTAGAGAGCAGATAACGTACAGATTTGAGGATTGAGTAAATGATAAAGGGCTACAAGATTTCCTTGCGCATCCTTTTGCGAAGAAACTTTAAATACTCCCGTCAATTCTACGACTTGAGAAGCCCGGCAGCCGACAATTTTTTTTTCGAGAAAAAGATAAGTGTGTACCGGATCTTTTTTCCCTACACAACAGCTTCTTATTCCCGGACGGGAAGCAAGGACGGCACGACCCTCTTCAGTTTCATAATAAAATCCTCGGATATGTATTTCTTTTCCGTCCCCTTCGAAATAGGGATTTTCACAAGTGTGCCGGTGCAATATTTCAAAAGTGAGGACTTCACCCTTTATAACCGTTGGGGTAATGAGGAACAGTAAAAAAATTATGGGTTTAAACATAGATTTTCATAAAAGAGGAATTTAACACGCGCAGCGTTTGGAGTGCGGTGACTTGTCACCGCTTTGCCCTCGACTCGACTTGTCGAGGCGTTTTAAGCAATATTTTGTGTTTGAAGATATTCAGAAATCCTTTCCGATAATAGTCTGTAAGCGTTTAAGAGCGCATCGACAAGTCGATGCGAGGGCAAAGCGGTGACAAGTCACCGCACTCCAAACGCTGCGCGAGTTTAAATTCTTCTTATTTATTGTTTTATGTATGCTTTGATAATTTTTTGTGTTTCAACAGGAGCATCACCGCGGGAGGTTTTTACCTCTTCCAGTTTTTTTACGGTATCTTGTCCGCTGATGACTTTTCCGAAGATAGTGTGGCGGTTATTGAGCCATGGAGTTGCTACTGTTGTAATAAAAAACTGACTTCCGTTTGTATTAGGACCTGCATTGGCCATCGCGACGACGCCCGGACCGTTAAAGGTCACATCTGCATTGTATTCATCACCAAAAGGAGCTCCCCAAATAGATTTTCCGCCTGTTCCTGTCCCTGTCGGATCTCCGCCCTGAATCATAAAATTTTTGATGATCCTGTGAAAGATCAGTCCGTCGTAATATTTATCTTCGACATGTTTGGAAAAATTTTCTGAAGCTTTTGGAGCGACTTTGGGCATTAGCTCAATTTCGATGTTACCTTGCGTGGTTTCCAAGACTATTATAGGATTTGTTGCCATTTGAGATGTATTCTCCTTTCCTTGTATATTTGTAGGATTAATAAAAAATATTATTGCCAGAATTAATAACAGTGTATTGTATCTTTCGGTTTTCTTCATAGCGCGCTCCCGTATTCCATTATTTCATGTGTTTGCTGACTGCTGCGGTCATTTTGAACATACTCATAGGTTCTGAATTTCCAAAGATTTTTGCAAGCTTTTTATCGGGAACGATCATACGTTTATCGTTCGGGTCCTGAAGATTATTTTCTTTTATGTAGACCCAAATCGCTTTCGTAGCCTCTCCTCTTGTCATAGCCGGTGCTCCGGTGATATCGGCAAGTTCGGAAGACAAGTTGACTACAGGCATTTTACGCGGTGTTTTCGGTTTTGCTTTTGTAGTTTTGCCTTTTGCTCCCGTAGTTTTTTTCCCTGCTTTTTCAGGGGCACCTTTTTTACCTTTTTTCGCCTTCTTTTCGTAAGGAGTCCGAGGATGGTGAGGATATTTTGTCTGTAAGTCATCGAGATTATTCACGATGACATTACACTCCGGAAATGTAGAGCATGAGTAAAAAGTTTTTCCGAATCTCGATTTTCTCGCCGTAATTCTTCCGGGGCAATCAATAGCAGGACAGGAAGGTAGATCGCTTTCAGGGATATATTCTTCCCCTTTTTTGGGAATATTGACGATACCTTTGCAGTCCGGATATTGAGAACAACCCAAAAAAGTTCCGAATCTGCCATGCCTAATGACCATGTCAGAGCTGCATTCCGGACATTTTTGTTCCCAATCGAAAGTTTCTACATAGTCGTCTTTAGAAAAACTAATCTGTTCAATAGGGGCTGAAAAAGTGCATTCCGGATATTTGGTGCATCCGTAAAAATATTTATTTTTGAACCAGATTTTTTGGAGTTTCCCCTCTTTACATTGCGGACAATCGATTTCTGTTTCTACCCTCGGAACAAAAGCCTCTTTCAAAGCTGTTTCAAGAACAGGAGCGAAATCTGTCCAGAAGACTCGGAGCAACTCTTTCCAGTCTTTTTTATGCTCGGCGATCTCTTCCAAAGAATTTTCCATATCCGCAGTGAATCCGACGTCCATGATTGCGGTAAAATTCTCTTCCAAAAAGGCGGCGATCACCCGACCGATCTCCGTCGGTTTCAGTCTGCCGTTTTCTTTGACAGTATAATCGCGACCTTGGATTTTGTTCATGATAGAAGCGTAAGTTGAGGGACGTCCGATACCTGATTTTTCCAATTCTTTTACGAGAGAAGCTTCGGAAAATCGTGGAGGAGGTCTTGTGAAAGCTCGATCGCTCAACAATTCCAAAACCCGGAGTTGTTGCCCTTCCTTAAGATCCGGGAGAATGCGGGATTCTTCATCTTTATTCTCTTCATCTTCCATTTCTTCATAAACAGCCAGGAATCCTTCAAATTTAATGACTGATCCTGTGGTACGTAAAAGGATTCCTTTGCTGTCGGTAATGTCAGCAGATACAGTATCATAAACGGCAGGTTGCATTTGAGAAGCCAGGAAACGTCTCCAAATCAGTTTATAGAGAAGGAATTGTTCTTTTGTAAGGTACGGCTCTACTTTTTCCGGAGGGTGCTGTAAATTTGTGGGTCTGATTCCTTCATGAGCATCTTGGGCGCTTTTTTTCCCCGGATAGAATTTAGGACTTTCGGGAAGAAAATCAGGACCGTATTTTTCGAGAATATAATTGCGTACTTCGCTGATTGCTTCGGGAGCGATACGAACGGAATCGGTACGCATATAGGTGATTAACCCTTCTGCCCCGTCATTCCCCATTTCTATTCCTTCATAAAGCTTTTGTGCAACCCCCATAGTTCTTGCTGAAGAAAAACCATAATGTCTGCTTGCTTCCTGTTGTAAAGTAGAGGTAATGAACGGAGGAACCGGATGCCGGCGCTTTTCTTTCTTTACCACTTTTTCGATTCGATAATCGGCTTGTTTCATTCTGGCAATGATTTCGTCGGCGGTTTTTTTATTGTTGATCAAAAAGATATCTTTCCCTTCGATCGGTTCTTTTTCCACTTTTTTTCCGTCCACGGAAAAAAGATTTCCTTTAAAATTTTTCTCATCTTCATCTGTTTTGAGAATCCCTGCGAGATTCCAGTATTCTACAGGAACAAAAATTTCGATCTCTTTTTCTCTGTCGACGACTAATTTCAGAGCGATGGACTGCACTCTACCCGCAGATACCGAGGCCCCTTTTCCCCTTTGAATTCGGCGATTGATAATGGGGGAAATTCTATATCCCACCATACGATCAAGCAAGCGGCGCGCCTGTTGTGCATCGACAAGAGACTGGTTGATTTCTCTCGGATTTTCAAGCGCTTTTAATACAGCCTCTTTCGTGATGGAGTTAAAAGTAACCCGTTTTGTCTTTGTATTTTTGGGGAGACTCTCTTTAATATGCCAGGCGATTGCCTCTCCTTCGCGGTCGGGGTCGGGACAGAGAAAGACGATATCGCAGTGTTCCGCTAATTTTATCAGATCTGCTAATACATTTTCCTTATCGGGCATTATGACATAGGTCGGGGTGAAATCATTTTCAAGATCGATACCGAATTCTTTTTCCGGGAGATCGCGGATATGTCCGATGGAGGAAGCAAAAAGGTAACCCGGACCAAGAATTTTTTGGAGAGTTTTAATTTTCGCCGGTGATTCCACGATGATCAGCGATTTTGTCATTTTAAATAACTCCTTCTATACCAGCTTTTTATAAATTTTGCCGGGATATTCTCTTATAGCATTCTTTAACAATAAACTCATTAACAAAACATGTATTTTCGTAATAGGAAGTTGTACCAACTCTTCTATTCGATGTAAACTAACTTCTTCCTGCGGCAAAAGTGAAATAAATTTTTTCTCTTCCGGATTCAAATCGATTGCAGATTCTTTTTCGAATAAAAAATTTTCTTTTCTTTCCGCTATTCCAAAAAATTTTATAATGTCCGAAGAATTTTCTACCAGCCTCGCTTTGCCTGACTTAAGTAATGACAGATTGCCCCGATAATTTTCACTATCCGTTCTTCCCGGAATCGCAAACAATTCTCTTTCGTGATCGAAAGCATTTTCCATAGTCAACATGGCGCCGCTTTTTAAAGGCGCCTCTATCAATAATGTACCCAGAGTCATACCGCTTACAATTCTGTTTCTTTGAGGGAAATTTTGTCTGTCGGGAGGAGTCAACATGGGGAACTCGCTGATGACCGCGCCCTTTTCGCTGATTTCCTCTGCGAGCCGGTTGTTTTCTCTCGGATAGATATCGGCTAATCCCGATCCGATCACGGCAATAGTTCGCCCTTTTTTTACGGCCGCTTTATGTGCAGCCGTATCGATTCCGCGCGCAAGACCACTCACCACAGTGAGTCCGGCGCCTGACAGCCCGGCCGCCATCTTTTCTGCGGTTTCCATTCCGTATATAGTCGCGTTTCTCGTTCCGACAACTGCAATACTTCGATTGTCTTCAGGAAGAATCCGGCCTTTAACGTAGAGAACTAAAGGAAAATCCGGGATTTTTAACAGATGTTGAGGATACTCGGAGCATTGATAGGAAATGACTCGAACGCCGAATCGTTTGATCATCTCAAAATTGCGTTCGGATTCCGCTCCTTCAAAAAAAGAATCGGCAGGAATATTTTTTGTATTAAAACCCGGAACATCGAGCCAATATTCGGTTTTTGCCTGCAATGCCGCAGCGGCTGATCCGAAATACTCGACGAGTCTGCGAATTCGCACAGAGCCTATCCGAGGAATTGATGACAGAATTATAAGGGAATCGAGCTCATTCACGTTCGTCTTTTAGCCTTTTTTCTTTGAGTGCCTCTAGAATTATTATATCCGGAACATCCGGAATGCTGATGACTTTGCCGATTTTCTCCGGAACAATCAAGCGGATTTTTCCGGAAATCGATTTTTTATCTTTTTTCATGAGACGAAGAAGAGTTTCGTCGTCGGGAAAAGAGGGGAGTTTTATCGGCAATCCCAAAGAAAGACAAAGAGAATCCTGTTTTTCAATAAATTGTTCCTCAACCATCCCCAATTTTTTCCCTACATATCCGGCGCAGCTCATTCCTATACTGACAGCCTCTCCGTGGAGATATTTTGTGTAGTCGGTCGCGGATTCTAACGCATGACCGAATGTATGGCCATAATTTAAAAGTGCCCGTTCCCCCTCCTCTTGTTCATCGCGCGAAACTATCCCGATTTTTATCTCGGCACTTTTTATAATGATTTCACGCAGGTCCGATTTCTCTCCGGAAAGTATCCCCTTTTTGCTTAACAGCGCAAAAAGCTCCTCGGATCCGATAACGGCATGTTTGACCGATTCGGCCATCCCCGAAATGAGCTCTCTTTCGGGAAGAGTCTCTAAAAATTTCTCGCATAGGTAAATCCGCCGGGGTTGTCTTATTATTCCGAGTAAATTTTTTACTCCCCCAAAATTGATTCCGGACTTACCGCCGATCGCAGCGTCGGTCATAGAAAGCAAAGTGGTGGGGATCACGACAAAATCTATACCTCTCATATAAATACCGGCAATGAATCCTGCCAAATCCGAGGTTACCCCTCCACCGATGGCAATCAAGAGGGTAGAGCGATCCGCTCCGGACTGAATCAGTTGATTCCAGCAGGCCGTCGCACACTCCCATGTTTTAGACATTTCTCCCTGAGGATATAAAATATGACTGACCGGTTTTCCCACAGTTTGCAAATGATCGGCGAGATCTTCTCCATATAAATTAAAAACAAAGTCGTCGGAAAAAATGAGATAACTCTCATATTTTTTTTTAAGACCGGCAATTTGGGGAATTAGCTCTTCGAACGAAGAAAAGAAACACAATGTATCCGATTTTTTTTGTAAGGAAAATGACATGAAGTGGAATTTTAACCCGATATGATTCTTAAAGAGACAGATGATAATTATTTTTTACATTCTACGCAATCCGAAATCACTTTACCGGCTTATCATTTTTCTTTTCATCTTTTGGTTTATCGGCAATTTTCAATACATTGCCTTCAAAATCACTAATTTTTCCTAAACCGGGACTGTCTTTATCCTCTTTGGATAAAATTTTCTCAATTTCCTTTTCATTTAAATCAGTAGATAATTTTTGGTGAGACATTTTTTCGGGATCAAGAGTGACTTCATCAAAATGTAACATTTGTTCTTCTACCTCTCCGAAATCAAACTTCCCAAATTTTATAGTATTATCGTCACTTTCCGTATTCCAACGAAAGTTGATGACAACGGGCTTTTCCTCTTCAGATTTTTCCGGTTTTTCGACGGTAAATTCGATATCCTCTTCAGCAGCCTCTACAGCCTTAGCCCCTTTGCCTTCCACAGTAAAATCTATCTCTTCTTCCTTATCCCCCTTGCCTTCCACAGTAAAGTCTATGTCTTCCGGAACTTCTACCGGTCTTTCGAGTCTTACCGGAGCAGACCTTCGAAGCCCTTTAGCTACAGGTAATTCCGCATCATCTTTCTTATCCGGCGCAACTTCCGGAACCTCATCCTCCGGTTCTTCAGCTTCTTCAATTACAGGGGTGGCTATGGGAGGAGGTAATGAAACGTCCTCCTCATCCTCTTCCGTATCCGCCGGTTTCTTCTTAGTATCTTCCAATTTAGGGAGAGCATTTCCTTCATACTCATTCATTCCCTGACGAATGATCCAATCGACACCCGCACCGATCATAATAGGCAGTGCAATAGTAGAAACGGCAATAGCGCCGATCAACCATAGGGGAGTTGTAGCCACAGCGACTCCTACTCCGACGGCAGTAAATCCAAGTACTGCAGCTCCGCCTCCGACTGCCTGCATTCCCATAGTGTCCCCGTGTTTTTTAAAAAACATGACTGTTTTTATGAGTGCAGAGCTTGGCGGTTTGGGAGATACATCTTCAATAGAAACGCTATGCCCCGTAAGATTTCCCGTGTTATGGCTTTCTTCGATGCTGACCTCTCCCGAATCAGCGTCGGGGGGCTCAGGAACGGAGGGGGGAGGAATGTGGTGGCTTGAGGGACTTGGGGGATTAGAACCGCTTACACTCATATCATCTCCTTATGATTATGTAATAAACATATATACTATTATATTAATTCATTACTAAATTATAGTTACACAAAAAAGACAATAAACAATATTAACATTACATAAAGATTATTTCAGAAAAGAAGAGACCCTCTTTATCCTTTTTAGAGACGATCGGCTCTCCTATTAAGGGCCAATCGATAGAAAGTACCGGATCATTCCAAAGAAGAGTACCCTGATTCTCCGGATCGTAATAATCACTAGCTTTGTAAAGAATTTCGGTATTATCGGAAAGTGCCAGAAATCCGTGGGCAAATCCCTCCGGTATCCACAAAGAGATATTTTCCTCAGCCTCCAATATTCTCCCGAACCATTGTCCTTTTGTGGGAGAAGCGGCACGCAAATCGACAGTCACATCGTAGATTTTTCCGGATAGCACCTGTATTAATTTAGCCTGAGGTTTTTTAGGTTGAAAATGGAGGCCGCGAATTGTATTTTTTGTGGACAACGATCTGTTATCCTGAACAAACGTCACATCTCTTTCGATAATTTTGTTGAATTCCCGTTCATTATAACTTTCGTAAAAAAAACCCCTTTCATCTTTGTATAGAGTCGGTTCGATGATTTTAACATCTGAAAAAAAGGTGTCGATGACTTTCATTCTTCCTCCAAAAGATCGAGGAGATATTTTCCGTAGTCCTCCGGATGACGTTGAAGAGCGAGTTCTTTCAATTCGGAAGAGGAGATGAATCCCATTCGATAGGCAATTTCTTCGGGGCAGGCTATTTTGATGCCGTGGCGCGACTGTACGGTTTCAATAAAATTGGAGGCGATGAGAAGGGATTCGAATGTTCCCATGTCCATCCAAGCCATTCCGCGCTTCATAAACATTACATCTAACTCATTCATATTCAAATACTTCTGATTTAGATCGCTGATTTCCAATTCCCCTCTTGCTGAAGGGACAAGAGTCTTTGCGATAGCCGAGACTCTCTCATCATAAAAATATAAACCCGGCACCGCAAAGCGTGAAATGGGCGAAGTGGGTTTTTCGATAATTTTTTGCGGCTTATTAGCTTTATCGAATGTGATGACCCCATACTTTTCAGGATTCGCCACTTTACATGCAAAAATTATTGCACCTTCTTTTTGTTTGGAAGCACTTCTTAATAATGTTGTCAGATCGTTTCCATAAAAAAGATTATCGCCGAGAATCAAACAACAAGGATAACCTGCCAAAAAATTTTCCGCCAGAATAAAGGCGTGAGGCAACCCTTCCGGTTTCGGTTGTACCATATAGGAAATATGAAGTCCGAGCTCTGACCCGTCTTTTAAAAGCATTTCAAATCGCGGAGTATCCTCCGGAGTGGAAATAATTAAAATTTCCCTTATCCCTGCCAACATCAGGACAGATAAAGGATAATAGATCATTGGTTTATCAAAAATCGGAAGAAGTTGTTTTGAAGTAACTTCCGTTGCCGGATATAGCCTCGAGCCTTTTCCTCCTGCCAGAATAATCCCTTTTCTCATGTCATTCCCTTTTTTTCCGATTCATAAACGGGAAACATACCGACTGTCGGATTTTCCTGATATTCACGAATAAAAGTCCGTATGGTATGGAGCATCATCGCATCGAAATCCCGGCTCGGCTGCCATCCCGTTTCATTTTTTATTTTCGTGGAGTCTACGGCATATCTGCGATCATGTCCGGGCCGATCTTTGACAAAAGAGATGAGATTGCTATGAGGCACATATTTTGAATCCGGCAGTAATTGATCCATCCGATTACAAATTTCCGTGACCAGCTCTATATTTGTCATTTCGTCATGTGTGCCGATATTATATTGTTCACCGGCTCTCCCTTTTTTCATGATCGCTTCAAGAGCTTTACAATGTTCTCTTACATACAGCCAATTTCTTCGCTGTTTGCCGTCGCCGTACACCGGAATTTTTTTTCCTGTAAGAGCATGAAGGATGGTCAAAGGAATCAATTTTTCGGGAAATTGTGCCGGTCCGAAATTATTTACGGAGTGAGTGATGATGGCGGGAAAGCTGTAAGTTTTTATATACGCCCGGACAAAATGATCGGCAGCAGCTTTTGATGCGGCATACGGACTGTTGGGTTTATAGGGGGAATTTTCCGTAAAAGGAGGATCGGAAAATTCTAAAGATCCGTACACTTCGTCTGTAGAAATATGGATAAAGCGAAAATTTTGTTTCCGGATTTCAGGAAGAGAATCCCAATATTCTTTTACCGCTTCTAATAATTTATAGGTCCCTATCACATTTGTTTTGAGGAAATATTCGGGAAATACGATGGATCTGTCGACGTGTGTTTCGGCTGCGAAATGAAAAATTCCGGCCGGTTCATACTCGGCAAGAATTTTTTTAACGAGTCTTTTATCGGCAATATCTCCGGGAATAAAATGAAGTCTCGGATTATTTTGTACGGCTTTCAGATTGGCTATATTCCCTGCATAAGATAAATTATCGAGAACAACAATTTCATCGTCGGTATTGTTTTCCAACCAATGACATGTGAAATTTGATCCTATGAATCCGGCGCCGCCTGTCACAATATATGTATTTTTTTTCATGTCCGGATAGTAAGAAAAATATTTATTTTATCACAGACAAAAATACCTCCTTACTATAAAAACAAGTTAAAATTTTATAGCATATTTGCAAATATAATGAAAATTGTATATCATATTAACAAAAAATAAAAACGAAACTTATAAAGTATTAATGAATAAAAATATGAAAAAAATATACATTTTATTATTAAGTTTATTTATTTCATTTAATATAAACTCTGAAGAAGAAAAAGAATCGGATCCGACATTTAGCCCTATCATCGGATCGGTAAATGTCATCACGGGAACCTATTCTGAAGCATCTGTTGATATCAATTTACCCGGACCGAAACCTTTAGTTTTGCAACGCCTTTTTTTCGGAATCGAAAATGAATATTCTCCCGACGGATTAGCTTGGCATTTTAATCATCCCGATATTCTTTCATCAGGCATTACCCCTATTCCGACTAAACCCGGAAAAGATATTGACTATGATTATCGGTACGATTCCTCTAACCGCCTCGAAAAACTCTCTGTCTACAATAAAAATAAAACAAAAATTTATCATAATCTATCTTTTAACTATCAAAAAAATGAAGACTCTCTCCTCTGCTCCGTCATAAGTCCCGGCGGCGGCACCTTTGTGTATAATTACCACATCACGGAAAAAAGTCGGGCCGATCCGGAATTACTGATTGACTCCGTCACAAATTCCATGGGAGGAACAACAAAATATACATACCGGAAACACCCGCAGGAAAGAAAATATTTGATTAAAAGAATTGAAGATCCTGAAGGGGGATACCTCGAAAGTGAATACTACGACAATAAATATAACAATGTCGGAGGGGATCAGGTCACCATAGAAAATTTCATGAGAGATCCGCGTATCGGCCGTATAAAACTGCAAAAAGCCCCTTTAGGACCCGGAAATTCGACTATCATTACCGAAAGATATTTTTATGAAAAAGATTATACCGATGTTATTCGTTCAAACGGATTGAAAAAAAGATATCACTATTCGACGGACAGCCGGATTACAAAAATAGAAACTTTTTGTAAGGGAAATGCTCACGGAGGAATTCTTTATAGAGTGGAAAGACTTTATTGGAAACGTTCTCCCGACGATATGAAAAGTAGCCTCACTTCCCGAACTTTGGAAGATCGTAACGGCAGCATTCACACATGTGAAACATATCGATATGATCAATTCGGAAATGTGATCGAACAGCGTCTGTATGGAAATTTATCGGGAAAATCGGCCGGAACAATCACAATAAACCAAGAGGGCATTCCGCAAGGGGCCGAATATGCAAGTACAAGCTATACCTATGAACCCGATATCGAAAAAGATTCTTTCAGACTTACCGGAAAAACAGAACCTTCCGGAAAAACTACAGTTTTCTCTTACGACCCTTTAACCGGTCGCAATACAGCTTTATTTATAGGGGACCAAAACGGATTTTTTCTGAGACAATTTTTCTCTTACAATGAAGACGGATTGCCTATTAAAACTGTTACAGATAACGGTTCAGGTACTCATCCGGGTGATCTTGCCGGCGTTACCGAAATATACACTGCACGCTTTACTTTAATTGAAGGGGAATCGGGCAGAGGAATGCCCGAAATCATCGAAGAAAGTATTTTTGATCGGGAAAGCGGATCAGAAACTTTGATCAGAAAAACAATCAACTCCTATTCCCAAGAAAATCGACTGATCAAGCAGGATTTTTACGATAAATACGACGCTTATGTGTATTCAAACGTGTTGGATTACGATTTTTCAGGACGCTGCATCTATTCTAAAGATGCCGACGGAAAAGAAATTTTTCGGGAATATAATTTACGGGGAGATCTGACCGGCGAAACAGAAAGAAAACAAAACGGAGAAAGTCGCGAAACGAAAAATTTTTACGATATCGCCGGAAGGCTTGTCCGGACCACTGTTACTGACGGATCCGGTTCTCAAATAGGAAACACTTTTCATTATAACCACATGAATTATCGAACTGCGGTATTCGATCACTTAGGAAATGAAACGCAATATCAATACGACGAACTGGGAAGGCAAACAGCGATCATTTATCCGGAAGTTTCTAACGGCGAAAAAGGGCCCGGCAGACCGACTATTCGCAATATGTATGATTATGCAGATAATATCATCGAATGCGTAGATCCGAACGGATTCAAAACAAATACGACCTACAATGCGCGAAAAAGTCCGACAGAAATACGATATCCTGACGGAACCAAAGAAAATTTTATTTATCATCCGGACGGCACTCTTGCTAAAAAAACAGAAAAAACCGGTGTTTCTGTTTCTTACTCACGCGATTGTTTAGGACGTGTTATTCATGAAGAGACTTTAGATAGCGAAGGAGTATCCCGCTTCCATGTCACTCATGTATACAACGGATTTCACCTACTCTCTTCCCTGCATAGCAACGGTATAGAAGAACATTATCATTACCTCGCAGGAAATCTTGTAAAAAAAGAAACAATGACCTCAGAAGGAATTGACACCGTAGAATATGAATATGATAATTTAGGCAGACAATCCGAAGTCAAAACAATTTTCGGAGAAAGTCCTTCCGATTACTATGTAACAAAAACAGAAAGAGACATTGCAGGGAATATTCTATGTGTAAAAGTAGAGGATTCAAACGGAAAACTTGTGCGATTCAAGGAAAATACTCCGGATGATTCTTCAGAAAATTTCGAAAATGATTACCAAAATTTTTATTCTTCCGATAATTTACATCAATTTGAAAAATCGATTGTGGATAAAGCCGGAAATACAATTACCACAAAAATTAACGCATTGGGAAAAATAATTTCCGTAATGAAAAAAGATTGTTTCGGAAAAATCTTCCAAGAAATTTCTTATGAATATGACCTTGCAGGCAATAAAGTTAAAGAATCTCATGCAATTTTTGAAAACGGAAAAAAAACCGGAACTTATAAAATTGTAACAAAATACGGACCTTGTAATCGAATCGACATGATCATCGAAGGAGAAGGATCGACCTCTCCCCGCTGTTACAACTATAAATACACTTCTAACGGATTACAAAAATCGATTATGAAACCGGACGGAATGCAAATTCAATATGAATACGATGCCTTAGGTTTACCTATCCGTTTTTTCTCGAGCGACGGTACAATTTCTTATGAATATTCTTACGATGAATCGGGAAATGTGTCTCATGTTTTAGATGCGGTAACCGGCAATTCCTCAGATAAATCTTATAATGCTTTTAATTTACTTTGCTCCGAAACACTCGGAAACGGTATTACAATAGTTTATCAATATGATAAAGCGGGAAGACTTACCGACTATATTCTATCCGACGGATCTTCAGTAAAATATATTTATGATTCCGTCAACGTGAAAGAGGTTCGACGCATACATGCCAATAACAAAACTTCTTACTCTCACCTCTATTTGGAATATGATCTGTCGGGGAGAGTCCTCCGTGAACAACTGATCGGCGATGCGGGCAACGTCAATTACATGTATAATGATGACGGATACTGCACCGAAATTCAAACTCCGTACTTCAATCAATCTCTTACTTTTGATTCACAAAACAATATAAACTCCCTTTCCACTGCAGATGAAAAAGGAACAGATTCTACAGAAATGCGATACAATTCCGACAGTTTCCTTACTGCAGAATCAGGAAATATTCCCATGAAATATTCCTACGACTCTTTGGGAAATATCACCGCAAAAAACGGAGAAGAATTTACCATAACACATAATTGCGAAATATCTTCTTCAGGTGATACAGAATTTTCCTACGATATTAACGGAAATATGATAAAGAAAGTTTCGGAAAATTCTTCCTATAAATATTCGTACGATGCTTTAAATCGATTATCTTCCGTACTTGTAGATGACTCTTTAATCGTCACCTTCACATACGACTCTTTAAACAGGCGCCTTGAAAAAATTGTAACAGATAAAAAAAATCCGGAAAATTCATCCCATACGCGATATATCTATAGAGGAAATGAAGAGGTCGGAACAACCGATCAAGAGGGCATCATCGATACATTTCGTGTGTTAGGTGCTCCGTCTCAATCTAATGTGGGATCTACGATCAGTATCGAAATCGAAAACACTGTTTATACTCCTTTGAAGGATATTAAAGACAATATTCGCTCTCTGGTAAATATAGAAAATAATGAAATTGCGGAATCATACGAATTTACAGGATTCGGAGAAGAGGAAATTTTTACCGAAAATGAAAATACAGCCTTAAATCCTTGGAGATTCGCAGCAAAAAGAACAGATCCGGAAACAGGACTGGTGTATTTCGGAAAGCGCTACTATATGCCTGAAATAGGAAGATGGACCTCTCGGGATCCGATAGGATTCGAAGACGGAATCAATCGCTACGTGTTTACTCATAATAATCCGATCAAAAACAGAGACCTGTACGGCATGTATTCTCTCTCCTCTGCCAAAGCGGATTTACTTTCTTTTGTAGGATCCTGCATCAGTACAATACAAAATTTAGGAGACAAAATCCATCCCTATATTATGTATGGGCTCGATTTCATCCAAAAGTTGGAACCTGATTTTGACGATTCTTTCGAAAGTTTTTTCGGAAAGGGATTCCTTACTTTGATGGGATATTATCCAAGCGGCCCTGAAAGCGGAGTATACGGGCAGGGAGAGGTCAATGACAAAATCAGAATCACACTGATCAACGGTATTTTAAATAATCGTTCTTACTACTCTGAATCATTGCAATTATTTTCCTCCACTCATGGAGGAGCAAATATTCACTATATTTTCCGCCCTTCAAAAGGATGGGTCAAAGATGTGATCAACGGTGTCTTCATTAAATGCGGTTACGTCTCTCCCTATGCAACTCACCTTGCAAATACCTGGAAAAGTCTTATTGAAGAAATGGGAGGGGTTGACGGTGGTGGATCGATCATTCATTATTGCCATAGTCTTGGAGGGGCGGATACGATTATTGCAGCTTCTCTTTTGACACCGGAAGAACGGCGAATGATTCGTGTATTTTCTTTCGGATCAGCCTCTATCATTCCGGGCTCTTTGGGATTTGCAGAGGTAAAAAATTATATCAGCAGAAGAGACGGCGTATGCCTCTTAACAGATCCCGGTGGCTATTACAATGCATGGAAAGGAAATAACGGAAATGTAATTTTTATTGGCTCTACAATGGGAATACCCTTGGTAGACCATACTTTGGCGATGGAATCTTATAGCACATACCTCACAAATTTAGGCCATATTTTTCTGCAAATGTACGCAAATGAAATGTAATTTTATTTTTTTTCAAACAAACCGTTTTGATACTCATACACAATGGGAAATCCTGTTTCAATCTCCAATTCGACAACCTCGGTTGGACTCAATCGATCTAATTGCATGATGATCGATCGCAAAGAATTTCCGTGTGCACAAATGAATACATTCTTCCCTTTTTTCAGCAAAGGGACAATTTCTTCGTTAAAATAAGGCAGAGTTCTTTGCGCAGTCATCTCGAGACTTTCGCCGTTCGGCGGCGCCACATCAAAACTGCGTCTCCAAATCTTCACCTGCTCTTCCCCATATTTCTTTATTGTGTCAGCTTTATTCAATCCCTGAAGATCACCGTACATCCGCTCATTCAAATGCCAAGAGGAATACACAGGAATGACCGTGCTTGCATCCTCCGGATCGTACATCCTACTCCACTCCTTCTCTCTGCCCTCTTCTCTATGCACCATAACCGGCACTTTACGCGATGCATGATTCATCATGGCCAACATCAGAGTCATCCGGGCTCTTATCAGTGTCGAAGTAAATAACACATCTAAAGAAATATTTTTAATTAACTCACCTGCCGCAACGGCCTCTTTCACCCCCGTCTCGGATAAGGGTACGTCAACCCAACCGGTAAATCGATTTGACCTATTCCATTCGGATTGTCCGTGCCTCATCATGAGCAAAGTCGCCATATTCTCTTCCTACTTTTGTGCAGAGTAAACTTTTTATAACTTATCCCGGATCTCAAATACGGTAAATATAATTTTAAACAGGAGATTAAAAATAATTTCTTCCGGGATTAATCTTTATGGATTGAAATTATAATAGATAATTATGTACTATATCATTTTAAAATTGA
This sequence comes from Chlamydiota bacterium, assembly GCA_013288845.1. Taxonomy (GTDB): domain Bacteria; phylum Chlamydiota; class Chlamydiia; order Chlamydiales; family Criblamydiaceae; genus JABDBB01. The sequence goes on along the minus strand of JABDBB010000010.1, from coordinate 1,927 downwards.
TAAAAGTGATTCCGAAATGATGAATTCAAATAAAGAAACGCAACGTTTAAGTAAAATAATGGCTCAAGCAGGAGTCGCATCCCGCCGTCATTGCGAAGACATTATTTTTGCAGGCAGAGTATCCGTAAACGGAAAAAAAACTTTACTCCCCCAAACACCCGTTTCTTCCGAGGATCTCATCACCGTAGACGGAAAAGCGATCAAAGTACAATCAAAAAAAATCTATTACATACTCAACAAACCGAAAGGATTCGTTTGTTCGACTGTCTCTTTTTGCAAAGATAAGGTGTTGGATATTTTTAAAGACTGTCCGCACAGACTTTTTACCGTCGGCCGTCTCGATAAAGATACCTCCGGTCTTCTTTTGATCACCAACGACGGATTCTTTGCACAAAAAGTCATCCACCCGTCCGCCGATATCGAAAAAGAATACATCGCAATAGTCAACAAAACAATCACCGAAAAACATCTGAAAACAATCTTTCAGGGAACCACCGTCGAAGGTACTTTTGTACAACCTTATTTTGTCGAACAGATGAACCATAAAGAACTGAGAGTGGTCGTCAAAGAGGGAAAAAAACGGGAAGTACGCATCCTCATCGCATCCTCAGGATTAGATGTTCTGGAACTGAAAAGAACGCGAATCGGCAAATTATGCATCGGAAGACTGCTTCCGGGATCATGGCGCTCCATGACAGAAAAAGAAAAACAACTTCTATTCGAAAAAGAGTAAAGCATGAAATACAATAAAAAAATGCCTCCGCATGACCTGGAAAATATTATGCCGCTTCTTATCGAACAGTGGCGCCGCCTCACCGGTCTCGGCGGTCCCCGCGATGTTCTGCAAACTCGGGAATTCCGCGGCGTAGTTCAGGCTGTTATGGAAATGGAAGACAACTTTGCTCTAAAAGAAGATCTCGCAACCGATTATTTCAGCCACAGAGAACATCTCGGCGCCTACCTCCTCTACTATTGGGTCATGCACTATCAGGAAGGTCTCTCCCTCATCAATGAACTGCCCAAAACTCCTAAAAGAGTGTTAGATATCTGTAGCGGTCCTGTTCCTTATGCTTTTGCCGCTCTTCAACATGGTGCAGATGAGGTCTACGCAACCGATCGCTATACCGAAGCATTAGAACTCGGCGCGGCCATTTGCGGTAAATCAGGAAAAACACTGTCGATCAGAAAATGGGACTGCCTAAATGAACATTGTCCTGTCCCCGGAAAATTTGATCTGATCATTTTCGCACATGCTCTGGAAGAGGTTTTTCCCTCTACAAGAAAGGGATGGAAACAGGAACAAAATGATTTCATCCGCTCACTTTTAGAAAAACTCAATCCTGACGGACATCTGCTACTTGTAGACAGCTCAAGACTCTCTACTAATCATAGAATCCTCGATATCAGAGAAACTCTTGTCCAAGCCGGTGTTCCGATCCAAGCTCCTTGCATCAGACGCGGCGATTGTCCGGCCCTTAAATCAAAAAATAGCCCATGTTACGCACAAAGAGAATTCGAACGCCCTTACGTCGTCAAAGAAATTCAACGTGCCGCCCGAATTAAACTGAGCTCCCTAAAAATGAGCTACCTTCTCATCAAACACCCGAAAGCGGCATGGCCTTCTCTTCCGGAAAAAAATCTGTACAGAGTAACAAGCCCCCTCATCGACGGTCATAACGGCTCGGCTTTTTATCTCTGCGGTGTAGAAGGAAAAAAGAAACTGTTATCCGATATCACAGACCACCCGAAAGAATCTCGAGCCTTCAACTACCTGAAAAGGGGCGAATTGATTTCAGTCACCGATCCTGTCGTGAGAAACAACGAACTCTATATCTCAGAAGAAACAAGCATTACCATTGAAGCGGCTTGCGGCAAATCCATAGAAGACCTTTAACAGAAGAATTTAATTCGCGCAAGCATTGATCAG
>JABDBB010000009.1 GCA_013288845.1 Chlamydiota bacterium | reverse complement strand
AGCCGGCACTCAAACCGCTCTTATTGCCGTCAATTTAAACAGCCAACCGATCGGCTCCGTCAACGTCACCTTTACGATCAACGACAGTACTGAAGGACAATTTGTCGGCGGAGGAATTACAAAGATACTCACCTTTACCAATTTAAATTGGAATATACCCCAAGTATTGCAAGTTGCAGGTGTCGACGATAACATTATAGACGGAAATCAAAATTATTCGCTTAGCTCGGCTATTACCTCAAGCAGCGATGCCAACTACTCGATAGGACATCTGAACACACTTACTTTAACCAATATAGACAATGATTTCTTATCTTCGGTGCAAACCCGAGTATGGAATGATTTGGACGGCAACGGATTCCAAGGAGGAAACGAGCCGGGCATAGCAGGTATTGCGGTAGATTTAGTCAGCGACAATACAGGCGCTATTGTAGCAACGGGAATAACCGATGCATCCGGATTCTCTACATTTTCCTCGTTAGCACCCGGAAGCTATCACATAACTTGGGCCATTCCGGAAATCACGACAGGAATATCTCCTTTACACATACTGGGAGGACTTGTTCCCGCATTTGACAGCGATGCCGACCACATTACACTTATCGGTTCACAACGCGTTGCCGTATCCGATTCCTTTACCGTGACAAACAGTCAGGTGATTACCGATATCGATGCAGGATTTATTCGTAGTAGCGTCAGCACTTATGTATGGAGAGATACTACGACTCCTAACGGCATTCAGGATCCGGGAGAATCCGGAATTGAGGGCATCAGCGTAGCATTATTTCAATCACAAACTCAAGTTCCTGTCGCTACAGCCACGACAGACAGTACCGGACACGCTATCTTTGCAGGAGTCATTCCCGGAGCCTATCAAATTCGTTGGACAGTCCCTTTTCCCGGTGCACAAAGTCTCACAGCTTATGCGACATTAGGAGGAACCTCTTCTTCCTTAGATAGCGATGCAAATCCGGCTTTATATATAGCTCCTAATGCCTTTTCACAAAATTTTAACGTAGTCGCCAATACCGGAAATGAAAATATCGACCTCGGACTCATTACACAGTTTGCCACAATCAATACCTCTGTGTGGAATGATACGAATCATAACGGAGCCAAAGATCCGGGTGAATCGGGAATTTCCGGTTTAACCGTCAATTTATTTACTGCGGGAGGAGTATTTGTAAAAGCCCTCACCGGTGACGGTCTCGGAAATTACTCGGGAATTATGGATTTTAACGGAACATCGATTGTTCCCGGAAGTTATTATTTAGAATGGCAACTTCCCAACGGAAATACCGTGACATTGCCTAAAGTTGCTTCCGTATCCGACGCCCTAGATAGTGATGCCGTCTCCGTTCAGGGAGGATTTGCCCGTTCCGCTTTATTTACCTTAAATAACAATTTCAACATCAACAACATCAATGCCGGATTTGTCCCTGAACCCGCAACATTCACCACCTACATTTGGAATGATACAAACGGAAACGGTCTTCAAGACGCAGGAGAATCCGGAGTAACAGGAGCCAATGTAGTCCTCACATCAAGCACAGGGACCTCTTATACCGGAATAGATCATCAGGACGGAACCTATACATTCACCGGAATTAATCCCGGAGTGTATACACTGACCTGGACCTACAGCAATACCAAAACTCCCACACTCGCCAATATAGGCAGTAATGATAATTTTGACAGCGACGGCATCGGATTCACCTCCGGAACCGGAACAAGAAGTACTTCTGTAGCGGGAATTGTAATCGCTTCGGGAAGTGCCATTTCCGATGTAGACCTCGGATTGATCAGCTCCACAGGTACATTGACAACATTTCTTTGGAATGACACCAACGGAAACGGAATTCAGGATGCCGGAGAATCCGGAATTACCGGAGCTCTCGTACAGCTCGGATCCAACGTAGGAATTGATAACGGAAACGGAACCTATACATTTACAGGGATTGCTCCCGGAACATATAATCTGACATGGACCTACAGCAATAATTATACCCCCACTATTGAACACGCCGGAAATGACGGAAATGTCGACAGCGATGCAACCGGATTCACCACCGGAATCACAAGAACAACATTTATTTCCGGCGTCGTCATTGCGGCAGGAGCTAATATCACCAATCTAGATCTCGGATTAGTCAGTTCTAACGGCACGTTAACCACCTTCCTATGGAATGATACAAACGGCAACGGAATTCAAGATGCCGGAGAATCGGGAATTACCGGACTCTCAGTGTTATTAAATAGTTCATCGAGTTCCCTGTCATACACAGGTATTGATAACGGAAACGGAACCTATACATTTACAGGGATTATTCCCGGATCATATAACCTGACATGGACCTACAGCAATAACTATACCCCTACTATTGAACACGCCGGAAATGACGGAAATGTCGACAGCGATGCAACCGGATTTGTAGTCGGATTTCCCACCACAAGAACAACATTCGTCCCGGTCATCATTGCAGCGGGAGTTAACATCACCAATATAGATCTCGGATTGATCAGTTCCACCGGCACATTGACCACTTTCCTTTGGAATGACACCAACGGAAACGGAATTCAGGATGCCGGAGAATCCGGAATTACCGGAGCAACTGTTATGCTCGGATCCAATATAGGAACTGATAATCATGACGGAACCTACACATTTGCAGGAGTTGCCCCCGGAATATATAATCTGACCTGGACCTATTCCAATACAAATACACCCACTATTGCACATGCCGGCAATAACGGGAATTTCGATAGTGACGCAACCGGATTCACAGACGGAGTAGCGGGAAGGACTACCCTTTTTTCCGGAATAGTCATTGCAGCGGGTAGCAATATCACGAATATAGATCTCGGATTAAAGAGTGCTACCGGCACGTTGACCACCTTCCTTTGGATTGATACAAATGCAAACGGTATTCAGGATGCCGGAGAACCGGGAATTACCGGAGCAACCGTTATGCTCGGATCCAACATAGGAACTGATAATCATAACGGAACCTACACATTTACAGGAGTTGCTCCCGGAATATATAATCTGACCTGGACCTATTCTACCGGAGACATACCCACTATTGCCCATGCCGGCAATAACGGGAATTTCGACAGCGATGCAACCGGCTTTACAGACGGAGTAGCGGGAAGGACGACCGTTTTTTCAGGAATAGTCATGGCAGCGGGTAGCAATATCACCAATATAGACCTTGGACTGATCAGTGCAACAAGTGCTCTAACAACAGCTATTTGGAATGACACAAACGGAAACGGCCTGAAAGATGCAGGAGAATCCGGAGTAACCGGAGCAAACGTAACTTTGCTCTCCACTACCGGACAAACCTACACAGGATTAGATAATCTGAGCGGTCAGTATCTTTTTGCAGGAATCACCCCCGGAACCTATACTCTTATCTGGACATACTCCAATACAAAAATCCCCACCATCCCGGATGTAGGCTCTAATGATAACTTCAACAGTGCAGGCATAGGCTATACTGCGGGAGCCGGCATAAACACCACCTCCGTCCCCGGAATCGTCATCGGAGCGGGCAGCAACATCACAACCTTCAATCTCGGCCTTATTCTCCCACAAGCCACCTCAGTCTCCACTTTTGTATGGACCGATAATAATAACAACGGATGGCAGGACGCAAGCCCTCTACCTAACGTCTTTGAACCGGGCATTCCGCAAATCCAAGTAATGCTGGTCAATGACAACAATGCCGCACTGGATGTCTCGGGAATAACAAATGCGCAAGGAGGACTCGTCTTCGGTAACTTGACTCCGGGAACCTATCACCTCGAATACAACAGCACACAACTTCCTGACTACGGAATTGCTATAAAAAATGTATACGGAACAAACAGCGATTTTGACAGTGATATTTTCGCAAGCAGCAATACAACCAACCCCGGTTGGGTACGAACAGTCTCCTTCCAAGTAGCCCTCGGGCAAAAAACCTCTCTTTATGACGCAGGATTTGTCCCCAGAACGGTCAACACCTTCATCTGGAATGACCTCAATCACAACGGAATATTCGACAGTACCGAACCGGTCATCACCGGAGCTACAGTTTACGTAGATGCTTACGACTCCTCTTCTAACCTCATAGCCCAACTCCCTATGGTTTCCCTCGGCGGCGGTAACTACAGTTATCGAGGCATTCCCGACATAGGCGCAACGCTTAATTCACAGGTCATCGATCATTACCTCATACAATGGCAATTAGGAGCCACCTTACAACCTGCTATGGAAACAACTGTCGGAAAAGATACATATGCCCTCAGTCAAAGCGATCCGAATACAGGCATATTCGCAACTGCTCCTGTATTATCTTCCACAGTTCTCAATGCAACAAATTTCGGAGCTCCCGGAGCTACCATACAACTCAATACCGGATTTGTCTCTACAAACTCCCTCACAACTTTTGTATGGAATGATCTGAACAGAAACGGAATTCAGGATCCCGGTGAACCGGGTATTGCAGGAGTTGAAGTAGATTTATTTACGGCAACAGGCGGATTCTACGCACAAGCTAGCTACGCAGGAAACGGTCAATATTACTTTACCCATATTGCAGACGGAAACTACATATTGAAATACAACTATTCAAGAACCTTCCTGCCGACTTTAGCTAATGTAGGGACAAATGATAATATTGACAACGACGGTATCGGATTCGTCGACACAGGCGCTCCTACTATTCTCACTACCATCAATAACATAGCGATCAATCAATCAAGCCACATCACCAACGTCGATCTGGGACTGGCCACCACGAATTCTCTCACAACTTTTGTATGGAATGATCTGAACGGAAACGGAATTCAGGATGCCGGTGAACCGGGGCTATCAAGCGGAGTAGTCGTTACACTTTCTAACGGAACCAATACCTACTCTCCGATTAACGTAGGAGGCGGTATCTATATATTTGAAGGGATGGTCCCCGGAACCTACAATCTAACCTACTTCTATTCAAATACTTTACTTCCTACAATCCCCCACGCAGGTACTAACAGTAATGTCGACAGCGACGGTGTCGGCTATACCAACCCCGATACTAATGCAAACCCCAATCTTCCTTTTTTCACCACAATCCCCAATATTGTGATCAATCAGACAACCGTCATCACACATACCGATTTAGGACTGATCAACCCCAATAGTTTGACAACTTTTGTATGGAACGATACAAACAGTAACGGACTTCAGGATCCCGGTGAACCGGGAATAGACGGACTAACCGTACTCCTCCAGAACGGCCCCACTACGTTGACTGCAACACCTCTTGGAAACGGTCAATATTCATTTAACAATATTCCGACAAGTATATTATCATATCAGCTTGTATACAAAAACATCCCGTCCATGTACACCCTGACCATTCCCAATGCACAAAATAACTCAGAAGACAATATAGACAGCGATGTAGTCTCTTTAGTACAATTTCCCCCACCACAACCTAGTGTGGCTAACTCAAGCGATATCAATTTCGACCAACAAGGCATTATTATCACCAATATAGATATGGGACTGGTCATACAATAGATAATAAAAAATCCGGGGGACCGATAAGCCGGATTCTGTCATCCGAAGTAAACTTCGGAGAGCAACCATTCATCCGGGAGATCCGTTGCCGAATCTCTCAAGCGACTCCTTCCGAGGCTCGGCGGAGAACCTGATAGCGCCTCGAATCGGTCTTGCTTCGAATAGGGTTTGCCGCTCAACGGGATTCCTCCCGTGAGACCTCTTCATAAAAGAGGTATTTCACCCTGCCTACCGGATAAACCGGTAGAGGAATACTTTCTGTTGCACTTTCCGTAGCCTTACGGCCCCCGGTCTTTCACCGGTATTCTCTCCTACGAAGTCCGGACTTTCCTCTCGCACTTTCGTGTAAGCGGTTGCTTAGCCCCCCGGAAAAAATTTTAGGTGACAGCCCCTCTTGTACGGCGGCGTCTTTGACGAACCGGAGCGATAGTCGTCCCTTCCAATTCTTCGCTTTGGACCCAATATAAAATTCGGGAACAGTGTTCACAAAACACCAATCGCTCGGCTTTTCTGACAAGGTTTTCGTCCTGAGCTGTAAGAGTAATATGGCAACCGCTGCAGCAGCGATTTTCTATAGGGACAACAACCCGGTCTTTTTTATTTTTTAAAAGTCTTTCGTAAATACCGAAGATTTCGGGATCGGCATCTTTCACCAGCTTTTCTCTCCTAACGAGAAGAACTTTACCCTCTTCGTTAAGTTTTTTTAGCCTTTCGATAATTTCCTGTTCCAGAATCAGGCTACTTTCAGAAGTAGTTTTGAGACTTTCTTTGATAGTTTTGAGAGAATCTTCTTCTTCAGCCAATTTGTCATATAAATCGCTTAAATTTTTCTCTCTGCTGTTGCGTTCTCTGTCGGCTTGGGCCATTTCCTGACTTAAAGCATTAAATTCTTCTACTTTTTTAATCGTACTTTGCTTTTGTTCCAGTTTTTTTATTTTTTCCTGCGTTTCAGCCAGATCCCCTTCGCTAAGACGAAGAGCCGTCTTCAATCGAAAAATTTCTTCATCTTTAGTTGCCTGTTGCTTCATGAGCTTTTTTTTCAGGTTATTGATGCTATCCAATTCTTTTTCACGGTCTTTTTTAAGACGCATTAGCTGTATCATTTGCATATCGAGTTCCTGAATACCCAAAATTACCGTTAAAATATCCAGAATTGAACTCTTATTTTCCTGCTTTTGTGTCATGGCAACCCTTAAATTGAAAGTTTTTGACTTAAATAGATTACATCAGTATATGATAATTCCCGGAAGGTAAAGATACAAGTAAAATTTCCTTAAAAGTCAGCGCACAAACTCTTTTATGCCGACCTCAAAAAATTTATATATTTTATAACAAAAAAGCATAAAACTTTTTGGTTGTTTCAATTGAAATCAACTCGGTGACCCAATAATATTATGTTAAAATTATGAATCCTAAAAGGAATTTTATGACAAAAGCTCTTCCTACCTCTCAAAACCCGTTGATTCTTAAGGCTTTAAGACTTATAGAAGCCTTTGCTAAATCCAATGATGAACGTGATTTTTTTATCGATCGGATTGAAGGATTCATCATTTATGTCGATTTAGATAAACCGGAAGACCAAATTGAAGTGCTGGAAAATGAACTTCATGAAAATAAAGACCGCTATTTTCCCGTACCTAAAATGAGCTTTTACGAAACAAAAAAAATTATGGAAGGTTTTGTCAACGAAAAAGTTTATGACATTGATACAAAAGAGAAGCTTTTAGATCTCATCGACTCAAAAGATGCCAGAGAAAATTTTCTTGAATTCATTTATGACCAACACACCGAACTGGAAAAATGGCAACAGTTTTATCAGGAACGATCCAGAATCAGAATTATCGAATGGCTAAGAAGTAAAGAATTCGATTTTGTTTTTGAAGAAGACCTCGAACTCAATATCAAAGTAATTGAAAAATTAAAAGAACAGATGTTTGAGACAAAAGTAGGAAAAGAAATTGTGACCGCCCGGAAAACCCTGATTGCAAAAGCAAAAACATACTACTCAAACGAAGCTCTTAATCCACGCCCCAAAAGAGGCCGCCCCCCGAAACTACAGGCAAAACAGGAAATCGATCAACAAACTTCAGCCGATGTCTACACAACTGTCAATCCGGGCCTGCGCCACTTTCTATTTACTCCCGATATTTCCGGAGTATCCGCAGCGACTTTCTCGGAAAAATACGGAACGGAAGAGGAACTACTTAAAGGAAGAGGATTGGAACGCCACGAAGATCTCGATGAAGATGAAGCCGATATCAATAAAAAACTGGCAGCTTTACGAAGCATTTCCTCAAAATGGGTCTCTAAAGAAGAATCGGGCATAAAAGAAAGCGCTCCTAAATCGAAGGCGACCGAAAAAAATTCGGGCGCGATCGCAAAAAAACCTCTTAAAATGAAAGAAGAAAAACCGGCAAAATCAACAAAACCTTCCCCGGAAAAAACCAAACCTAAACCGGTCAAGACCATCATCAAAAAACCGGAAGAATCCGACACAAATTCGGCAAAGAAAACTCCCTCTAAAAAGAGAATTATGCCAAAAGAGCTCCCTAAAGAGACCAAAAAACGTCCTTTGAAAAAAATCATGCCGACCACCTCTGACCATTAAAAGTTCGGGAAGACAGGCAGGCATGGACAGCATGGACAGCATGGACAGCATGGACAGCATGGACAGCATGGACAGCATGGACAGCATGGACAGCATTATTGTTGGTTTTTGATGTTTATTAGTCTATAATAAAACACTCTCTTATTGTCCATTTTGTCCATTTTGTCCATTTTGTCCATTTTGTCCATTTTGTCCATTTTGTCCATTTTGTCCATTTTGTCCATTTTGTCCATGGTTGTCCATACGCAAATTTTCCCCCTTGTGTATAAAATCTGTTGAAATAAATCTATGATAATACTAAGGTAAATTTCCTGTTGAATTAGCATGAGGGCAAAAGATTATGGAACATAAAGATATAGAATATAAATGCGGAGACACCGTTTGCAAAACAACTTTGATACATAATGAGGTCATCAGAGAACCTCATCCCGGAATTTTATTTCTTCCCACATGGATGGGTTTGGATAGCTTTATCAAAGAAAAGGCAGAGGCTTACGCAAAAGCCGGTTACATCACAATGACAGCAGACCTATTCGGAAACGGAAAGGTTGCGAAAAGTCCCGAAGAAGCCGGAGAGCTCATTCTTCCTTTATTTTTAGACCGACAACTACTCAGAGACCGCGTTTCCGCAGCACTGGAAGCTTTTTCAAAAGAACATTTAGTCAATAAAAAACGCATATTCGTTATCGGATATTGTTTCGGCGGACTTACAGGCATTGAGCTTTTACGAACCGGAGCAAATGTCTGCGGCATCGTCAGCATTCACGGCATCCTCGGATACAAAAAAGGCAATCATGAAGCGGTACCGGTTCCGGCTACAGGAACTCTAATCTCTCCCATGTTGCTGTTACACGGATATGACGATCCGATGGTAAGTCCTGAAGACCTAAAAAATATTCAGGAAGAGTTTACAAAAGCCGGGATCGATTGGCAATTGTATATATACGGAGGAGCGACGCACGGATTTACTAATCCCGGACATAAAAGCGGAGCTAAAGATTTTGCTTACAATCAATCGGCAGATTACCGTGCCACCAAAGCGATCAAAAATTTCCTGGATGAAAAAACTAAATAAAGGTCTTCACAATGACAATTTTCCTCAACGTTCTTATTCTGTATGCCGTCACTATTTTGACCGGGGGCCTTATCGGTTTCCTAAAAGCAGGGAGTCAGGCATCTTTAATTATGAGCTCCTCCTTTTCATTAGCTTTTTTTATTCTGGCCTATTTTTATCGAAGCCGACAAAACATCTGCTTTTCGATTTCAGGCATCCTGACCTTTGTTTTGGCATTTTTCTTTTTCCTTCGCTATATGAACACCGGCGCTTTTATGCCCTCCGGTCTCATGGTGATCTTGAGCTTCTCCATGCTGCTCTACCATTTTTATGTTTGGAAAAAATTGATGCCGAAAGCTGCATAAATTCCTAAAAATCGGATCTAAAATTTTTCTTTTTAGATCCGATTCACAAACATATTTCCCGACCGAACCATCTTTTTTAAAATTTTATTTCTTTTTTTGCAAAAAAATACAATTAAATATTGAACTTTACAAAGAGATAATGATAGGGTTACCGATAAAGCAGCGACAACTTTGGACGGTCACCCATGAAAAACAAACTTATATTAGGAACAACCCTATTATTATTAGTGAATTACTTCACAACACCTCTTTACTGTGATTTACAGACTTCAATGATTACAGCGCCTGAAGCACCTGCCACCTTTGATATAGGTAAAGTGTTTGCTTCGTGTCCCATTATCTACAGCATACTCCTTCTCCTCTCTTCCGCTGCAACAGGTATATGGATTTATAGCCTTTTCACATTAAAGCTAAGCGAAATGATGCCGGAAGAGTTTACAGCTCTGCTACGTCGCTACCTTGCGAAAAAAGAGTTTGATGAGGCTCTTGAATACTGTAAAAGCGAGAAAAATTTTGCCTCATCCATCATGGTAGGCGGACTCGCAGCAAGAAATCACGGAACGCAAATTGTGATGAACGTTGTCCGATCAGAAGGACGAAGAGCCGGAAACATTGTATGGCAGCGCATAGCACTCTTAAATGACATTGCGGTCATTGCTCCGATGTTAGGATTACTCGGTACGGTTTTAGGGCTTTTCTTCGCCTTTTATGATACATCCAACACTACAGAAAACATTTCCTCTATATTCGACGGATTAGGAATAGCCATCGGCACTACCGTCCTGGGATTAATCGTAGCGATCCTCTCCATGATCTATTACACATCTTTAAAATACCGTGTAGTGAATCTGCTAAATTCTATCGAAAGCGAATCGTTGGAACTGGTAAGTCTGATAGAACCGGATCATTCACAAAATAACCACACAACCCGATAGAGAAAAATTATGAACTTTATCTCCGACAGCGAAATTAAAGGGAATAACGGTATCAATCTTGCACCGATGATCGACTTTCTCTTTCTGATGTTGATGTTCTTTGCCTGTCTTGCCGTATCGCGAATAGCGACTAAAGATACGGATATTGATTTGGTAGAGGGAAAACACAGTTCGGATCCCTCCTTAACAGCTATGGATAACGAAAAAATTATCAACATCAGCATCAATGAAGACGGTGAGTATAAGTGGATTACAGAAATCCGCGATTACGTAATGGCCTCTTCGGAAGCGATTGCGCAAGAGCTCTCTCTACAATATGAAAAAGGTATTTTACCGGAAGACAGACTGAAAACGAAAGTCCTTCTGAAGATAGATAAAAATGCTAAATGGGAACCCATTTTAAAAGCGATTTTTGCTATCCGGGATGCAGGCTTCACCGTTCATCCTGTGTATGTACCGGAAGAATTGCCGGATCCGAAATAATCAATCTCGTAAAAAAAACCTTTGTAATAAATAGTTTTTTTATATAAAAAAGATTTGACGTCTACAAACAAATTTGTAAAAACACCAAAAGCTTGAATATTTAGGAGAAAATTATGACTTCACCCCACTGCTCACTCATTCCACCCCCTATTGTTAAAAGAATGGACCCGGCGCCAATCACAGACGGACTATTAGAAAACCATCCGGTGACCTCAGATCCGACACCTCCGAATCCGGATATACAAAAATTAGGGAATGAAATTTTACAACAAACTCCCTCTTCTGAAGACATTTTACTATGCCAAACAGTAACAGAGATTACATCACAACCCGGCAATATAGAAAAATTAATACAAGCCAACTTAGAATTATTAGAAGCTAATTTGGATTTACAATCTACGCTCAAAAGAATCCGGGCAGAAGCGGAGGGTACACTCCTGATTATCAATCAAGGGGGGGGATCTCCCGCTCATACTGCAGAACACATGTTGAACACATTCCATGCTATTCTGCAAGAGGTGGGAAGTGCAAAGGATTGCTCGGAAAATAATTTAGAGCAATCTACTCTTGAAGTGCAGCAAATTGTGGAAAGTCAAGGAATGCGAATAGACACCCTAAGAGGAACAATTGAAGCATTAAACAGCCTCGCACAATCCAGCGTTAACACAGAGTCTTTTAGAGATTGTATGTTGAAAATTTTTGAGGAAGCCCGGTTGATGGAAAAAAATAAAGAAATTTTCCTTAAGGCCTTAGAAGCTCTACAGAATGATTTTCTTTACAATAAGATTGGTAAACTTTCATATAATGTATTAGCAGATTTAGGTAAAACCTCTCCCCAGCCGACAGCCAATTTCATGATGCTCAACATTCAAACACACAATGCAAGACAACAAGCTATCAAAGAACTCATTGAAAGATTAATTGTTCGCTATTATAAAAATTCAAGTACTCTTGAAGAATTGACTCATCAAATTCAAATAGCAATGATTCAAAAAGCAGATTCCTTTAAAGCGGAAATTGCGGACATTAATAGAATATTGAGTACAGCCTCCTTATCTTTATTCGATATAACTTTACCGGATGTAAAGCAAAATGTGATTAAAGCAAATTTCACGCAACTTTCCGATAAAATATTGGCATTTTATAACGGAATGAGAAATTGGCGTATTCCCTATACAAAAAACGGTAATCCGGCTCGTATTACTGATCTGCAGGCAAAGTATGAGATTCAAAAACCTACTCTGCAATATTTAGCACAACAATGGAACAGACTGGAACCTTTTGTTGCCGAAATGATCACCGCTCTGGAGAAAACAGTAGAAAAAGGGATTTTTACATTAAAAATTCCGAGTGAACATTTAAAAAGAACCGCTTTGGTTTTGAATATTACTATTGAAGAATTGGAAACTAAACAAAGAGATTTTGAAGAAATACATGACAACCTTACCAATGAGCAAGATAATTTAAAAAGATTGTATGACATACTTCTTACAAATGCCCAAAATGCAAAAAGAGAAGTAGGAAGAATTTTTGACGCGCTCAAAGGGGGTAACGGTTACTTTACCTATGAATCAACCTATAATAAGGGAGGGGCTTATCTGGGGAGAACCATAGTATTTGATTCAGAAGTCAAAGACGGCATCACTTTTGCAAACTCTTTGGAAGTATCTTTACAAACCAAAGACAGTAAAAAATAAAGATAAAAGGCCCTTCTTCCCAAAGAAGAAGGGCCTTTTGTTCTGCAAATTACTCTAAACCTGTTTTTTCTTTTAAAGCCGGAACAAATCGTAAAATTTCACCGTTATATACCTCATTCATTTCTCCCACCTCCTGTAACCACGCCTCGTACATGTCGGATAATTTCAGTCGTCTCGGAACCTTTACAGTAAGAAAATGCTCTACATCTCTTGTGTAGTAATGATTGATCCGTATTTTATCGACCACAATTCTTTTGGAGCGATATCCTTTCACTTTTTCAAAATCGGAATTCACCGCTTTTTTCTTTTTTACATAAAAAAAGAGGTGAGGATTGAACACCTCAGTTGTTAAAGCCGGCTGTACAATACATTTCACCCATCGATTTCTGTGAAAATTTACTTTACTTTGATTGACAAGCATTTCGATCATCAGTTTATCGGCAGGGATAAAAGGGACATCGGATGTGCCGAACATTTGCCAATTCACGGCAATCGCCGGATGGTCGATGTAATCCTTTAAAAACACTCGCAAATCGTCAACTTGAGTCGCAAATAAAAACTCATCTAAATCGATAAAAGCCATCCATTTGACGGAGTTTCTCTGTTTGTGAAGACAATCCATAAAGGCTCCGGCCTGCAGCACCTCATACGAAGGCAAGGTGTCGTCCGGTTTAGGAGGACATTGAATAAGTTCTACCTCTCCTGCCCGGATATAAGGTTCGAGAACCGATAGATAGTCATCGGCGCTTTGGTCATTATATAGAAAAAAATGTTCCACTCCGACGAGTTTGTGGAATTCAATCCATTCTTTCATATAAGCCGCTTCATTTTGAAAAACCGCGCAGACAGCAAGTTCGTATTTGTACGATTTTTGTTTATTTTTTTCTCCCGACTGTAAAAAAGGGTGAAGAAAAAAAACGGTACAAACTGACAAAAGAAAAAGAATTTTTTTATTCATTTGCATTCCTATTTTTGTTTAGAGATCTCTTGTGTATTTTGTTTTTCGTAAGTGTACTGAATGCCAATTATTTTTTTAAGATAAAATTCATGGTGAATATCTCTGACTTTTGGGATAATTTACCGATGAGGTAAATCATGGAATACAAAAAAAACGATATCTGCGAAATAGCAATCACATCTTTGGGAGCCTCGGGAGAAGGTGTCGGTACTATAGAAGGATTTACCGTATTCATTGAAGGAGCTCTCCCGGGAGAAACGGTAAAAGCGAAGCTGACCGTCTTAAAAAAAAATTACGGAAAAGGGGAGCTGCTCGAAATACTCAAAAAATCCGAGGATAGGGTAATACCGGTGTGTCCCCTGTTCGATCGTTGCGGCGGATGCCAAATCATGCATCTCTCTTATGAAGGGCAACTGAAAGTCAAGAAACAAAAAGTGTACGACGCTCTGACCCGTATCGGAAAACTAACGGACATCACTGTCGAAGATTGCGTTCCGTCCCCTCAAAAACTGCATTATCGCAATAAAATGCAACTGCCCGTCACCTCTACAGAAGGGGCACTTACGATCGGTTTATTCGAAAAAATGAGTCATACCGTCGTGCCCGTAGATGAGTGCCATATTCATTGTGAAGAGGGGGAAAAAGTATATAAAAATATTTGTACCCTTTTACAAAAAAGCGACATTCTCCCTTACGACAGAATATCAGGAAAAGGAGAACTGAGACACCTCATCATGAAAACAGCCGTGAATTCCGGCAAAACCCTTGTGATTTTTGTCTCTGCCGGAGAAAAGACCGAAAAATTCAAATCTTTAGCAGCAGAACTTATAAAAATAAGTCCCAATATCGAAGGAATTGTCTTAAATATTCATCGGGAGCAAACAAATTTTGTTACGGGTCACAAATGGATGACCCTATTCGGAGAAGGGCGCCTTAGCGAAACAATCTGCGGACTGCATTTTCATATCTCCCCCGCCTCTTTTTTTCAGGTGAATACACTCCAGGCTGAAAATCTATACAAAGCAGTCACGGAATGTGCCGATATCGATGCCGAAACTTCCGTATTGGATGCCTATTGCGGAGTAGGAACTTTTTCGTTGATCGCAGCAGCAAAAGCAAAAAAAGTCGTGGGAATCGAATGTGTTCCGGAAGCCATTGCCGATGCGAAAGAAAATGCAAAAAATAACGGTATCACAAACTGTACTTTTGTATGCGGAACAACAGAAGAGCTGATAAAAGCGCACTCCTCCTGCGACGTAGTGATTTTGAATCCGCCGAGAAAAGGGTGTGAAAAAATTGTATTGGAGACATTATTGAAGACGGAACCGAAAAGAATTGTGTACGTCTCTTGTGATCCCGCGACATTGGCCAGAGATTTAGCTCTATTGACACCAAAGTATACAATTGAAGCGATACGTCCTTTTGATATGTTCCCTCAAACGATGCATGTAGAAACCGTTGTGAAGCTTGTACTAAGAAGAAATTGAACGCGCGAGTTATCAAGCGTTATGATCTTAATGCGTATGCCACCGCTCTAAAGTTTCGTAATTTCGTTTTTCTTCGCTCTGTGCAATCCGTTTATGACCCTTTCAAAAAAATAACTGATCAATCTGTAAATATAATATCCCAAAAGAATTCCGATAAATCCGTAAAAAATACTTTCTATAGAAAAAGAGATACCGGGTTGATAGGTATGATAAGTGGATCGTACAATCCTATGATCGCTTTTGACCATAAAAATAAAGGGTCTGGTAAAAGGACCTGATTCTCTAAGGGATTGCAGTGCTTGGGAAAGATTCTCGGTTCTTTCCTGCATAGCGAGGAGAAATTTCCCCTGTTCGGAGAAGTCAGGATCATCATTTTGAAGAAATTTTTGAATATAGGCATCCGGAGTTTTCTTCGTTTTTTGTGCGACCTGCTCGATTTTTTGCATCTGATAATTTAATTCATCCACATTTCCCGAAAGTTTGATCATATACTGATCGATAAACAGGGGAAATTGCATTAAAATCAGGGCCACGATCACAGCAAAAATGCGATCGAGCATGTGGGAAATCCAAGACAACATACCGGTCTCTCCTCTATTCTTTAGTCTTTTATTGCATAAAAAAATTCGTTTTGCAAGTTCAAATAATAGTCTGATAATTAAATAACGATTTTTTTATTTTCCCCTGTACAGGCAAACTAAAATTCTTCTATACAAAAAGAAGATAGGACAAGGAGGTCCGACCGGCTATGTATAAATATCTTCTCTTCTTTTTTCTTTTATCAATAGGAATACAACAGGAATGCGCCGGAGTAGTCAGCAAGGTTCCCCCCTGCTTTAAGAAAATGCAGGTCAATTTTTTTGAACGGGCTATCGTAGAAAAAGCTTTAAATCTACATCTGGTAAGTCAAAGCTCTTGGGCACTGATTAACAAGAACTTAAATCGAAGATCTTCCGTGGTCCCCATCCAAATGGAAACCATTGCCAAAAGAATGAGACCCAATCCGCTCTCCCCTTTCGATATTGAAGAGGCCAATAAATTATTGATTGAAATCCTTTTTACTATCTTCAGAAACACCATGATAGAGATGAATTTTTCCAGTGAAAGCGGAATAAGAGAAATGTTCCTGTTTATTCAGTCACACCAACCTGACATAAAAACTTTATGCGGTGTGGCCGATAAGAAGAGCTCTTGAGCATTTGCGGTTGTCGAATTGTTAGAATTTCGTTACACTGACTCCGGGATATCTATGTTAGGAGTCGCGAATGATTATCGACGGAAAATCATTATCAAAAGAAATACAAAGGGAAATAGCTCGATTCACCTCTTCTCTTACCGATAGAAGACCTTGTCTTGCAGTTATTTTGGTAGGCAACGATCCGGCTTCGGAAATTTATGTAAATACCAAAACCAAAACTTGCGCTAAAACCGGGATTTTATCTGTTAAAGACAATCTACCCTCCCATGTATCGGAAGAAATTTTATTACAAAAAATCGATGAGCTTAATCGAAATCCCCTCATAGACGGAATCCTTGTACAAGCCCCTCTTCCTTCCCATATCAACACCAATAAAATAAATTTTGCTATTTCCCCGGAAAAAGATGTTGACGGATTCCACCCTGTCAATCTGGGTAAGCTCATGCTGAATGATGATTCCGGATTCATCCCCTGCACTCCCTTAGGAATCCGGGTGATGCTCGCAAAAAACAACATTAGCGTCAAAGGAAAGCATGTTGTCATCGTAGGCAGAAGCGTCATAGTAGGTAAACCCATGGCCTCTCTTTTGCTGCAAAAAGGGGAAGGGGGAGATGCCACCGTCACGGTCGTGCATAAACATACTCCCGATCTCGAACAAATTTGCCGTGAAGCGGATATTCTTATTTCAGCAACAGGAATGCCGGGCTTCATAAAAGGCTCCATGGTCAAACAAGGGGCCGTTGTCATTGATGTCGGAATTAACAGAGTTCCCTGTCCGGATGATGTACGGGGCTACAAAATTGTAGGCGATGTCGATTTTGATGCGGTAAAAGAAAAATGTTCTCTTATCACCCCGGTTCCCGGCGGAGTCGGACCGATGACCATCGCGATGCTTCTCAATAATACTGTTAAAAGCTTTACACGTCGTCGACCCGATTTATGCAAAAATACTTTCTCCTGCTATTAATTTTTCTTTTTGCCTCTTGTGCAGAACATTCGCAGGATGCCGGGAAAATCACCGTTTTTTCCGATATAGCCATGACCATCCGATATAAAATTCTGATCGGCGGCCCTTTTTCCCCGGAAGACAACAAAACCGTTATAGCGGTCATTAAAAGTACTTTTCATGAGATAGATGAGGTGTATAACATTTGGAATCCCCGCTCCGAACTCTCCCTCATCAATGCCGGTCCGGCAGAAACGCCTTTACACATTTCGCCCGAACTGGAAAACCTCCTTTTTCTTACCGATAAATTAGTGAAAACAACAAAAGGATTGTACGATCCGACCATCGTTCCGGCCTATAAGATGTGGAAAGAGGCTTTAGAAAAAAATACAATGCCCGATCCTGACCGGTTAGCTCTGCTGAAAGAATTTGTAGGGTGGAAACACATACACTTACATCCCGGTTTTCTTGTAAAAGATCACAGAGAACTGCAAATAGATCTCGGCGGCATTGCCAAAGGTTTTTGCGTGGACTTACTTACAGAAAGACTCAATGCTTCGGGATTCCCTAACATATACGTAGAATGGGGCGGTGAAATCCGCACCTCAGGAAAGCATCCTGAGGGTCGACCTTGGAAAATTTATATAGGGAATCCTGAAAATCCGAGTCGGGAAAAAGCAATCGATACACTTTCTTTACACAACGCTGCATTGGCAACAAGCGGCGATTATTTGCAGCAATGGAAAATTCAACTCCCCTCATCCGGAGAGACGGTGGTTTACTCCCATATTATTCATCCGTATAGCTTAATTCCTATTATTGCGGGGAAAAGTAATATATGCAGTGCCACGGTTCTTGGGGACAACTGTGCAGTAGCGGATGCTTTGGCAACAGCAGTGATGCTTTTAGCGGATATAAAAGAGGCGGAAGCCTGGATTCCCGAGGTGCAAAAAGAATACCCGGGAACGGATTTTTGGCTTGTCCAAAGAGAAAAATCAGGGGAAACGGCGAAATAGCCAAGAACTCAAGCAGATGGCTCTATATCATCAAACAAAGTTATGGCGATGAGGGGGGCTATTTATTCTCTTTCATCTCTCTTATAATAGCCAGGTGTCCTCGAATCATTCTTTGTGCATAATTCGTGATGTCTTTTAAAAGGTGTAATCTGACCTGATTGGTATATTGCTCAAAAGGTTCAATCTCCTGAGTCTGCTCTCCTTCGAGAGTTTCGACAAGAGCATCGACAATGGTAACGGCAGCTTCGTCCAGCGCCCTATCATCGTCTGATAAAATGATTCCGCTGTGACCGGATCTGTTTTTCATATAAAGATCTCCGTTTTTCAAGGAAAATTGATAGTCCGATAACTACTTTTCCCGGATTATCCTTTAGATTTATTGTACCAAAATAAAATGTTTTTTAACAAATTATTTTACTCCTTATCTCCCTGCCAAGACTAATTAATATTAAAAAAAATATGAGCGTTGCATTATAACTAAAAACCTGATATAATTTTATTTAAAACAGTTTCATTTCTGAACTAAAGCATTTATTACTGTTAAAATTTAAATTTTACAAATCGCCACCCCGGAGCCCTATCGATGAATCCCTCTCAATTAAGGAAGATTGGAGTCCATTTGTCAGACTATACTTATCTTCCCGACCTCGAACGACGCCTTCTCATTTCTAAACTCTCCCCCTTTGAAATAGAGGTTTTAAATGAAATCATACACAATTCATTAAAATTCCCCGTCAAAGAACTTGCCGAACTCATGGACGTCTCCGGGCAGGAAATTTTGACGGTCCTGGAAAAATTACTTCCCCTCTCCCTCTTCACTTTTGACGGGAACACTATCTCTGTTCAGAAAGAATCCAGAAAATACTTTGAAACGCAATTAGAACGATTTGACGAAGACTTTACTCCTGATATCGATTACTTTCAGTCCTTACTGCGCCACGTACCCATCCACCTTCTTCCCTTGTGGTTTTCCATCCCTAAATCTACCGATGATATCTTCGGCTCTATCATTGAAAACTATTTCCTTACCCCGGAACTCTACACTAAATATCTTAGAGATTTACAATTTGATAACAAATATGCTGCCAAAATCATTAAAATGCTCCATAAAGGACCGGAATACATTGTTAAAGTATCCGATATAATAGAAAAATTCTCTCTTACACCGGAATCTTTAGAGGAATTGATCATCGTTCTCGAGTTCAATAAAATTTGTTGCCTAAAATATATCCGGGAAAATGACTCTTATCGCCGCATTTTAGTCCCTTTCCATGAATGGCACTCCTATCTCCTCTCCATGCAGTCCCTCTCTTGTAAGCCCATTTCAGATCCTGAACATGTGAATCCGCTGTATAGCCGTTGTTTCGGATTTGCAGAAGATATTGATCTGATCGTGCAAAAAACCGGAGAAGCCGGATTAGAAATTGTGAAAATTAAAGAATTTTGCTCGATTAATTTCCACCGTATTCCTGAAAAAATGGTTCAGCTAGGACTCGTCACTGTCCGGGATAATCACCTTATTCCTTCTGAAAATATGGGAGATTGGAAGCATAAATCTATTCAGGATAAAGCCATGGCCTTGTATTTCACCACCCTTAACGGATTTAGAAAAATAGGTGCAGCAGGAGATTTTAACGATAGAGATATCAGGGAAATTGAAAAAAGTTTGAAAGCGATTATCGGAAAAGGCTGGGTTTATTTGAATGATTTCATCGACGGTATGATAGCGCCTATAGGAAAATCACCGCCTGTTATGCTGCAAAAAAAGGGCCGTCTCAGAAATTATGCTCTTCCGAAATATGATGAGAAACAAATTTCTTTTATCAAAAGTACACTCGAAAAGCATTTATTGGAATCCGGAATGGTCAATTTAGGCAGCCATAACGACCAAATATGCATTTCGGTTACCCCTTTCGGCAAGCTCTCTCTCGGGGATTAATCAATAAGATGAACTTAAGACGCGCAGCGTTTGGAGTGCGGTGACTCGTCACCGCTTTGCCCTCGCATCGACTTGTCGATGCGTTTTTAAAAGTTTACAGACTAATCTTTGAACGAATTTCTGAATATCTATAAACACAAAATAACGCTTAAACCGCCTCGACAAGTCGAGTCGAGGGCAAAGTGGTGACAAGTCACCGCACTCCAAACGCTGCGCGAATTGAAATTTTCTTTACCCAACCAATTAATAAATAGATACTTCCTTACTCGCTTTTAAAGGTGAGTAACGGGGTAACGACTTTAACCGTTTTATCGGCTTCCTCAACTTTAGCACAAAAAGTCAGGCACTCTGTCGAGCGGAGAAAACAATTTCGAACCGATTCAAAATACATCCCTATGAAGAGAGTACAAATTACTGCCGCAAGACCTAATAAAACTCTACCCGCTCGTTCGAGAGGTTGGTATTTGCGTTCTTTGATTGCGATTATCCCGGATTGATCATCTTGCGGTATCTCTACATGATTCCAATCGGCATAATTCTTCATTTCAGTTGCACTTTTTATAGTCATAATAACTCCTTAAAAGAAATATATAACTATAATTATAAAATAATATTATTAAAGTATCATATAGATTGTTTAAAAAATGCTAAATCGATAATAAAGCATCTATAGGACGAAGTTCTCTGTTCTCTACTTGTTTCGTAGAGGTGAGAAATACCTGACCGGCAGCCATTAATTTTGTGTGAAGACGCTCCGTTCTCCCTCCGTCAAGCCCCATTTCAATATCATCCGTTAAGAGGAGAGGATTGATACCGACCTCCTTTTGCAGTTTGATCCAAGAAGAAAACTTTAAAGAAGCAACGCAGCTCCTTTGCTGACCTTCGCTTCCGAATATTTTGACCTCTTTTCCCGCCATCGTAAAAGAGAGGTCGTCTTTATGAGGACCGGAAAGAGTAAATCCAAGCTCTTTTTCCCGTAGGCGATTTTTTTGCAGGAGTGTCAGGTAAGATTGCCGTATATTTTCCTCATTTTTACACCAGGTCGATTTAAATCCTACATGAAGGTTTACCGCTTCGCCCGAGATTTCTTTATACACTTCGTCTGCATGATGAGCCAAGCTCTGCATAGAGATAATTCTTTTCTTTAAAAGATACTCGGCAGCTCCGCTCATCTCCTCTTCCCAAGGGGCTATGGCCTGTAATTGTCCTGATCTAAGAAGACAATTTCTCTGCCTCATCGCTTTATTATAGCGGGATAAAAAATGAACATAGAGAGGATCAAATTGGGCGATATGCAAATCCATAAACTGCCTTCTTTCGGCAGGCCCCCCCTTGACAAGATCCGGATCGTCCGGAGTAAACACCACTCCGGTCATGATCCCTAATAAATTTGCATAGGAGGGGCATATAGATCGATTCAGTGTAATTTTTTTATTTCTTCCGTCAAAAGCAAAAGTCAATCTTTGTTCCATGCCATGTTTAAAAAAAACGGCTTCGACTAAAAAATAAGGGGAATTATGGCGGATAAGTTCGGAATGCTGCTGCGTTCTAAAGGACCTACCGGAGATCAACAGGTAAATGGCTTCTAATATCGTGGTTTTACCCACGGCATTTTTACCGACAATATGATTGATTCCGGGTAAGAAATGAAAAGTCACGTCGTCATAAGATCTAAAATTATTAAGACGCAGACTTCGCAAATACATTTTTATTCTTCACCGAGACGCATTGGCATAAGTATATACAGAGGATTGTCCTGATTTTCATCCGTGATGACACCCGGATTAAACGGATCGATGAGTCCCAATTGTATATTTTCACTTTTACTGAAGCGGAGGATATCTAAAAAATAATTAGGATTAAAAGCGATTTCCAGTTTTTCACCGTGATAATTCACGGGCATTTTGACTAGGCCTTCCCCTACTTCCATTGTATTGGCTGTGAGAGTCAGT
Organism: Chlamydiota bacterium; assembly: GCA_013288845.1. Lineage (GTDB taxonomy): Bacteria > Chlamydiota > Chlamydiia > Chlamydiales > Criblamydiaceae > JABDBB01. The sequence continues at coordinate 12,420 of JABDBB010000009.1, read as the reverse complement.
TCGCCGTCGCCGAAAGTAAATCTTACTGAGGAGTGGGTATTTTCGTTGGTAAACAGTGAAATCTGGCGAAGAAGCGTGATCAATTCTTCTCTATGAAGGCTGACTACCATGTCTGTTTTTTCAGGAATGACCCGATCGACATCCGGATAGTCACCGTTCAAAAGTTTGGTGATGATAATGGAGTTGCTTGCCTGAACGGCAATTTTATCGTCGAGAAGAAAACAACAGGCATCTTCTTCATCGTCATTCAGATTTTTGATGATCTCTTCAATCGCTTTAAGAGGAATGATATAGCTGCCGGTAAGAGATTCGGGAGAACTGACAGGTTTATATGTTTTAGCCAAACGTTTTCCGTCGGTTCCGACAAACGTAGCACCTCCCGAAGGATCTAAATTGAGGAAAACTCCGGTAAGCACATAGCGATTGTCTTCTTTTGAAACGGCAAAAGAGGTTCTTACTAATACATCCTTGAGTTCTGCCTGAGAGATTTTAAATTGTTTGGCATCATAAATAGGCGGCAACTCAGGAAATTCATCTCTGCTCATTCCGTGCATTTTAAATCGGGAGGATCCGGCAATAATTTCTGTGATTTCATTTTTATTTGTGGATATTTCTACATTCAGAACGGTCAGCTCGCGTATTAAGTTCGCAAAACGTTTGGCAGGGAGAGTTGTGGCCCCTTCTTCCAACACTTTTGCTTCGGTAAAACAGCGAATCCCCACTGTGAGATCGGTAGCCGTTAGGATAACTTCTCCGTTTTTTGCTTCGATAAGAATGTTCGACAAAATTGGGACAGCCGATTTAGCTCCGACCACATTTAACATCTTACCGATCAGATAAGTGAGCTCTTGAGTAGAAATGATGAATCTCATGATTTTATACCCCTTTTAAGGAAAATTCTTATTTACCCGATAAAACATACAAAGAAACATAAAAATACGCCGGATGATCCTCCCTTGTCAAGTCGTAATCGATATTTCGAAAAAATAGAATTTTTCGAAACCCGATTTGAATAAAAGAATTGTCATCGACACACAAATGAAGTATAAAATACTCATAAATAAATCAAAAATGATCGGAAAAAGATTATGAGAGTGCCGGAAATCGGACAAAGTTTTTACATGATTCCCAAACAGGAAGATCCTATTGATGATGGTTTTACACCGCTCAATCCTAATCCGGAAAGCCCTGAATCTCCTCCTCATAAAGTTCATCAGCCCCCCGGTCTTTTTCATACCCTTCTATCGGGAATCAATACTTACACCGGCATCGGAAGAGGCGGAGGAATACTCAGTACGAAACCGGTCTCTTTACAGCACAGAAACACCGTCAAAAAATTGACAAGTACGGGCGAAAAATTAAATACAGGATGTTTTCTCGATTGCCTGAATTTCATTTTAAAAAGACATGAGAACACTCCTCATCTACCTCTTATTAAGGGACTTATAGAATCCTCTTCTGACCTTCCCATGCCTTCTGAAATTCTTTCCGACTATACCGAATCCGCTACATTGAAGGAGGATCTGATTTTCATCCCCTATCTTCTTAGGCGTACACATATCGTAATCATTACTGTCGATATGAAAGGCCGGACAGTAGAATATTATGATTCTCAAGGTACTCATCCCGATTCTGTCATGCAAACTGACTTACAAAAAATAAAAACCGACTGTTTCCCCGGAGATCCCAAAGCACGCATTTTGGATGATTTTCCCTGTCAGCAAAATGATCTGCATAACTGCGGTGTCCATGTCCTTTACTATATCCGACAACGCTTGGCCGGAAAAAGTTTTTACGAAATTACTTCCGAAGAATTTAATTCAAAAAAAATTGAAGATTTACGAATAAAATTGGCAGATCTTTTACCTTGATCAATATCGTTATTAACGAGATAATTTATTAAAATTAAATAACGGTCATTGTGTTTTATAAAAAAATAATTTTATTTTTTTTCTTTTTTCTTTGTACAAATTTGCTTGTAGGGGAAGAATATGCCGTGCAATTTTTCGGATTGACCTCCGACACAAAAACTCTCGATCTTCTACGCTCCTCCTCTCAGCTTCTTTCGCTACAAAATTCTCCTCCCGCAACTCGTATAGGACTGCAAAAACGGACGGAAAATGACATCAAAAATTTCATTAAAGTATTACATAGTCAGGCTTATTATAATGCTCGTATAGAATCCGAATTCGATTATATAACCGTTCCGATACAAATTAAAATCAATATCGACTCCGGACCGGTTTATCCCGTAACCTCCTTCGAAATTTTCCCCTCTCCTCAATCAAAAGGATCTTTCCCCTACTCCTCGGTTTCTGCCGGACAATTAGGACTCATTAAAGGACAACCTGCCACGACAAAAGCAATTTTTGATGCGGAAAAAGAGCTGGAACAGATGATGGACTGCGCAGGCTACCCTTATGCCCGGGTAACGAATAAGGTTGTCATTGCAGACCAAGAAGAAAAAACGATTACCGTCACTTTTTTTATCGATAGCGGATCTAAATATATATTCGGCATCACCAAAGTGACAGGCAGTAAAAAAGTGCGAAGAAGCTATTTCAATAAACACATAGCCTGGAATCAGGGAGAAGTGTACTCCCCTCTTAAAATCCGCAAAACGCAGAATGAGCTGGAATTGGGAGGACTTTTTTCTTCGGTCAGCCTTTCACTTCCTGAGTCCGCACCGGAATCTGAAGAGATTCCCGTTACCATCCAAGTCAAAGAAAATAAACCGAGAACAATCGGCCTCGGAATTAACTATGAAACAGAAAGGGGTATAGGAGCCTCGCAAAGTTGGACTCACCGCAATTTTACGGGAAAAGCCGATAATTTAGGATTCAGAGGAGCCGTTTGGAGCGACAAGCATTATGGAGAGCTCTCTTATATCCAACCTGATTTCAGAAGGAAGCATCAGGATTTGATCTGGTCGGCTGATTATCTGAGAGAAAGGGATGAAGGCTATACATCGAAATCGTATAGTATTTCGGGGATTCTGGGAAGACAGGTAAATCCAAGCCTTCTTTATTCTTACGGCATTATGTACAAACACCTTATTGATACCGATATTCATGAGAGTACGAATCACCAATCGCAAAAACATGACAATGACACGTTTAATTTATTCAAAACTCCCATCAATTTTTATTTAAATAAAAGTAACAGCATTTTGGATCCCACGGAAGGCTATCGGCTAAAAATTAAATCGATTCCCTCCTACAATTTTATAGGATCACAAATCTTTTACAGTATTAATATACTGGGGGCCTCTTACTACCTTCCTCTTGACAGCTGTAACCGACATCTGTTTGCTTTCCAAGCAACTTTAGGACTCATTCCCGGTCCGTGTAAAACAAAAATCCCCCGTTCTGAACTTTTCGATGCAGGGACCGATTCTTTATTGAGAGGATACAGATACAAGACCGTGAGTCCTCTTGATAATGAATATAAACCGACGGGCGGTCGTTCGATGATGATCTATACGTTGGAATATCGAATGAGAATGAATAAAGAGATCGGCTGGGTACTTTTTTATGATTTCGGAAATGTATATGAGAGTCGCACACCGCAATTCAACAGGAAAATTTTGCAATCGACGGGAGTAGGGTTGCGATATTTTACTCCGGTCGGACCTATTCGACTTGATTTGGCATTCCCTTTGAATCCGCGGAAACACGTAGAAAAAAGCAGATACCAGGCTTACCTGAGTATCGGGCAGACTTTCTGAGAAGTCGAATAAATGTTATGATGGATCGGATATGAACAGTAAACTATTTATTTTTTTTAAAAGAACACTTTTTATAGGTCTTTTTCTTTTTCTCTCTCTGTTTTGCTTATTGCAAATTAAAGAGGTCCAATTATTTATAGTGAATTCTACCGAAACTCTCATTGAAAAACATACGGGGTATTCTGTCCGGATCGATGAACCGGAGTTTTTATTCCCTTTCGAAATCAGAGGAACATCTCTACGGATCTCAAAAAATTCAGAGGAAGTTTTTTTTGCAAAAAAAATAAATCTCCGACTCAAGCTTATTTCAATAATAAAAAAAGCCCTTATCTTCCGGTCGATTCAAATGGAAGGGGTTATCGTTTCCGATCGGTTTTTACAAGAGTCCTCCGGAGATTCGGTTCTTTCGGAATTCGTTGTTCCCGATATTGCGTTTACCGCCGGAGTCCGTTATTTATCGGTCACTCACTTACAAATCCCCTCTCTCACAAACAAAATAATCGATCTGGAAGGGAGTATAGAAATCAGTCCGAAAAAAATCCCTTTGAACCTCTCCGGAAAAATCGCCGAAACCGGTCAAAGCGATAAGACATTCATCTTAAAAAGTCTGATAGAACAAAAAAAGGACCGGATTGACCTCACAGCAGCTATAGAATCCAACGAAGGATTCACCATAGAAAATAAACATCTACACAACATCCTTTTTGAAATCACTCTTTCCGGGAAAAAAGAAATCCGTCATACAACCGATCACTCATCAAAACAAATTATTTCTTTTTTTGAAGGGAATTTTTCCGCCTGCGGCACCGGTTTTACTATCCCCCTCACAATAAGTGCCGACATAAAATATAGTCCGATAGTCGGATTATCCCTGAAAAATTTTCTGGGAACATTTGCCGGCACAAAACTTTCAGGCAATGCTTTTATAGACACAAATTTCGTTCCTACAGAGATAAATTTTTCTCTGGATATGCCGGAGATACAAAATATCGCCGGTTTACTCGGAGTAGAAAAAGAACTATTACCGCAAGGCACTGTGACGATGAAAGGAGGGGTTCGAGCGGATACGTATCAATTCAACATAACAGCCTCTTCCCTCCAAGGGGTTGAGTATTTTTTCGAAAATGCACAGGGGACTTTTTCCGGAACTTATAACTCCTCTTCTTTTTCAGGATCAGAAGAAATCACTTTTTTATACCATAAAAAACCGGTCTCTCTCACTTCCCGATTTTTTTTCGATAAAGCCAAGGGATTATCGATAAAAGATCCGGTATTGACTTATGACTCCGGCAGTATCGGGTCGGAATTGCTCTCTCTATCCCTCGACGGAATCGTCACAGGAACAGCTGAAGGAAACTTAACTCAATTAGCATCAATAGCTTACATCTTTTCCCTGCCGATTACAGGCTCCGGAAGTTTTACTTTTAAAGCATATCCGACTGAAGAAAATCCTCTTATGCAATCCGGTTCCTTTACAATGAAAGGGTCGGGAATACAAATTGAAGAGTGTTTTATAGAATCTCTCCTCTGTTCCGGATCGATAGATGATCTGTATTCCTCCCCTAAAGGTGTCTTGGAAATAAGTGCAAAAAAAATAAAAAGGGGTGGGATTTTTTTCGAATCGGGCGGATTTAAAGCTGCAATGAACGGATCTTTACAAAATTATGAAATTTTTGCGCGTGGCCCGGGATCAGATTTCATAGGAAAAGGCACGTGGAATTTTGCAGAAAAAACAAAAATCCTGAGCATAGAAAATTTTAACGGAAATTATAAAGGAGAGGCTTTTTCTCTCAAAAAAACCGGTTTTATCTCTTTAGATCAAACTGTCCGGAGCCTTTCTCCTATTTCTCTACAGGTTGGGAATGGTTCGATAGCCGGATTTTTCCGGTACTCACCGGAAGGGATCCGATCGAAATGGGAAATCACAAATATCCCCGTCCTTTTTTTTACGGAAGAGGTCTACGGCGATTCCATACAAGGAAATATCTCGGGCAATATGCTGGTAGAGGGAAAGGAATATTTATCAGGAAATCTGGAAATAAACATTGCAGACCTGCAATTTGAGAATGCCAATACTCCTCCTTTAAACGGAAGCATTCAGATTTCTTTGAATGAACGATTTGCCACATTAGAGAGTCTGATATTTTCGGAGGAAAATTTTCCGATCTCCATAAAAGGGAAATTTCCCGTTCAAATTTCTTTATTTCCTCCGCAATTTCTTCTGAAAAAACAGGAAGAGCTGTTTTGTTCTTTTCAGGCCTCAGGAAAAATAGCTCCTTTAATAGAATTTTTCGGTGCGGAAAATTTCACCCTTACAGGAAAAGGGCGGATAGACGGCACTGTCAAAGGGACTCTTGATAGTCCGATAATTTCGGGAAACGCCAACATAGAACAGGCTAATTTCGAATACTTTTCTTTAGGAACCTCTCTGAAAAATTTAGAAGCTCATTTTGAAGGAAATAATGAAAAAATTATACTCACCTCCCTTACAGCAGACGATAACGTAGGGGGACGTGTAACCGGAACGGGAGAACTCGCCATCGAACCGGGAGAAGGTTTTTCAGGTCAACTAAGGCTCCTCCCTGAAAAACTCCTCATCCTCGATATAGAAAATATTACGGGCGCCTTCACAGGAACAGTGGATGTTACGGGAAATAATCGAAAAATATTCATACAATCCGATTTAGAAGCCGAAAAAGTAGGATATGCCATCCCCAAAAAAATCGGCGATATTACAGATCCGGTCGATGTCATTTACGTAAATCAGAATCCGATGGAACCTCTGCCTACTGCTATTCATCGAAATTCACAAACAGCCATTCCTGTAGAATTCGATCTACGAATTTCCATACCGAATATTCTGCAAATCAATGACGGTGATCTCAATTCTTTATGGAAAGGAAATCTTATTCTCTCCGGAACGCCTGATAAAATTTCTCCGAAAGGGGAATTGTCCCTCACAAAAGGAAGCTATCTCCTGAACGGGCAAAAATTTGAACTGAAACAAGGATCGATTTCTTTTTCCGGTGACTTCGAGAAAAAAGCGACTCTTTACATAGTGGCCTCCAGAGATATTCACGATTACCGAATCGACATTGTCTTACAAGGCCCGGTGTCCAATCCGAATATTATCCTCCGATCAAGCCCCGCCCTACCGCAACAAGAGGTCTTATCCCTCATCCTTTTTGGAAAATCCCCTTCGGAAATATCCGCCTTTCAGGACGAACAGTTAGAGCAGTCGCTATCGGGTTTATTGAAAGAACAGTCCGGACCGGGACTGGTCAGCAAGCTACAGCAAACGATCGGAATAGACCGAATAGACATCAACAGGCAGGAATGCGGCACGGGAGAAGTTTCCATCGGCATAGGGAAATACCTGACACGAGATCTCTACATCTCTCTAAAAAAAGGTTTTGGAGATGAACCGACACGACTGAGTCTCGAAGCAAAATTACATCGAGATGTAAAAATCCAAATTGATGCAGGAGAATCCGATCAGGGTAGCAGCGATACAGCATCCGGACAAATCTCCCTTTTTTGGCAGCACGATTATTAGTAGTCTGTTTGATAAAAGAGCCTTTTTTGCTATCTTTATTCAAACGTTTCTTGCCTGTTTAAGCAATATTTTCTAAGATGCAGGTTTAACCGAAATATATATATAAACGGATAAACCGGCGTCGCACAAAGAATGAATCAATCTGTAACAGGACCCCTACAAGTTGTAGGAGACTATTTTTACCTCATTATGAGTGTACTTTGGGTCTCTTTTCGCCGTCCTCCTCAATGGTCATTGATTCGTGACCAAATGTATGAAATAGGAGTTTTATCTCTTCCCGTCGTCGCCATTACCGGATTTTCCACGGGGATGGTGCTGGCAGCCCAATCATATTTTCAACTGTCGGATAAAGGATTGGCAAGTGCAACGGGACTGATGGTAACCAAAGCGATGATGGTGGAGCTCGGTCCGGTTCTCACCGCATTTATGATCACAGGAAGGGTCGGAGCAGCCATGTGTGCGGAGCTCGGTTCCATGCGGGTAACGGAACAAATCGATGCCATGCGATCGATGGCCGTCAATCCTTTGGGTTATCTCGTGGCTCCCCGCTTTATCGCAGGAACGCTTATGATGCCTTTATTGACGGTATTCAGCTGTGCGATGGGAATTGCCGGAGGATATATTATTGCCGTCGGATATTGCGGAATGTCTTCCAATTCTTTTATCGATCCTCTACCGTCGCACATCACCACCTTCGATTTTTTTAGCGGGATAGCCAAAGGATTTGTTTTCGGTATCATTATCGTCACCATTTCATGCTACAGAGGACTGACTACAAGAGGAGGCGCTGCCGGAGTGGGAAGAGCTACCACAAACAGTGTCGTCATATGCTACTCTGTAATACTGGTGACCAATTTCTTTTTGACAATCTTTTTAAACACTTTTGCCGAACAGATTACAAACACTTTAAATCGGTTTATATAAAAAATGATCGTAATAAAAAAACTTTGTAAACGTTATGGAAGTCTGGAAGTGATCAAAGATCTGGATTTAGAGGTTTATGAAGGGGAAACTCTGGTTATTTTGGGTCGATCAGGAGTAGGGAAAAGTGTGTTACTGCGCTTAATTCTGGGAATAGAACTTCCCGATAGCGGCAGCATTGAGATCGACGGGAAAAAAATTTCGGAGATGAATCAGGATGAACTCGTAGAAATGCGCCGGCAAATGGGCATGCTGTTTCAAAGCTCTGCCTTATTTGATTCCCTTAACGTAAAAGAAAATGTAGCGTTTTTTCTACGGCAGCATCAAAATAACTTAAGTGAAAAAGAAATCAGCGATAAAGTGGCGGAAGCCCTGGAAAAAGTAGATTTAAAAGGGATCGAAAGTAAAATGCCTTCCGACCTTTCAGGAGGGATGCGAAAAAGGGTGGCACTGGCTCGGGTAACCATTTACAGACCGCGCATACTTCTTTATGATGAGCCCACAACCGGACTGGACCCTATAACAGCAATGCAAATCAACGACATGATCAATAACATACAAAAAGAACTGAAAGGCACTTCCATAGTCGTTACTCACGACCTTCCGTCTGCCAGGAAAGTCGGGAACATCATTGCTTTTTTTGATGATAAAAAAATTATTCACAGCGGAAGCTTCAGTGACTTCCTGCAATTTAAAGATCCAAAAGCTCAAGCTTTTATCACCAATGCAGCTTTTACGACGGAGAAATTTATAAATGTTTGATCAGGCAAAAAATCTAATGATCGGTCTTTTCGTACTTGCAGCCATCACCATTGTAGTCTTCATTCTTCTTTTTATTCATCCGAATGTGGGAGATGAAGGAAAGACACTGCATGTACGTTTTTCCAACATCGATAAGGTGAATATAGGTACCCGAGTGAGCTTTGCAGGGAAACCTGTCGGAGAGGTCGTAGATATCATAGAAACTCTGGACAAATCCAATCCGCGACCTTCCACGGACGGACAGGTGTATGCCTATGAACTTACTTTAGCGGTTGATTCAAGCGTCAATGTCTACAATACAGATGAAATTTCCTTACGAACCTCCGGATTATTAGGCGAGAAATCAATCAATATCACTCCTCTTCCCCCAAAACCGGGCACAGCCCTTACGTTGATTAACGACAAAATTATCTATGCCGACGAAACGGGATCCGTTGAAGATGCATTTAAAGAGATCAAATCATTGTCTGATAAATTTAACAGCGCGCTAAATGCCGTCATCGATTCATTAGATGACATCAAAAAAAATAATATGTGGGAGAAAATTGCAGGCACCTTTGCCAATCTGGAAGACATCTCGGGAGCCGTGAATAAACCGGAGGAACTGTCCCTCATCATTGATAACTTTTCAACTCTATCCAATAACATCGTAGATTCCTGGGCCACTATAGACGAAGCCATCGAAAATGTAGCGCTAATGACCGATAACGGAAAATTGATCATAGAGGATGTAAGAAACGGAAAAGGTACTGTGGGTAAAATAGTTATGTCAGATGACCTCTATTTACGCCTGAATGCCGTCATGAACAAAGCACAAATTACCATGAATGACATCAATCATTACGGTCTTCTGTTTCACCTTGATAAAAATTGGCAACGACTCAGAGCGCGCAGGCTAAATCTTTTACAAAAACTTGCATGCCCTCAGGAATTCCGCAATTACTTTAATGATGAAATAGATCAAATCACCACTTCCCTTTCCCGTGTCTATATGGTATTAAACAAGAAAAACCCTTATGCACGTTGCCCTAATGTCATCAAAGATGTGGAATTCGTAAAGGTCTTTTCCGAATTAATGCGACGGGTAGAAGATGTTGAGGAACAACTTCATATGTATAATATTCAACTACAGGAACCGAACGTTTATGAAACGGAACTATCGGGTTGTTGTAGATGACGGAGCTGCCGGAAATGGAAAAAATCCCCTACGCCAAAATACAAAAAGGAACTTTTTTGATTGCCACCCCCGATATTGAAGGGGGAATATTTTTTAGAGCAGTCATCCTCGTTTGCGAACACAATCCAAACGGCTCTTTTGGAATCGTCATCAACAAAAGTCTCACTCTCGAACTTCCGGAAGAGCTCATCAACATAGACTCATTGGCAAATCCGCAAGTGCAAATTCGAGCAGGCGGCCCCGTACAGACAAATCAAATGATGCTTTTACATACATCGGATAAAATTCCGGCTCAAACACTGAAAATTTGCGATGATGTTTATTTAGGCGGAGATCTCCAATTTCTTCAAGAGGCTATCAGCGATGAACATGGCCCTCATTTGCACATGTGTTTCGGCTATGCAGGTTGGGGAGCCGGTCAGTTAGAGAGAGAATTCTTAGACGGACACTGGTTCCTTTTCCCCGCTTCGGAACATCATCTGTTTCAAATTCCTGCTGAAAAATTGTGGCAGACTCTCCTAAGAGAAATGGGAGGTAAATATGCCACAATCTCCATGATTCCTGAAGATCTCAGTCTTAACTAACACTATTTCATCTTCCAACGATATAAAATGACAGCTGTCGCCTGAGAAACATTTAAAGAATCAATGGCGCCCGACATCGGAATATACACACATCGCTCCGCTTGCTTAGCCAGTAACGATCTAACTCCATCCCCTTCCGATCCCACAATCAATACGGTTTTATCGGCAAAAACAAAAGAATCCAAATCGGAGGCATTTTTTCCCACTTCAGCTGTGATGATTTCATATCCCTCTTCATAACATTTCTTTACCGCTTCCACCAGATTAGAGACTTTAATCATCGTAATCAATTCGGAAGCTCCCACCCCTGTTTTACTTGCTGTCGGAGTCAGATCTGTCCCTCTGTTTTTTGACCACACCACCGCCCCTACACCAAAACATTCGGCAGAACGGAGAAGCGATCCGAAATTTTGCGGATCATTGATCGAATCGAGAACCAAGACGAGGTCTTTATCTTTCCCTGCCGATTTTTCTAAATATTCTTTTAAAGAGGGTTGATTGATTTCTTTGACCAACGCCACTAAAGATTGATGTGATTCAGAATTCACCATATGAAAAAGTTCCTGTTTCGAAACAATTTTTAGAGGAAATCCAAACATTTCAGCCTTTTTTTCAAGAACGGGATCAGATCGAAGGGCATACATTTGTATAATTCTTTTGGGATTCGATTTAATGACCTCTTCGATACAATTTTTTCCCATAATATAGCGTCCGGTAACGGGAGCATGTTTTTTGCTGCTGCGGGAATGATGTGAAGGAATATTTTTCATGATTTGCCTGATTTAAAGATTATACGGATAAGGTGAGTTTTTAAGAGATATTTTACAACTTAACCTGCTAAAAAGCAAATCCTTTCGAAAAGACTGATAATCTCCCGAAAACCTAGTCTTTATGTACTAAAAAAGGTACAATAAAATTTGGATAAGGGAAGTGCATGGGAAAGATTAAACCAACTTTTCAGGTACAGTTTTATAGAGAATCAAACGGAAATGAACCCGTTAAGAGTTGGCTGCAATCTTTAGATAAATCAATTAAGATTATAATCGGTGAAGACATTACAAAGTACAATTTCGTTGGCCTTTGGAATGCCTTTAGTTCGTAATCTAGGTGCCGGAATTCATGAATAATTCTACTTCATGGATTTATCAAAAAAACACAAAAACTTCCGATTCATGATTTAAAAATAGCAAAAGAGAGGGCGAAAAATTATGAGCAACAAGAAAAGAAAAAGTAAAAATATTCATGAAGGCTCTAATTTTGATGATTTTCTTAAAGAAGAAGGAATCTTGGAACATTGTCAGGAAGTGGGGGCTAAATATACTTTTGTAATGCAGCTTCAAGATGAAATGGAAAAGCAAAAATTAACAAAAGAAGAATTAGCCAAGCGTATAGGAACAAGTAGATCGGCCTTGGATCGTTTACTTGACCCCGGTAAACCATCAAATATTCGATCACTGATCAATGCAGCCACTGCTATTGGCAAACATTTAAAAATTAGTATTATTTAAACTTTGGGGTCAGGCCTGACAATCTGACAGTAGAGAACGATTAAGACAATCTTCTTCTTTAACAAAGTGTCAGAGTATCAGGCCTGACCCCAACATTCCAACACCAACATTTGTCACATGCTTAAACACATGTTGAAACTCTTAGCTTAACGCGTATGCGACTTGTCGAGGCGTTTTAAGCGATG
>JABDBB010000008.1 GCA_013288845.1 Chlamydiota bacterium | reverse complement strand
TTGCCGTTATCGGCGCATCGTTTCTTTTGAGCAGCGTATATGTTTTTTCAAGCAGCAGCAATTCCCTGTTTTTTACAGTATTGTATTTTGCAGGTGTCTGTGTTGCTCTCGGACTATTAATTAAATTGACGATTCGATTTATCTCAGAAGGAAAATTTAGCTCCGGAATTTATTCCGATCAGGATCAGGAAGGATTTGTCGCTTCGAGTTGGAACGTTTCTCTTGTAGGAAAGGAGGGGATTGTCGTGACCGATTTAAAGCCGGGAGGGCATATTCTGGTGGATGGGAAACGTTACGCAGCCATTTCTCAAACGGGATACATCACTAAAGGCGAAATAGTGTTCATTATCGGCGGTGAAGGGGATTCTCTCTCCGTCAAAAAACAGTTATAGGAAAAATTATGTCAAATGTTACTTCGACCGATTTCGGTATAGAATTTTATTTTATGTTTATTATCGTGGGAGGATTACTCCTTCTTTTATTGGGACTCATGGGAAAATTTATCGGTCTATGGTTCCAGGCTTTTGTCTCCGGAACACCCATTCCGCTCTTTAATATTATCGGAATGAGTCTGAGAAAAATTCCCCCGAGAGAAATTGTCACCGCTCGGATCAACTCGTATAAAGCCGGACTGAAAACAATTACTGTGGAAGATCTGGAAACACATTATCTTGCCGGCGGACATATTAAAGAGGTGATCGAAGCCATGATCGCCGCCGATAAAGCGAATATTCCCCTCGATTGGCGCCGCGCTACGGCAATCGATTTAGCAGGAAGAAATATTCGCGAAGCGATCGAAACTTCCGTTTATCCGAAAGTCATTGATTGTCCCGGAGGCGGAAGGTATATTACAGGGGTCGCTAAAGACGGTATTCAAATTAATGTCCGCGCTCGGGTCACGGTAAGAACAAATATAGCACAACTCGTAGGCGGAGCAACCGAAGAAACCATCATCGCCAGAGTGGGCGAAGGGATCGTCAGCGCTATCGGCGGATCGGAAACTCATCTACATGTACTGGAATCTCCCCAAAGAATTTCTAAACTTGTGTTGGATAAGGGACTGGACTCTTCCACTGCCTACATGATTCTTTCTATCGATATCGTAGAAATGATGCTGGGAGAAAACATCGGAGCGAAACTTCGTGCTGATAAGGCGGAATCGGATAAAAGAATCGCCCAAGCCGAAGCGGAAAAGCGCCGGGCTATGGCCGTTGCCGAAGAGCAGGAAAATAAAGCTAAGGTGAAAGATATGGAGGCAAATCTCATTAGAGCCGAAGCCGAAGTACCTCTCGCTATTGCCGAAGCTTTCAGAAAAGGGCATATAGGAATTATGGACTATCAAAGAATCCAAAATATACAAGCCGATACAAAAATGCGCAGATCTATTGCGGGATCTGATGAGGACCGTACACAAGATCATGAAGTATAGAGAATTATATGCATGCAATTGAACTGATCGGATTTATAGCTTTTATCATTTTTTTTATTCACTCTTCTTTAAAAATGCTTCGCGAAAAAAAGGGAGAATTTGATAAAGAAAACGGAAGTGAAACCGGAAACGTACGATCGCATAATAGAACACCGGAGAGGGGAGCGTCGATTGAAATTTTGAAGAAAAAAATCAAAAACACTCTCCCTCCGATAAATCCTTCAGAAATCGATTCGTTAAAAGAGGTGTATGAGTACAATCAAAAGCATGTAAAACGATCTTCCGAAAAATCGAGGGCAGATAAACGGTCGGAACGGGAAAAAGAAGATCCTTACAGTGTAACGGGGCAAATCGGGAATGAAAAAGAAGATCCATACAGTTTATCATTAAGAAAAAGAAGCCATAAGGCTTCAGGAATCCTTTCCCGATTGGATTCCAAAAAAGATATGGTAGTAATGTATGAAATATTTGATAAACCAAAAGCGTTAAAAAATACAAATGCCGACAGGTAACAGTTACTCTAAAATAAAACATCATGTGTCTCTTCTGGCAAAAGAGACGGGAAGAAATCCGAAAGATATTTCTATTATTGCGGTTTCCAAAAATTTCCCTTGGGAACATGTTTCATCCGCTTATGAAATCGGTTGCAAAAATTTTGGCGAAAATAAAATTCCTGAAGCTCTTCAAAAGATTTCAGAAGCTCCAAAAGATATAAAATGGCATTTTTTGGGAACTCTACAAAAAAATAAAGTGCGTAAAGCCGTCGGATCTTTTGAACTGATCCACTCTGTCGATAGTCTGTCTTTAGCAGAAAAAATCTCCCAAACAGCAAAAGAACTCAAATATACCGCTCATATTTTATTACAGGTAAACACCTCCGGCGAAGCTACTAAACATGGTTTAGCTGAGGAGGAGTGGAGAAAATCTTTTCAGGAAATTTTGGCTTTACCCAATTTATCTGTCGACGGTCTTATGACGATCGCCCCTTTTACTCACGACGATGTCATTGTAAGAGATTGCTTTAGAAAGCTTCGTTTTTTTAAAGAGGAACTCAATAAAACGTTTAAACCGAAAAATAAATTATTTCATCTTTCCATGGGAATGACCAACGACTACCCCATCGCAATTCAGGAAGGGGCCACTCTTCTCCGGATCGGCTCCGCTATTTTCGGCGAACGCCCGAAATGAACTCTCTCGATTCTATTCACCCCGATCTCCTTATAGCAAAAAACAGGGCGTATGAGCCTGCCGGACTTCTCCCGGTAAATCCGGTTCGGGAAAATGAAAGCAGAGAATACGCAGCGGCCGAATTTTCTATGAATGAACGGAGGATAAAATTCCGCAGCGCGAAAATTACTCCGACAAAAACCGGCCTTTTTGTCACATTATGGAAAAGAATCGGATCCGGACCCATCATGCCTTTTGATATTGAAGATCCGATCGATTTTTTTGTGATAAGCGTGCGCAAAGGAGATCGTTTAGGGCAATTTGTTTTTCCGAAAGACGCATTATTGAAGGAAGGTGCTCTCTCTCAATCAGGTAAAGGGGGAAAACGGGCAATAAGAGTGTATCCTACATGGGATACAACCGATAGTAAACAGGCGCAAAAAACTGCGGCATGGCAATCGGTATATTTTTTTGAAATTCCTCCTTTCGAACAGCCGGACTTGAACAAAATCCGACAATTGTTTCATCTATCACCTGTAAAGTAGCTTTACACTGTGGAGATGTCTTAAACTAACACTAAACGTAAATGGTTATCTCTTAACGCTGCGCGCGCTCAATTTCCTCTTAGAAAAATAGAGAGTTCTGAAGGACCGGCATAAATTATCGGTCATGCTTTTTATTTTTTAGTCATTTATAATCAATAATATGTATTTTTGTTAATAGATTAATAAGATTTTATTCATGAATATGCTATAGGTGAAATAGAATATAAATATTTGAGGAAAAAAGATGAAGCCTTTTAGCTCGATAGCTGAAGTCGTACGGTATATATCGGAGACAAACACACATCGAAACTTCTTGAATTATCAGACTATTTCAGGCGAATGGAAAAGCACATCTGTTTCTGAGTTTATGGAGGAATTGGAAAATCTGACTTTAGGGCTCCGCGAAATAGGGGTCGTCAAAGGAAGTCCTGTCGGAATTCTTGCCGGCTCCTCCACAAGATGGACCCTTTCCGATTTTGCTATTATGCTTGCCGGTGGAATCACCGTTCCTCTTTTCGGCAATATTTCAGATGAAAATTTCGGATTTGAAATAGAACAAACAGGATTGAAATACATTTTTGTGGCAGGCGATGAACAATGGCAAATGCTTGCCCATCACCGGGATTCGTTCACTACCGTAATCAATATGCTCGATGAAGACTGTCATGATCCCTCTATCAAATATTCCGATCTCGTGAAAAAGGGGAGGGAAGTCAAAAAAAATCAGCCCGACCTGTTTAAAAAAATGTTGAACGAGATCAAACCTGATGACCTTGCTACGATTGTCTATACAAGCGGCAGCACCGGATTGCCTAAAGGGGCGATGCTTACTCATAGAAATGCGGTCAGTCTTGTGCATTTAAATCCGTTTCACAGATCGCATGACAAAGATGTGTATCTCAGTGTTTTGCCTCTTGCGCATATTTTTGCCCGCTCTATCAATTTTCTTATGATGGTTTGGGGAGTGCCGATCTATTACCTTCGCGATATCAAGACAATCGGTGACGTATGCAAAAACTTACAGCCGACTATTCTCGTTCTTGTTCCGCGGATCATCGAAAAAATTTATGACAAAATTATTACAAAAATTCGCCGCTCCTCTTTTGTGAAAAAAACTATAGGAGAATGGGCGGTGAATGTGGCGAATAGGGAAGATGATTTCTACACCGCATGTATGCTTCCTATTGCAGATAAACTTGTGTATTCACATCTTCGTGAAGCTTTGGGCGGAAAAATTGAATTGGTGATCTCCGGCGGAGCCCCTTTAAATCCTCAATTGGGCCGATTTTTTAATCATATAGGCGTTCCGATGTTGGAAGGATGGGGACTTACCGAAGCAGCGACCGTGACTTGCAATCGATTAGAAAAAAATAAAATAGGATCCGTAGGAATTCCCTTTGACAGTATAGAGATCAAAATCGATGAAAAAGGGGAAATTTTAGTAAAAGGTCCGTTGGTGATGAAAGGGTACTATAAAAATGAAGAAGCGACAAAACAGGCTTTTACCCCGGAAGGATTATTGAGAACCGGGGATAAAGGCAAGATCGACGCGGACGGTTACCTTACTATCGAAGGGCGTATAAAAGAGCTATACAAAACCTCGACGGGAGAATATATCGCTCCGGTTCCTATTGAACAGGAACTTTGTAAAGCCCCTTTAATCGATATGGCTGTTGTCGTTGCTGACGGTAGAAAATTTGCCTCTTGCCTGCTGTTTCCCGATTTCGAAGTATTAAAAAATCTGAAACGGGATCAATCTAAAGAACAGGTTTCCGATGCAGAATTCCTCGACAGCTCTTTTATTAAAGAAGAAATGGACAGACTTTTCACCGGATTGAATCAGCATCTGAATCATTGGGAACAGATTCGCGGATATAAATTTGTTCCCAATGCCCCCAGCGTTGAAGGCGGAGAATTGACTCCGACGATGAAAATGAAAAGGGAAAATGTCCTTAAAAAATATAGGCAATTGATAGACAAGATTTATGTTGAGGAGACCATATGAGCGAACGAATAGCTATTATAGACGGAGTACGGACCCCTTTTTGCAAAGCCAACGGCGTAATGAAAGATATTGAAGCGGATGATTTAGGCGCTATAGTTGTCCGAGAGCTCATTGCAAAAACCGGCATCAATCCGGATATCGTCGATGAACTGATTTTTGGAAATGTTTTGCAACCGGCGCACGCCACCAATATTGCCAGAGTCCTGGCTGTTAAAGGGGGACTTCCGGAACATGTTCCCGCTATGACGGTAAACAGAAATTGCGCTTCAGGTTTAGAGGCCATCATCACCGCCTGCAATAAAATAAGGCTTAAAGAGGGAAATGTCTTTATTGTAGGAGGATGTGAATCGATGAGTAAATTCCCCGTGCTTTTTAGCGATAAAATGCGGGAATGGTTGATGAGATTCTCCAAAGCCAAAACGTTGAAAGAAAAATGCAAAGTTCTGTTTAGTTTACGCTTAAATTTTCTGGCTCCGGTTGTTCCGAAAATATCCGATCCTCTATGCGGACTATCTATGGGACAAACAGCGGAAGTCCTGTCGAAAGAATTTCGAATCACGAGAGAACAACAGGATTCATTTGCTTTCAGAAGTCAGCAAAAAGCATCACAGGCAATAAAGTCCGGTCGACTGGCACAGGAAATTGTTCCGATTCCTTTACCTCCTAAATTCGGAAAAATCCAAACCTATGACGACGGTCCGCGGGATAATCAGACGCAGGAAGGATTAAAACAATTGCCTCCTATATTCGATAAATTGACCGGAAGTGTCACAGCGGGGACGTCAAGTCAGGTGACCGACGGGGCTGTCGCTCTGTTGCTGATGAGCGAATCGAAAGCAAAAGAATTAGGTCTTAAGCCTTTAGGATACATCAACGACTACGATGTAGCCGCTTTGGCCCCTTCAAAAATGGGTCTCGGACCGGCCTATGCTATCTCAAAATTGCTGAAGAAAAACGGGAAAAAACTCGCAGATTACGATCTGATTGAAATTAACGAAGCGTTTGCTGCGCAGGTGCTCGCTGTAATTAGCGCATTGGCATCTCCTGAATTTTCTAAAAAAGAGCTGCAACGGGATACTCCTTTAGGAGAAATTGATAGAGAGCGATTAAATGTAAACGGCGGAGCCATCGCTTTGGGACATCCGCTCGGAGCTTCCGGAGCAAGACTTGTATTGACTCTTCTTAAAGAATTAAAAAATCGAAATAAAAAAAGGGGAATAGCCTCTCTTTGTGTCGGCGGCGGACAAGGACAAGCGATTTCCGTGGAGGTAGAATAATGGGCGCTTTTACATTACAAATTGATTCCGAAGGAATCGCTCTTTTGACTTTTGATCTACCGGGTCAAAAAGTAAATAAACTCTCTTGGGAAGCGCTCGATGAACTCAATAGCATTCTGAATATTGCACAAAACAATCCTGCGATTAAAGTTTTAGTAATCCGGAGTGCAAAAGAGGATCAGTTCATTGCAGGAGCCGATCTGAAAGCTTTTGAACCGGGATTCAGAGAACCTTCTTTGTGTGAAAAATTTATACGAAAAGGCCATGAGGTATTTAACCGATTGTCATCACTTCCCTTTCCTACTATTGCCTTGATTGACGGAATTTGTTTAGGGGGCGGAACAGAATTAGCTTTGGCTTGCAACTATAGAGTTGTGACAGATAACGAAAAAACACAAATCGGTCTTCCTGAAGTCTCACTGGGAATTTTTCCGGGCTGGGGAGGAACACAGCGCTTACCCCGTCTTGTCGGAATCGAAGAGGCTTTAAATATTATTCTATCAGGCAAAAATATCGACGGAAAAAAAGCGTATAAAATAAAATTTGCCGACGCAATCATTCCGAAAGAATTTATCGACGATTACCTCAAAAAATTTGTTCTGCGCTGTCTAAATGAAGGGGAAAAGAAAAAAATACTGTCTCAAAGAAAACAATCCGGTTTTTATCAGACTATTATGGAGAAAAATCCGATCGGGAAAATGGTGCTCTTCAAAGTGGCGAAAAATAACATTCTTCATAAAACAAAGGGCTTGTATCCCGCGCCTCTCCTCGCCTTGAATTTAATTAAAAAAACAGTGAATAAAGACTTAAAAAAGGGTCTCGAAGAAGAAATTACGACCTTTATCGGTGCCATCGGAAAAGAATTTCGCTACGCAGATAATCTGATCAAATTGTTTTTCGCAACGGAACAAATGAAAAAAGGTCCCAAAAATTTTGACTCTGTTCAAGGAAAGAAAATAAAAAGAGCCGCAGTAATCGGAGCGGGCACAATGGGCGCAGGCATCGCCTGGCTATTTACCTATAAAGATATTCCGGTTCGATTCAAAGATGTCTCATGGGAAACTGTGGGTAAAGGGTATGAATCTATTTTTGCTATCTATAAAACTCTTTTAAAACTGAGAAAACTAAAACCTCACCAGGTGGAACGTAAGTTTTTAAAAGCTGAAGGAACCGTTGACTACACAGGATTCAAATCTGTCGATATTGTCATCGAAGCGGCTACTGAAAATTTAGACCTAAAAAGAAAGTTATTTGCCGAATTAGAAGGGGTTGTCAATGAAAGTACAATCATAGCATCCAATACCTCCTCCCTCCCGATATCGGAAATGTCCCGCGATATGAAATATCCGGAACGATTTTTAGGTATGCACTTCTTTAATCCTCCCGATCGTATGCCTTTAGTCGAAATTGTTCCCGGCGAAAAAACTTCACCGGAAACTATCGCAACAGCAATCAATCTATGCAAAGAATTTAAAAAAGTTCCGTTAGTTGTCAAAGATTGCCCGGGATTCCTTGTGAATAGAATTTTTGCAAGAGCGGCCAACGAGGCATCTTGGATGCTTCAAGAAGGAATCAGCATCGATCGACTTGACAGAGTCATGACGGAATTCGGTATGCCCATGGGTCCTTGCAGACTTTCTGATGAAGTAGGCAACGATATAGCATACAAAGTATTCGGATCATTGTACAAAACATACGGAGAAAGAATGCACCCGCCTAAACTCGGAAAAGAAATGGCGGAAGCGGGCTTCTTAGGAAAAAAATCAGGAAAAGGATTTTATCTTTATGATTCATCAAAAAATGTAATCAATCCCGATGCAATCGCTTTGATCAATAAAATTTCCGAACATAAAGTAAATATTGATGATAAAGAAATTGTAGATCGTTTTATATTCGGAATGATCGATGAGGCTGCAAGATGCCTGGAAGAGGGTGTCGTGCAAAATCCTTTAGATGTCGATATCGGATTGCTGTACGGAATAGGATTTCCTCCTTTCCGATTCGGACTCCTCAAATATGCCGATGAAATCGGACTCAAAAAAGTGAATGAACGGCTAAATGAATTTGCCAATAAATACGGAGAGCGATTTCTCCCATGTCGCCATCTGACACAAATTGACTCTTTTTATGGTTCTCAAAAGACTCAAGAACCTAAAAAAGAACCGCAAAAAGAAGAACTTTGCTGTGTGTAATAGGTTAAATTAATTAAATAACTGAAAATTATCAATTTAAGTAAGAAGAGATTGAGGGAGCGCAGCATTTGGAGTGCGGTTAACATAAATAATTAAAAATGTTAAGCACATACGATCCTTTTTCCTCCTCTTCTAGTCATGCACCTGACCCGCTGCCGCCTATTTTCCGCAAAATTTCGAGTAATTACAAGTCAAAAAGCTTGTTTTTAGAGTCTTATAAAGAAAAAATATCATTTTTCAAAGGGACTATATTTTGATTGTAAAATTTTCTATACATCGGTAAAACCAAGTTCATAATGTTTTATGGAGTTTCGTATGTATAAAAAATTTCTGCCGCCTTTATTTGTTTTAACAGGATTTCTTTTTCCCTCACAAATGACCGCCGAAGCGACAAAATACACAAGTGAATTGAACCGGGAAGTCCTCAGTAAATTACCCTTCGATAATACCGAAGATTTTGCCGATGCTTCGAGAGGATTGATCAGTCCGCTTCCCGATAAAGGAATCATCAAAAATCAAAAAGGGGACATTGTTTGGGATTTAGCGGCTTTTGATTTTATCAACGAACGGAAACCGGATGCGCCCGTACCTGCTACAGTAAATCCAAGCTTGTGGCGCCAGGTGGAAATATTAGATAAGGCCGGACTTTTTAAAGTAACAGAGAATATCTACCAGGTTCGCGGAGCCGATTTATCCAATATGACAATCATAGAAGGAAAAACCGGTATCATCATCATAGATCCTTTACTTTCAAAAGAAACAGGAAAAGCCGCTTTAGAATTATATTATCAAAATCGCCCTAAAAAACCCATCAGAGCAGTCATTTATTCACATAGCCATGCCGATCATTTCGGCGGAGTAAAAGGGGTCATCTCGCAGGAAGAGGTAGATGCAGGAAAAGTAAAAGTATTTGCTCCGGCAGGTTTCACGGAAGCTGCTCTGGATGAAAATGTGATGGCGGGAAATGTGATGGGAAGAAGAGCGATGTATATGTATGGCGCATTGCTTACTCCCGGTCCGAAGGGACAAATGTCAGCCGGATTAGGATTGACCACTTCGAAAGGGGAGATGACTTTAATTCTTCCTACAGATTTTATCACCAAAACCGGGGAAAAAAGGGAGATTGACGGAGTAAAGTTTGTCTTCTTAATGGCTCCCGGATCGGAAGCTCCGGCCGAAATGTTGTTTTTCCTGCCGGACTTCAAAGCTCTGGCTGCAGCTGAAGATGCGACCCACACAATGCATAACCTCTATACTCTTCGCGGAGCAAAAATCCGAGACGCAAAAGCATGGGCAAGCTATTTAAATGAAGCAATAGAGATGTTCGGCCCGCAAACAGAAGTTGTATTTGCCCAACACCATTGGCCTAAATGGGGAAATACAAATTGTATCGACTTCCTCGAAAAACAAAGAGATATGTATAAATATATCCACGATCAGACTCTTCGTTTAGCCAATCAGGGTTACAACATGACGGAGATCGGAGAAATGATCAAAATGCCGGATAGCTTAGCCAAAGAATGGTACAACCGTGGCTATTACGGCAGCTTAAATCATAATGCAAAATCGGTGTATAATTTTTATTTAGGTTGGTTCAGCGGAAATCCTTCGACCCTCCACCAATTACCCGACGTCGAAGCCGGCAAAAAACAGGTGGAATATATGGGTGGCTCCGAGGCTATTTTAGATAAAGCCAAAACGGATTATGAACAGGGGAACTATCGATGGGTCGCCCAAGTTCTTAATTATGTCGTATATGCAGAACCCGATAATAAAAATGCAAAATCTTTATTGGCTGATACTTTAGAACAACTTGGTTATCAATCTGAAAACGGAACTTGGCGCAATTTCTACTTAACAGGCGCAAAAGAACTACGCGAAGGGGTGCATCCCGAACAAATGTTGAGTCCTAACAGTCCTGATATGGTATCTGCAATGCCTATGGAAAGCTTTTTTGATTACTTAGCCATAAAACTTAACGGTCCTAAAGCGGCTCAAAATGCGATGACGGTAAATTTTAATCTACCGGACACCAATCAAAAGTATATTCTACAAATCAAAAACGGGGTGCTCAACTATTTCCCCGGAAAAAATACAGACAATGCGAATTTTTCCATTACCTTAAGTCGGTCTACATTCAATTCTCTTATTTTACAGAAAGCTAAATTGAAAGACTTAATAGAATCGAAGAAAATATCCATACAGGGAAACGGGCAATTGCTCAACATATTTTTCTCTTTATTTGATAACTTTAATCCTTGGTTTAACATCGTTGAACCCGTAAAGGCATAAATATGGCATCAAAAGAACAATCGCCGGAAGAAAGAAAATATCGTCAACTGGCACCCATGGGACTATTCATCAAACGAATAATTCTAAATTTTATCATAGGCCTGGCAATTATTTTGCTTTCTCTTGCATTAGGCATGGCAGGTTACATGTACTTTGAAAAAATGAGCATCGTGGATGCTTACGAAAATGCGGCCATGATTTTATCCGGAATGGGACCGGCAGATACAATCAAAACAACCGGAGGGAAAATCTTTGCAGGAACTTATGCTCTTTTTAGCGGAGTCATTTTTCTGGCCGTCATCGCCATCCTTTTTGCGCCGATTTTCCATCGCTTTTTTCACCGTTTTTTAATCAAAGACAGTAAATAGTCGGGACTCGAGATTTGATATAAGCTTGTCCTTATCCTCCTCAGGGATCTCTATGACAAAGCGATTACATTCATCCGTCGGCACTATAATCGGATTTTTTGGTATTTCCTCATAAGACAGATTTAATGTTTTTATTACTTCGCAGGGAACTTTATTCCCGGTAATTAAAATAAGTTCCTTTTTTAACTCATTCGAATAGTTCCAAATAAAATTATAAGAAAAAATAGTTTTATGTTTTTGTAAGTAATAAATTGAAGATTGCGACCCCTTATTAAAATAGACCCGAGCATTGAAGATTGTTACCTTTTCTGATAAAGACACATAAGAAGCTTGAGAAGTTATTTTCTCGATATTGATATAAGGTAACGGGAGGTTGACCGACTTGAAACAGAGAGATTGTTTGGAGTCAAATTTTTGGTGCCTGAACTGATAAGTATGTTGATCAGTTTCTATATCAAAATTTGAGGAAGAAGTTGCTGTTATGGATAAAGAACTGATGTTGTCTAATTCTAATTGAAATTGCCCCTGTTTATTGTAAGCCACGAAAACAAAAAAAGCTTTGGATTCGGCACTACATAGAATTTTGATTTCGCCCTCAATTTTCTCGGATTTTACTGTTAAATAAAGAGGGATGTTATCAAATTTCACCTCTCCTTTGAATGAGGCTCCTTTTATGATGATGCTTCCCATAATATATCCCGAGTTTATTTTCAGAGGATTTTATCGAAATTTTAAATTTTTTTATATCTAAAAAATTATGTTGCGTTAAATTTAAATTTTGTTGTAGAGTTGGATTGCCAACAACCCTATAATAGTGTCTAAGGAGCTTTTTATGACTTCGATAAATTCAATCTCGGGAAGCGATGCATGGCCGAAGCTTACAAAATCACATGCTGAAATTTTTGCAAAGAATGTGACAAAAATACAAATAGAAAAAAAAGTTCGAAGGAACTTTTCAAAGTCAATATAGAAATTTGGAAAACTATATCATTATCTGTTTTCCTATGATAGGAGAATCTAAATGGAATGAGTCAGGTTTTTTTAGATAGTGTTTTGAAGAATAGTAACATTAGCGTTTTAGAGGCCAAATGTGATTTTCCGGAGGATATTGATAATAGAATATCCAAGTTCGGACAACGAGTTGTTGAGAGCCTTAAAACACATTTAGAAGCTGACGAATTTTTTAAAGATAAAAAAATTTTATGCGATGTTACTTGGGTTGAAAAACCACGTAGGAGATATATTCAAATTAAAATGTGGGATGAGATTCCTGCAATATCTTAAACATGTAAAAAAGGCTTTTAATTCTTATGCTTAGTATTAATCAATCTATTATGGGTAAGAAAGAGATAGTTTCAAACTCGGAAACCTCCAAAATTCCTTCAGAATTGTCGGAATTTACATCAGTAAAGATTATTTATTTGACAGAAATTATCATAAATAAAGTTGTAAAAATGTCCGGCTCCGAGACATTCTGTCGGTTTACTTTTGCCAACAGAAAGACTATAAAAATTCCCTTTCGTATTGCTCACAAAAGTGATGCACAAGAAATCTTAGGTTTTATGAAAAATACACACGCTTATAATTTATCACCTTTTAAGTCATTTATACAAAATCTTGCACAACAAGAAAAAATTGATCTTCCAAAAAGTGTGGATGAGCGAATGGCTGAGATCGGACTGCAAGTAACAGAATTAGCTAAAGAACGGCTTCCCGGACACCGAATATTGATTTATCGTAAAATTTCTCATTATATTGATTGGTTTCAGGATTCATCAAAAAGTTCTGTTAGAATTCAATTATGGACCGGTTCGACATCTGATACTCCCCCTGAATTTTTAGAAAATAATACTTCAGAATTTATACCTTCTTCAATCAATTCAAAATTTGAAAGCAATGCATGGCCAAGTTTTACAAAATTACAAGCAGATGCTTTAGCAAAAAATATAGCAAAAATAAAATTAGAAGAATTTTTCCTAATGTGTCCGGATGGGCGTGGATATAGAAGCTCCGGCTTCCATATTTCTTTTCCTGTTATAGAAAGATTTATAGAAAAAATAGGATCTACGGAGCCTTTCCAAATTTTAGAGTACATAGAGGGTAACGAACTACTTCCTATAAAATTTTTTTTAGAGAGAGTGTTTAGGAGTAAGAGTAAAATAAATTCTTGTAGTAAAAAATATGATAAATTTTCCGGGAATACAAATTTTCCGGAGGATATTGACAGTAGGTTGTCTGAGTTCGGCCTGCAAGTTACTGAGAGTCTTAAAAGTTATTTTAAATCACACGAATTTTTTAAAGATAAAACAAATTTGTATAAAGTTACCTGGATTCCGGATTTTTATAATGAAAATAAAATTCGCATTAAAATATATGAGTCTGCGCCGGAAATATCTTAATCACATAAAAAAGGCTTTTAGTTCTTATGCTTAGTGCTGTTCAATCTATTGTGAGATGGGGAATTACAGTTTCAAACTCTGAACCCCCAAAAATCCCTTCAGAATTACCGGAATTTACAGAAACAACGAGTCGTAGTTTAGGAGAAGCTATCACAGAGGAAATTGTAAGAATGTCAAAATCAGGGACGTTTTGTCAGTTTACTTTTACTGATAGAATGACTATAAAAATTCCTTTTCGTATCGCTCACAAGGAGGATGCTCAAGAACTTTTAAAATTTATTGAAAATACAAGGTATACTAATTTAATAGACTTTAAGAAGTTTTTGGAAACTCTTGCAGAAAATGAAAAAATTGATCTTCCAAAAAATGTGGAGGAGAGAATGGCTGAAATTGGACTACAAGTAACAGAGTCTCTTAAATATTATTTTTCAAGGAATTCAATTTTAGTTCTCAATAAAGTTTCCTATTATGTTGATTGCTTTCCGGATTTATTAAAAAATTGCATTAGAATCCAATTGTGGACGGGTCCCATACTTGAAACTCCTCCGGAATTTTTAGAAAACGATTCTTCTGAACGTCAATCTTCTATAAACTCACATTTTGAAAGTAGTTTTCGGTCGGATTTCACAAGATCTGAAGTAGCTGCTTTAGCATCAAATATAACAAAAGCAGAATTAGATGATTTTTTTTTATTCGGGCCGGAATACAGTAAATACATAAAAATCACCTTTCCTTGTGCTTTCAGAAGAAAGTATCCGGGAGTTTTAAAGTATGTACCGGATACTGAACCTTCGTTAAAGAATTTTTTTAGAAATATTTCACAAAAAACTTTAGCTAATTTTCCGGAGGATATTGACGGTAAGATATCCAAATTCGGACAACAAGTTACCGAACATCTTAAAAAACTTTTTGAAGCAGATGAAAATATTAAATCCCGTAAAGTGTTCTATCAAATAATCTGGGTTGATAAGCCGGAGAGGAAAGGGATTAAAATTCGCCTATCGGACCATCCGATCCCGAATAAATCTTCATATAGCGCCGAGAGTATGTAATAAAAAAAACAAGAAGATAAAACTTTAAATCGCACAGAATGATAGTTTTATATAAGCATAATTTCATTCATATTTTTACCAATAGATATATCTAAAAGAGGTTTTTATGACTTTAGTAAGTTCAAATTCCCAAAGCAGTTTTCAATCAGATTTCACAAAATCGGTAGCTGCTTTAGCTACAAGCATAGCAGAAGTAGAATTAGAAGATGCCTTATCTCGGTCTAAAAATTTTATAAATAATTTAGATAAAGTGAATAAAATTGTGTTCCTTGAAGTTTTCGGAGTGTTTGGCCTAAAAACACGTCCTCTTTTATCTCCGCCAGGGATCAAGTTGACAAATTTTTTACGAAAAATTTCAAAAGATGGTTCGAAATATTCTTCGGAAATTAACCAAAGAATATCTGACTTCGGCCGGCAGGTTACCGAGAGGCTTAAAAAGCATTTTGAAGAATATGAATATTTTAAATCCGGAAAGGCGTCTTATGAAATAATATGGGTTGATGAGTTACCTTGGAGTGGGATTGAAGTGAGTATATGGAACGGTCCGACACCGCAACATATCTTAAATAGATGTCGTGTAATAAAGACTCCGTTAACTACTGTAAATACTATACTGGAGCAAATTGCTTCAGAAGGTCCGTTAGAGCTCAATCCGGTAAGTTCCGAATGGCAAGTGGGTTTTGAAAAATACGAGATTTTGGTTTTAGCCTCAAATATAACAAAAGAAATGATACAAAAAATTGATACCTTTGGTCGCGATAGGATCAACGATAAGATAAGCTTGGAAATACCTTTTAATATTACTAAAGAGGAGGATGTCGCCGGACTTTTAAAATATGTGCAAAGTGCTGATTTTCCGGGTGGTTTTAAATTGCCCATGGATCTTGACGTTTTTCCGTTTAAAGTTTTTTTAGAAAGCCTTGCACAAAAAAAGATAGAGCCTTTTTCACCGGAAAATACCGGGCGACTAATTGCAATCGGTCAGCAAGTCGAACAAATTGTTAAAGAATATTTTTAATGTGAGAAGGCAGATAGGTCTATTTCTTATTCCTTAACTTGGCTACAAGAGTCTCTAAAAATAGAAGCATGGGATGACGGAATATTTGAAGACCCCACAGTATCTGAATTTATACAAGACATTGCTAATTTTTATCTTAAAGATTTTTCGATCACGGAAATTAAGGATTTCTCGAAAAATGTAGCGGATGAAATTATGAAAAAATCCGATACATTTACCGGGTTTATTGATGAAAATAGAATGATCATAGACATTCCTTTTAACATTACTTGCGGGAAGGATGCTCAAAATCTTTTAAAATTTGTAGACAATATTCCCTCTTTACATAATTTTAAAGAAATTTTGGAAAATTTAATTGAAGAAGAAATGATAAAATTTCCAAAAGATATTCATTATGAGATTTGTTCCAACGGAAAAAAATGTGCAAGTATGATTAAGGAGTTTTTGACAGGAAAAATTAGAAATCCGAGAGTTCAGTGTGAGGTAACATGGATTAAAAATTTGATTAGAGTGAAAGTGTGGACCGACTCCGTTTCTGAGTTTGCAAAAAGAAAACTAAGGGCACGTTTTAATTCTATACAAATAGAAAGCATAGCAGCAGGGATAGCAGATAAGATTATAAAACAATCTGAAGAATTTTATCAATTTACTTTTACTAATAGAATGATTGAAGAAATACCATTTCGCATTACTTGCGGAGAGGACGCTAAAAAATTTTTAGGTTACCTCAATCAAAGTGCCTTTTTGAAGCCGGTTAGAGAATTTTTAGAAAATGTAGCGTCGGAAAAAACAATTGAACTCTCAAAAAACATTGATGATTTCATATCCTGTATCGGACAAGACTGTGCAAAACATATTAAGACGCGTTTTCAGGCCTGTCTTATTTTTAGGCAGGGGGGGTCTTGTTCTGTAGATTGGACCGGAAATTCTGTTAGAGTAGAAATATGGTGCGGTTCGACGCCTTCTTAAAAAAAAATAACTCGCGCAGCAGTATTTGAGGACTTCAAATGCTGCGTGAGTTTCCTGCCTCTTTTGTAATTATTCTATATATCCTATAGTAATCCGGTTTTAGTCAGGTATGTCATGAATGGTAAGGGGACCGGGTCTGTCCCGTTCGGCTTGTTCCTTTGCAGCTTGTTTAGCATAGGTGTCTAATTGTTGAGGTGATAAATCTAAGGGAAGAGTATTTGTCAGGATGTGATACCCTTTAGGGACTACTACAACGGAATGAGTGTCGCTTTCCGATTGTGCTATTTGAAGAATATGATTCGTAACTGAATTGATTTCCAAAGTGCTTGATTTATAACCTACTACATATTGAGAATCGCAGGAAATCTCGCGGTTATTAATTAAGGTTATCGAACATTGTTGTTCCTTATCTCTGTGAACCAGAGCAAATGTATAACCAAAAACCTTTTCGGTTTTTGTTATGTTATACAGTAAATTGTTGTTTTCAATTTTTAAAATAACCTTAGAATTTACTATTGTTACTTTATCGGATAGCGAGATTTGGGGACGGTTTACATCAGAATGAATAATAAGGCCTCCGAGAACAAATTTAGATTCCCCTTTCTTCTTTTCTATCGAATATTTAGAAGTATCGGTTGAGACTACAATTTTATCTTCAAAATTTTCGATGGACAACCTAGTGATGTTTGTTAGTACAGAAATGTTTTCTTTATTGTTGATAAAATTAATAGGGCAATAATCAATAAAAACGGAAAAAGTTTTAGATTCACTGCTATACTTTATTTTGATTTTATCCGGAATATCTGATTTTAAGAAAAGTGGTGTATCCTCAAATAACAAATTTCCCTCGAATGATGCTTTCTGTAAGGTAACGCTTGACATGGCAGACTCCGTGTTTATTTTTTTTAGAAGATTACCGGAGTCCCAATTTTTTTACATATGGTTTTTTTGTAAATTCCGATAAATGACGTTTATATGTTATTTAAGGGAGGTTTACACGCGTGATGTAAATATCGCTTTTTCCTTCCGGTTCACCGGAATAATAGAGAACGGTCATGCTTCCGTCATCCTCTAAAACAAGGCCCGGATAGCTATTATCTAAATTACTCCGGAGTCTAAGAAGCGGGACTAATTGCTTTTCATCCATAGAGGCGATGACGGTCGCTTCATCAAGGGTATTATCCGGATTAATAAAAAAGTGTCTTGTTCCTACCCACATCGCTTTTTCATTTTCAGAAAATACAAAATTCGGTCCGCCTAATCTGAAGGGGATCACATTGAATGACCATTTTGTATACCGGCTATCCGGACCGGAGGTTCCGATCAATCCGTGTTTTTGCGTGCGTATCAAAGCAACAGCGCTTCCGTCACTTTTAAATCGGATAGTCCCTTCCGTTAACTCCTCTCCTTTGAGTTTGTTTGTAGATACATCTGCGATTTTTTTGTAGGTGATACCGTCAGTCGTTTTCATCAGAGAGAGAATATCATTTTTTCCGTAGGAAAACCCATAACCGGCCCGATCTAAAGGATTCCAAGTAATCCTCCAAATCCATTGTCCTTTTTCGCCGTTAGCGGATGCGTCTGCTTTTGCTTCCTCGACTTTCCATTCCTCGTTTATTTGCCGGGCAATATGAGGAACCATTTTTTCTGTGATATCTTTTTCGTTAATATAGGAGCCGTCTAAGATGAGATGTAGCTGATTTTGAGAATCGAGATAAAATTTTGGATCCCGAAGATCATAGGGCTCATTTGCAAGCAACGCTACATTTTCCCATTGCCACGTATCGGTTTCTTTAAAATATTGACCTCGCAAAATCCGGATTTTTCCGAAATCCTGATAACCTCCGTGAGATCGCCCTTCTCTAAAGCATGCGTAATAATAATTGTCGTACTTGATCAAGTCCGGAAAAGCATTATGAATAGCTTTCATTTCCGGTATTTTGACAATTCGCTCAGCGGAAACAATGGTCGGTCGGGCGGAAAGCAGTGTTTGTTTTAGAGAGGGAATCAGATTTTTGATAAAATTTTTGCCGTCACTTTGAGTAGTCTTCTTATTTTCTAAGATATTTTGTATATAAGAGGCCATTTCTCTAACAAAATTATCAGTATTCGGATCGGAGAGAATCGATTGACAGGTTTGTAAGAGAAGCTTTTTATCACGCACGACAAAAAAGCGACGGTATCCTTCGTATAGAGAAGCAATCTGTTTGGCAGGCGCATTATTTTCTCCGGCAACTTTATTGACAAAAGCCATCCCCATGAGAGAGCTCTTTTCAGCTTCTTTCATCATAGCTTTTTTTATTTCATCAGGATTAGTACCGTCATATTTTACAATGATTTGATAAGTTTCGTTTTCGTATTCGATAGTATATTCAGGGACCGGAGAGGACATGAATATCGCCATGATTAATTTGATTAAATTCATATATTTTTAGCACCGGTTTAATTAATATTTTTGAGTGGTCTGTCTATATGGACAATATGGACAATATGGACAATATGGACAACAAAAAGAGTAGTAATTATAGACCAATAAACATCAAAAACCAACAATAATGCTGTCCATGCTGTCCATAACAACCGGCACTTTGAAAAATTAAACTTTCTATATTGGTTTAAAAAATGTTATATTTACTAGGTGACATTGACTAACTTCTAAAAGGATTAGATATATGGTAGCCGGTTTTAGGAATAACTTACATTTTGCTCTTCGTAAAGAAAACTCAGAAATTAGAGAAAAATTGACGCCCAACCAAATTGAAAAAATAGGAGACAAACTTAGTTGGTTTGCCTATGATTTTAAAGATTTTGTTTTAAAAACATTTTTTGATCCTCGTGTTATTACAGTGTGCCTAACAGCGGTTGCTATGATCCTCACTGCACTTCTATTTTATACATCGAATACATGGAATATTCTTTCAACGATATTCAATTGGGTTGTTGCTCATGTCAATTGGAATTATGTGCGTTTTTGTTTATGGCTTCTTTCAGAAGTAACTGTTTTTGGTATTGGTATGAGAGCGTTCGGACGCTTCACAAATCAACTGTTATTGAAGCACTACCATGATCAGGTTGTATCATGAATAGTTGGTCTTGGAAAGAGGGATTTTTTTTTGTTTTTGCAGGTAAGTTAATCTCAGCCGAGGGAATTGATAAAGCATATGAGATAAGTTTTGGCGAAAAATTAGGAACACAAATACTAAAGCCTCTTTATCGAATGATAGAGTTTATATCAAAAAATATTAGATTGCCTTTAGCTATCTCTCTTTTTACCATGTTGACTGCCTTGATTCTTAGTCTTGTTTTTTATAACATCCCGGCATTGGTTATTTTTGGAAAGTTGTTTCCCGGATGGTTAGTGCGATTCGTTCTTTTCTTTTATGTAGAGTTAAACTTGTTTGCAATAGGATGTCGAGCCTTTGGGCGTTTTAACAATAAACTGTTGGTTGGCCTGTGGAAGAACGGTCAATTGGTCGCTGTTATGCCCGGGGACTGTGAATTACGAAAGTAAATGGGGAAGGTGTTTATGGATGCGTTAATACAAAAACATGGTGGTTATCGGACATTAAAATCTTTTCAAATTGCCCGTTTGATATTTGATATCACACAGCGATTTTGTAATCGGTTTATCGGAACATTTAGTCGAACGCATGATCAGATGGTTCAGGCGGCACGTTCCGGAGTGCAAAATATTGCAGAAGGGAGTCAGGCGTCGGGAACATCAAAAAAAACTGAATTGAAGCTGACGAATGTGGCAAGAGCGAGTATTGAAGAATTAAAGCTTGATTATGAGGATTTCTTAAGACAGAACCAGCTGAAAGTGTGGGACTATGCAGACCCTCGTCGGCGTGAGGTGATTAACCGGCGGTTTCAGACTGCTGATCAATTTGCGTTATGGGTGAAAGAGCAGGCAAAAAAAGAAGAAGGGAATATATCAGAAATAGCGGCAAACGGGGTTTTGGTTTTGATTTCTGTGGCCTGTATTTTGTTGAGTCGGCAGCTTGAGGCACAGGCAAATGCATTTCAGCGCGATGGTGGTTTTACGGAGCGGTTGTATCACACGCGTGTAGCCGCACGAAAACCCGGACAACATGGACAACATGGACAACATGGACAACATGGACAACATGGACAACATGGACAACATGGACAACAAAAAGAGTAGTTAATTATAGACTAGTAAACATCAAAAACCAACAATATTACTGTCCATACTGTCCATACTGTCCATACTGTCCATACTGTCCATACTGTCCATGTCTATTCTTTAGATGAAGATTTTAAATTCAATGAACCATTCATTTGCTCTGAACCGCATCTTCCATGCATCGCCGGCTACATCAACAGCAGATCCGTCGGCGACTCTTTGGTATCGAGGCCCTTTAAAATGACCGGCATTAAACAGCCGATAACCTGTTCCGATTGCCCAAGAGTCTTTGTAGCAGTATTCAATGCCTGCAAGAACCGTATAAGTAAAATTTTTGTGTAGCGTATATTGATTTTCCGCAGAAAAACTTGCGTATGGGGAGGAGTCTCCGCTAGGAGGCAGTCCTGTTGTCCTGTAGTTTGTGATCAGCAGATTGCTGACACCCAATCCGGCACCTATCATCGGATAGATTTTGCCGCAGCCGATATCCCAATTTAAACAAGAGATGTCTCGTCCGAGAAGATTTGCTGAAAAGAGAACGGGCGTGACATTGAGGTCGAATTGTCTTGTATAAGATCCGCTGCCATTAACGGCAGTTTGGAATTTTCTGTATTTAAAAACGGAGCGATTGGAAAAATTGACTTCCAAATCTACTATACGTCGCCACTCGCAACCTATGCTTAAGCCGGCAATGGGGCGATTTCCTAATTTTGCATTATACCCTTGAATTGCCGGATTCCATGGCGGGGAGGGTGCTACGACATTGGCTGATTCAGAGCATGAGATGCCCGAGTCGATTTTAGCATAGAAAGAATAATCTTTTGGTTGGCAGCAACATGCAGCGTGACCTGAAGCGGTGATTGCAAACAGAGAAAGTGTGGCTAAGAAGAGCTTCATAAAGTTCCTTTTTAGAAAATCGTTCCGATTCTTGTAAATTGAAAATGAATTTTTTCACCGTCCGATGAAACAATTAAGCTAAATGTTTGTCCGTAAAAAGGGGCAAATCCAACCTTTGTGGAGGCCAAGACAGTGCATTCGGTAACCATGGAGTTTATGAGACTGTCTAATTCTAAATTGAGTAATGTTGTCGGTGTAAACCAGGTTACGATTAGCCCGTTAGCAACAGAGAAATAGTTGGAGATATCAGTATAAATTCCGTCTGCGTTTTGCATAGATAAAAAAGAGGCGGAGCATGTCCCGACCTTTGTATTGTCTGCGCTGTTATAAACAGGCGCCCTTCCTGCGAGGTAACTCGAAGCTATTGTCGGACTTGATCCCGATACATTAGATGTCGGTATTTCAATAAAGCTTTCTGCAAAATCGGCGATATAAAGATAATAGGACATAGTTTCCGGTTCAGTGCGGCTGACACCATATAAAGTGTGCGAGTGGCAGGCTAAACCAATAAATAGCAATAAAAAGAGCGCTACATAGCCGTTTTTTCCGGAGGTACATTGTTTAATCAACATTATCAGCCTCTATTCAGGATTTGCGTTTATTCTGTTTCAACTTATCTTAATTGTAAATATTTGCCAAATATTTTTTAAAAAAAAGGCTTGCGAAAGAGGTGTCGGACTCGTGCAGCGTTTAAAATTTGTATCCGAGTCCTCCGCCAAATGTGAAGCCTCCGACTTGAGTATTTTTCGAATAGACGCCGGATTTTCCGGTATGAAAATGCGTTTTAGCGTAGGAATATTCTCCGAAAATATCGATCACAAAACGAGGGCATAGAACATATTTTAAGCCCGTATTTACAAAAAGGCCAAGATCTTTTCCTGATCTGTTTTTATCGACAAAAGAAGTGTCGTTGTGTTGGCGGATATAGAAATAGCGAGGTCCGATAGAAAAATAATATTGTGTATCAGCATTAATCGTGTAGGCCGGCTGAAGGCCTATATTGACCGGAACCGACCATAACGATGTGTGTTGTTC
Organism: Chlamydiota bacterium; assembly: GCA_013288845.1. GTDB lineage: Bacteria > Chlamydiota > Chlamydiia > Chlamydiales > Criblamydiaceae > JABDBB01. The sequence goes on along the minus strand of JABDBB010000008.1, from coordinate 12,878 downwards.
TTCATTGATTGATTTGCCTGATCGGTGAAAATACTCTACAGCACCGTATGCATTGAGGGTCCATCTACCGGTCAGGTTCCATAAAGGATAAGAAGCACAGAGCTGAATATCAAAGCCGTCTTTATCATAGATCTCGCGCATTTTAGAATCAGAGAAAAAGAAATATCCCGTTTTGATTGCGGCTACCGGCTGAGAAAATCGACATGAGTTAGCTTCTTGCACAAGTTGTTTATTGTAAGGTATTTGTGCAATTGATGGTGTTGATGAAATGGTTAATAAGAACAGAAAAAATATTTTGAATTTGAAGAGCGGATTTATCATTTTGTGTCCTTAGGTGTAATGAGGATATTGACCGGTGAACTTTCATCGCCGGCTGCGTTAAATGCAGTAACGGCATAGAGGTAGGAAACTCCTTTTATTCTGTTGTGATCACTATAGGAATTTTCGGCGGCATTTACCTCTGCAATTTTCTTTCCGTCACGATAAATAAAATAACCGGTGACGGATGAGACAGAAGGTGTCCATGTCAGTTGGTTGTATAGTTCATATTCTAATCCGAAATCATTTTTCTTTTGGTTACCTTGAAGATTAGTAGGCGGTTGTAAAATGTTTGGAGGCGGCGGGAAGCCTAAAAAGTCAAATTGCACAAATGTAGGATTTCCGATCGGAAGATAAGAGAGTGCATAAAGCGGAGTTGTTCCCGTAAATGTGATAGAATCAAAGGTGCCTGTAATGCCGGATGAGGTGAGAATTATATATGATCCGGGCAGAGCATTTGGATTTAAATCAATCTCCAAGTTGCCTGCTAACGATGCAGATCCTGTAACAGCGACGACGGAAGGTGTGCTGCCGGAATCAATTTCGGTGTGTACAAGACTTCCAAGGGTATTGTCCGGCAGATCCGCTGAATGTAGAGACAAACTTCCCAGAGTAAGTGTTCCTCCCGTGTCCGGAGAAATTATTCCGGAGTTGACGAAGACATTTCCTGTCAAAGTCCCGATCCCGCTCAATGTACCTCTTTGCGGACTAAAGCCAATGTTTCTACAGACCGAAATAGATGCTTCATCGATCAGTCCGTTCACTTTAAAGTTCGCATTGTTGATCAGGACAGAGCCTTGATAATCGGTTGTTCCGTTGTAAATAACAGTTCCGTTTCCTCCGACAAAGACATTTGTCCCTTGGCCGCCGAAAACGGTATCATCAACAAAGGAAACCTGCTCGCCGAGAGTCAAAAGATCGTCGGCATCCTGCGCCAAGAATGTAAGAGAAGAACCCGTGCGCAGGAAAATACTGTTTCCCAATGCTGAGCCGTCGGTACCGTCCGAACCTCCGGGGCTGCCGGTTCCGGGCGTTCCGGCTTGTGTCGTATTGTTTGATGTGTTGAAGATTGTGGGGATCCCAGAGAGGGCTTGTATAGTAAAATTCAAATTACTATCAACAAAAATAGCGCCTCCGAGCCCGCTTCCGCCGCCTCCGCCGCCACCTCCGAAGCCGGTTCCGACGGTATTATCACCCATTCCTCCTGATCCGCCGCCGAGATTTCCTATATCAGTTCCGCCCAAGGCATTTGAGCTGTTAGAGGGTCCGCCGCCACCGCCTCCGCCACCACCAAGAGAGTTACCCCCTTCTGCAGGTGTCGTACCGGATTGGTCGACTCCACCACCTCCGCCGCCGCCGCCGATTCCTCCCGATCCGCCTTGTACTGTATAAGCCATATCAGAAGCACCGGTACCGGCGCCGCCGCCGCCACCTCCGCCATAGCCGCCGCTCCCTGCCTGTCCGTCGACCCCATTTGTAAGAGCGGTTATGACAACCCCTCCGCCGCCACCGCCTCCGCCGTCTCCTCCATTGCCTCCGGAAGGTACAGCACTGCCTCCCGGTGCTATAGAGCCTTCAGGCTGTGTTCCGTCTGTTCCTGCGCTTCCTCCTCCGCCTCCTCCTGAAAATGACAATTCTCCTATACCGCCGCCACCGCCGCCGCCGGCATTGTTTCCTCCCCCATTGCCCCCTCCTCCGGAACCGGCGAAAATCGCAAGACCATAACCGCTGCCGTCTCCGCCGGAGTCCTGATCGGAGCCCCCGTTACCAAGGTTTGTGAGCGTTCCTATAATAGCGCGGGATCCAAGACCTCCGCCACCGCCGCCTCCACCGCCGATCGGGTCGTCAGTCGAAAGGGTGACATCTCCGCCGTCTCCGCCAAAACCTCCCCCTCCGGCACCTCCGGTGCTTCCGACAGTCGTAACAGAGCCCCCGTTTCCGCTAAAGCCGCCACCCCCACCGCCGCCTTCATTGCCTGTAGAAGAGAGACCTAAATAATTTCCCCCGTTTCCGCCGATAGCAGAGCAGTTATTGATCGAGACATTTATTAAGGTGACGGAAGGACTAAAACCGTTTAAAAAGAATTGAGGAGCATAAATGGCTCCTCCTGCCCCCATGCCGCCGCCGGCGCCTGAAATTCCGTCTCCGCCGGCGCCTCCGGTAGCAGCCAGATTTTGAAAGATCATATTTTGGATTGTTACATTGCCCATCGGGATGAAAAATCCCCTGTAAGCTCCGCTGTTACCGTCAATTGTCACTGTAGAGACAGAACCCGGATTGCCGATTGTAATATTCACAGGATTTGAGGAGTTGTTAATAATCGGAAGGATTCCGTTGAGTTGAATGGTCATGGGGAAGGCAAAAATAATTGCATAATCGTCGGATGTCGTGTTTAAATTTTGATTCATTGAATTCAGGCAATATCGCAAATCACCTGTCTCTCCGAAGTCGCCCGGCCTGTTGTCAGAGCTTAATGTTACCTCAAGCGTTGTTAGAGCGAATAAGGGTACGGAAGATGAAGTGAACAAAAAAGTCAAATATTTGAACATGTAAAACCTATAATTTTTTTTTATCCTACTATTAAAGAAAAAATTATTCAATGTTTATTAAAGTTCGGAAGAGGGGAAAGTTCGATTTTTTGAGGAGTGTAGTGAGGTCTCATAGCAAATGCGATTGTTGCATATCGGGTTTTGCAGTTTTGTATGACAATGTGGGGAGTCGGGAAGATGGAAAATTCGGTTAGAAGTATTCCGGGAATAAGCAGGATAGAATTTTGGATGTGCCTTTGGGAAAACTCTCTGGGAGGAGAAGAAAAATCATCGACTGTTAATGAGGATTTATAAGGAGAAAGAAGAAGCGATTCGTTGTCTGTGCTATCGAGAAAAAGAGAAAATGCAGTGCCGTCGTAATGAGGTCTTGTAGCAGTGTATGAGGGGAGATATTTGATTACTTTCAAAAGGATCGGGGGACGACCCGACTTCGAAGAAAAAATTGTTTCTACGCCTAACTCACTTGCTGCCTCTTTGAATATATTCTCATAAGGTTTTTGGATCTCAAGACAAGTTTCAAAAAAATTGATGATTGCGGAAGTTTGGTTGAATTCCGGGTAATGAGAGCAAATAAATTCATGGAAATGATTCGAATAGTAGAAAGCGATTTGGTTTCTTCCTTCTCTTTTTGACTCGTCGTAGAAACCAAAAAAATCGGTGGAGTAGTAATTTCTTTCTTTTGAGCGAATAAAACGCTCTTTTGCTCCGTATAATTTTTGTGCCCACACCGGATTTGCCTGAAGAAATTCGATGAGTGCATCGAAAGATGCATATAGAGAATCGAACGTTGCCGCCGGTTGCTCCTCATTGCAAATTTCTACATAGCCTGTTTGCTTAAACCGGTCAGCAAGAGATGTTGCATACATAGATTGAAATGCAAATAAAGGGAAAATCAATAGAAAAAAAGTTTTTTGGATAACCATGAATTCATCACATAATTTATTTTTTTGAATCTATCAAATTTTAAGGAATTTTGAATAAAAACATACTTTTTTTTATTTTCTTTTTAAAACTTCTAAAGGTATGGTATCTTCTCCGGTTTCATAATCGGAGGAAAAAGGGTAATGAGAATATATTTCGTGTTATTGACATTTTTAGGATTTTCTTGTCAGCAGCTCCCCGGAGAAGAAAATTTCATTCTTATCAACAGTTCTAAGAATGAAATTATCAGAGAGTTTGGGTCTAACATTGAGGAGCGGGTTACTCCTGCCTCTTCTTTTAAAATTGTTCTAAGCTTAATGGGATATGATGCAGGAGTTTTACAGGATGAACAAACTCCCACTTGGGAATTTCAGGAAGGGTATGATGATTTCCTGGAGTCATGGAAGCAATCTCAGACTCCGGAGACTTGGATGAACCGTTCTTGCCTTTGGTTTTCAAAAAATCTCGCCTTGCAGCTTGGTCTTGAAACGATCGAGCAATATTTATCCTCATTTAAATATGGAAATCAGGATTTCTCTACAGGAATGGTACCTCCGGGATCAACCAATCCTGCATGGGTAAGTTCATCTTTAAAAATTTCTCCGAAAGAACAAGTCAAGTTTATTCAAAAAATGATTCAAAACAAACTACATATTTCAAGCAAGGCCCTTCAAATGACGAAAAATCATCTGTTTAAAGAAGAGATATCGCACGGATGGAAATTATTTGGCAAAACCGGATTGGGGAGCACTGTTGATGAAACCGGTAAAAAACTAAAAGTGCGGTGGTTTGTAGGGTGGGTAGAAAACGATCAAAATTTTTTCCCGTTTGCCTATCTACTACAGGAGTATGAAATCGATATTCTTCAAGCTATTCCAAGAGTAAAACAACTTTTAGAAGAATCTAAATTTATGGAATTCAAAAATTAGAGATAAAAAAAGGCTTCAGTCGTAAAACTGAAGCCTTTAAGTTGATGGAGGTGGAGAGATTCGAACTCTCGTCCCGAGCAAACTACATAGAGACCGCTACATGCTTAGTACACCGAAATACAAATCGATCAAAATGCAGTGTACACCACTAAGACCGATTGGCTTCATTTTATCTCGGATAACAGGCCCCTAGAAGCGACGGTTCCTATGTCCATACCAAGATAATTACGACAAATTCCGAAATCCTTGGTCTAATCTCGGGTTGTCGCGCAATCTAACTCTGTTAGGAATTAAGCTGCTACAGCCACCATTTCACAATCAAATAGGGAAATGATTTCTGCTTTATTTTGTTTTGCAACAATTATTGTTTTACCGGTTTTTTTAGGAGGCCAACCGATATCCTCCGCATGCAATCAATACTTCACTCCCCGGTCGAAGCCAATACACCCCCGAAGAACTTGTATCTTTACACCTTCATTATACCGGTTAATGCATTAAAAGCAAACGGTGAGTTTCTTTAACAAATCTTAAAAAAAGAGATTCTCCAAGTCTTTAACCTATTGCAATGAAAAAAAAACTGTGCCAGGATGAGTTATTTGTCACTTTTGAGGAATAACATTTTGGACTTTCTTGAGGAATTTTCCGTAACCGGAACAATCATTACGGCAAATTCAGGAAATCTGCTGTTAGGTTGGGGAGAAAAAGAATTTTCTTCCGCACCGTTTGAAATCGGAAGCGTTTCTTTTTTCTCTCCCGATTTCTTTTTGCAAAATAAAAATCCCTGGTTCAGACATCCTCATACCGCCGAAATGACCCCTTGTGACTTAACAAATATTTTGAGAAGTAAGAGAAAATCCGAGAAAGGTCCGGAGATCACGTTTTGTAATCCGGATAAAGTTTTTTTTGAAAATCTGTTTGTTGAATTAAAACAACACTACTTTCAATCGGGAAAATTGGTAAAAGGGGTCCCGTTTACAGGTAAACAGGCGAAAGTCGGAGTCACTACTCCGATTTTACTAAAATCCCTGCGAAAGCTTTTGAGTTATCAGGAACAAAAGAAAATTTTTCTTTACGGCAGTTGGAATAACGGCGAAGGTATATTAGGAGGGACTCCCGAATTTTTATTTCGAAAGAGTGCGGGAAATTCCTGTCGGATAGAAACAGTCGCTTGTGCAGGAACCGGTTCGATAGAAGAGAAGGATGTGTTGTTATCAGACGAAAAAATCCGCCGAGAACACAATTGGGTTGTGGAGGGGATTGTAGAGTCCTTGTCTCCCTATGGAAATGTTTTATCGGACAATACCGGAATACGCGGATTCCCCGGATTGTACCATCTTTTTACCCCTATTGAATTACAGAGTAAGGATGATTTGTCTTTTGATTTGTTGGTCGATTTATTGCACCCTACTGCTGCGATAGGAGCTTATCCCAAAAAAGAGGGGATGAATTGGCTTAAAGAAATTCATAAAAAATTCGATCGACATCGTTTTGGAGCTCCTTTCGGATATATAGGGAAAAATTCAGATGAATTTGCCTGTTACGTTGCCATAAGAAACATGCAATGGAATAAAGACATGACAACAATTACCGCCGGATGCGGTGTGACTTCCGAAAGTGATTTATGCACTGAATGGAAAGAGATGATACTAAAATTTGCTACAATAAAATCCATGCTGGGATTGTCATAAAAAGCTTTATTACATGAAAATAGAAAAACTTTCTTATTATCCCTATGAAATCCCTTTCACGACCGGACTTATCCGCTCGGGAGTATTGCTTTATGTTACCGGCGAGGCCGGAAAGAACGGTTGGGGAGAGGTGGCACCACTTCCGAATTGGAGTAAAGAGTCGTTAGAGGAGTCTTTGGGAGAACTGCGCGAAAGAGAAGAGGAAATTTTAGGTATTGATTGGACTCCCCATACTTGTTTCGATGAACTACATAAATTAGCTTTGCTTCCTTCCTGCTCCTTCGGAATGGAGTCGGCACTCCTTTCGATATTGATGCCGCTTTCCGGTTATAGTGTTCGGACAAGTGCTCTTTTTACAGGAACTCCTTCCCAAATTCTTTTACATGCAGAACAGAGAAAAAAGGAGGGGTATACATCTGCAAAACTAAAGGTCAGCAATCTCGATTTTAAAGAAACTCGTGAAGTCATTGTCCGATTGAAGGATGTTTTTCGATTGCGTATCGATGTAAATCGTGCTTGGAATACAGAAGATTCTCTTCGATTTTTTTCAGAGTTCCCTTTAGACACATTTGATTACGTAGAAGAACCTTTTCTAAATCCTCATGATTTAGCGGCCTTTCCCCATCCTCTTGCAGTTGACGAGTCTTTTCCCGGAGATCTTTCCTTGCAGCAGGTAGAGTCATTCCCTACATTGAAAGCTCTCATTTATAAACCTACTGTTCAAGGAGGAATGCTTCATTGCATTCCGTTACACCGGCGGGCCGTTAAAAGAGGAGTTTCTATTGTGCTAAGCTCCGCTTTTGAAAGTGATGTGGGGCTTGCGAATATCGATTCCATGGCACATCGATTATCACTTTCTTCTCCTGTGGGAACAGGAACTCGCCACTATTTTAAGAGGGATCATGCAGCAAATTGAAAAAAAGACAACATTGCATCCGGAAAAAGAAAACAGTCGATTGGCTTACGAAATCATCTCCTTTTGTCTGCAACTGGGAGTCAAAGAATATTGTGTATGTCCGGGCGGAAGAAATACCTCTTTTATCGAATGTCTCAACACATCCGATAAAAATATTCGATCTTTTTTCTTTTACGAAGAGCGTTCAGCAGCTTTTTTTGCTTTGGGAAGGGGTAAACTGACCGGATGTCCGATTGCGGTGATCACGACGTCGGGCACTGCTGTGGGGGAGTTGCTTCCTGCTGCTATGGAGGCTTATTATTCAGGAATTCCCGTTATCTTTATTACAGCAGACAGGCCACGCCGTTTTAGAGGATCAGGTGCTCCGCAAACAGCGGAACAACAAAATATTTTTGGAGTATATGCTCCCTATTTTCTCGATCTTGAATTTCCGGATGTGTGTCGCCTCCCTAATTGGGACAGAAAATCTTCGATTCATTTGAACGCCTGTATGGAAGAATCATACAAGTATTGCTTTGAAGAATTCCCCGAACTTCCGGAGCCCAACGAAATACTTTCGACAAAGTCTTCCGAGGCTGAATATGATTATACAGACTTTTATACATTCATGAATTCCTGTAAGCATCCGATTGTTATAGTAAGTACTTTGGAGGAAAAAACACGTTCGTCTGTTATGGAATTTTTATCAGACCTTAAGATCCCCTTTTACTGTGAAGCAATTTCAGGAATCAGAGAATCTGCAAAGTCGCTGTGCGAATCTTTTTGTCTGACCTCTTGCGATAAATTTCACACTTCTATCGACGGCATTATACGCATAGGGGGAGTCCCCACTTTGCGATTGTGGAGAGACCTCGAAACAAAAAATATTCCGGTTCTTTCCTTGAGTCCGCTACCTTTTTCAGGATTGAGCGGACAAACTATCGAATCTATAGATCTCCAAAAATACCTTTCAGATTGCCCTGTAAATACACTAAAAATAAAAACGGATTTCAGTTCTTTCATGCAGTCGGATAGGGAATATGCAAAAAAAATATCAGACCTTATTGCAGAGGAGCTGAATGCCGAACAGAGCATGGTCCGAAAAATATCCGAAATCATACCGGGAAATTCACATGTGTTTTTAGGAAACAGCCTTTCTATACGCCATTGGGACATGTATGCGACATATAAAGAAAAGAATATAAAAATATTTGGCTCCAGAGGTTTAAACGGCATTGACGGACAGATCTCTACATTTTTGGGAGTGTGTGATCCGAAGGCAAGCAATTGGGCTTTGATAGGGGATTTAACCGCTCTTTATGATCTTGCAGGACCTTGGATTATTCACCAAATGGAAAACATCAACATCAATATCATTGTGATGAATAACGGAGGGGGTAAAATCTTCTCAGGGCTCTTTTCTAATCCGCAAATACAAAATAAACACAATTTTTCTTTCGAACATTTTGCAGGTCTTTGGAAATTGGATTATGTGAAAATAGAAGGGGATTTTGATGGATTTCCGGAATATTCCCGGCCTCGCCTTATCGAATGTGTGCCTGACGATGATGCTTCCTACCGGTTTAAGGAGAAATTAAAAAAGCTATGACTGTAAGATGACTTTATTTTGTTTACACGGATTTTTGGGACATCCTATAGATTGGACCGGAATTTCTCACGAGAAACCGGTGGTCCCGAATATTTTTGAAGATGAGATCATATCTTTGCAAAATTGGTCGGAGTCATTTAACAAAAAAGTAGAACGGCAAGTAAAATCTGCCGGGGAAAAGTCTATTCTCATGGGATATTCCATGGGAGGGCGCTTGGCTCTGCATGCGCTCATCAATCATCCGGATTTATATAATGCGGCAATCATTATTTCAGCGAGTTATGGAGTCGAGGATCCGGAAGAACGAGAACGACGCTATCAGCACGATATAAATTGGTCAAACGCATTCCTTAGTGAGTCCTGGGATTCACTGCTTGAAAGGTGGAACGGACAGCCCATTTTTCAATACGATAAAAAAGATGTTATCAGACTCGAAAAGGACTACTCGCGAAAAGCTTTGTCCGATGCAATGCGTTGCTTTTCTATAGGCAAACAGGAATTCCTAAAAGAAAAAATAGAAGAACTCGACATTCCCATTCTTTGGGTGGTCGGTGAGCGCGATACAAAATATGTCTCTTTGGCGAAAAATCTTCGATTGAAACATCCGGATTCTTCGATAGTCGTTATTCCGAATGCAGGACATCGACTGCATCTTACAAATCCGGAGACTTTACAGGAAAAAATAGGGGAGTTTATCCTCTTGAATTCGGAAAACTACAATTTTATTGTCAAACAATAGAATGATAAGATAAATTTGTAAAAAACCAAAATATGGAGATGAAATGCTTACTGAAACGACTCTCTGGAATACCGTTAAATTATATACTGATATAAAATTTGAAAAAACAGAAGACGGAATTGCAAAAATCACGATCAATCGTCCGGAAGTACGAAATGCCTTCAGACCGGAAACTGTGTCAGAAATGCAGGAAGCTTTTGATCTCTGTAGAAATGACCCTACAGTTGCAGCGGTAATCCTTACCGGAGAGGGCGATATGGCTTTCTGTTCGGGCGGAGACCAAAAAATCAGAGGAAACGAGGGATATGTCGATGAAACCGGAGTTCCCCGCCTCAACGTTTTAGATCTTCAAAAGCAAATTCGCTCATTGCCGAAACCTGTAGTGGCGATGGTTGCAGGATATGCTATCGGAGGGGGACATGTATTGCATGTCGTGTGTGATCTGACTATCGCTGCGGATAATGCTATATTCGGTCAGGTCGGCCCTCGTGTCGGTTCTTTTGATGGCGGATTCGGAAGCAGTTACCTGGCGCGGATTGTCGGACAGAAAAAAGCCAGGGAAATTTGGTTTCTCTGCAGACAATACAATGCTGAAGAAGCATTACAAATGGGACTTGTCAATCACGTCGTTCCTCTTTGTGAATTAGAATCGGAAACTTTGAAATGGTGCCGTGAGATGCTGGCACACTCTCCCATGGCTTTGCGATGTTTGAAATCAGCTCTCAATGCCGATTGCGACGGTCAGGCAGGATTGCAGGAATTAGCCGGCAATGCCACTCTTCTATATTATATGAGTGCAGAAGCTCAGGAAGGAAGAGAGGCTTTTGTAGAAAAACGCCCTCCTGATTTTTCTAAATTTCCAAGATTGCCATAACAGAGAAATAGATGCTTACACAAACAATTCTTAGAAGAGATTGGCGGTCCTTACTCAATGCAGCACGGCCCAAAACATTGACGGCAGCGGTTGCTCCTGTATCGGTCGCCTCTTTTTTGGCAATGAATCAAGGATTCGATGTCGATTGGATCCTTTCTGTTTATGCTCTTCTCAGTTCTTTTTGTATTCAGATCGGAACCAATCTGACTAACGATGCTTTCGATTTTAAAAAAGGGGCCGATACGGAAAAAAGGATCGGTCCGGAAAGAATTACGCAAAAAGGGATTCTGACTTTCAATCAGGTTCTTTTTGCTGCCGCCCTCTTTTTTGGTCTGTCGGTCTTGTTTGCCGTTCCTTTAATAGTAAAAGGAGGAGTGATTGTTGCCGGCACTTTGGCAGTTTCCATTCTTGCCGGCTATATGTATACTGCCGGTCCGTTTCCTTTGGGTTATAAAGGATTAGGTGAAGTGTTTGTCCTTCTCTTTTTCGGAATAATAGCTACCTCTGTTTTTTACTATATTCTCACCGCCGGCTTTTCTCTATTGTCCTGTCTTGCAGGAATACAAATCGGACTGCACTGTACCGTTATGATTGCCATCAACAATATACGCGATCGTATAGGAGATGCAAAGGTCGGAAAAAATACATTAGCTGTACGTTTCGGAGAGAATTTTGCAAAAAATGAAATTGCTTTTTTACTCTACGCACCCTTTTTTATGGGGGTTTTTTGGTTATTGATAGGTCAGCCGGTTGCAGCTATATTGCCTTGTGTTATTTTATTTCCGACTTACCGATTTGAAAAAACCATCAGAAACACTCCGATAGGCCCGATCTATAACACATTTTTGGCTAAAGGTGCTTTTCTCCATTTTTCTTTTGCATTACTTCTTTCTTTAGCACTTCTCATCAATTGATTCTTCCGGTGATCTTCACTGTTTTTATAGTGCTCAATGTTGCTTCTTTGATGGTCATCTCAAAATCACCTATTACAATCTGATCCCCCTTCCCCGGAGCGTGCCCCATAATATTGATGATCAGATCGGATAACGTAACATTCTCATCGCCGGCAGACAAAAATCCGTATTCTTTATTGAACTCCGAAACGCGCATGTCTCCGTCCAGTGTATAATCCTTTAACACAAGAGATTTTACTCCGCTTTTTTCAGGCTCACCGGGAACGGTCTTCCCGAATACCTCTTCTATTAATGAGTCTATGGTGATGATTCCTATGGCTGCCCCTTCTCTGTTCAGAACAACAGCTATATTTTCTTTGTTATTTCTGAATTGCTGTAAAACATCTCCCAACGTTCCTGAAGTGGTAATATACCAAGGATGTTTGACGCAATCGCGAATCCTTGCGGTTTCTCTGAATCGTAAGAGATCACGGGGACGTGCCACCGCAATGATATTTCCGGGCTGTCGGTGATAGATGGGAACGAAATCCACGCCGGTTTTGAGCAACAGATTTTTCATTTGAATTACCGTAGCATCCGACGGCAACATATGAATAGCGGATAATCGGATCATCACCTCTTCTATTACTTTTTCCTTCAAATGAAAAATATTGGAGGTGATAATAGTAAGTTCTTCCGAATGCACTTCATGAGGAAACTCTTCATTTACATCCTCTACCACTTTTATTAACTCTTCACGACTCAGAAAAATACCGGAGGTCTCATTGCTTTTTCCCAGAATTTTTATGGTGAGCTCCGAAATTTTCCCGAAAATCCAAATGAGAGGGGCCATCACGCGAGAGGAATAATAAATAAGGGTGATTCCCAACATAGAGACGTGCTCGGGATAATGCCGGGCAGCAAACATCGGAGCCAACTCTCCGAACACAATAACAAAAAATACCTGTGTCAAAGGGGCCAAATTGGGGTCAATTCCTATAGCGCTGTGAAATTCCCGGGCACATTCAGATCCGACTACTGTAGCGACATTGACTCCTATCAGCGTAGTTCCGAAAAGTCTTGAAGGATTATGCAATAAATAATTAATGCGTTTGGCTTTTTCCGATCCTTTACTTATATAATATTGTAAACGTACCTTATTAAACGATACAATCGCCATTTCAAGCATGGAATAAAATGCGAGAATAATGATAGAAATAATATTTGCTGTTAACCACCAATAGGCCATCGATCACTCATGATTCATTTTTTTCGAATGTATACTCTTCTTACACGATTAGGATTTGCTGTCAAAACATGAAAAAAGAACTTATCGGTTTCATATTTAGTCCCGGTTTTAGGAACCTCTCCTAATTTCTCCATCAACCATCCGCCGATAGTAAGGGCACTCCCCGTATAAGGCAACTCTTCTCCGAATACAGTTTCAAATTCGGATAGTTCAA